>CAZCJG010000246.1:0-7700 GCA_964498575.1 uncultured Anaerolineales bacterium | reverse complement strand
ACCTGGCGGCGATCTATCGGCAGATCGCGGGGAGGTTGCAGACCTGTGAGCCGTAACCATGGTCAACATGGGTCCGCGAAGGGGCAGCCCTTGTGACTGCCCTGGTGCTGACGGCCGCGGCGCATGGATGCATCTCGGCGAGGCATCGGTGTTCAGCAATGACGATCGGTCGACTTGACGCATCATTGACCAAAACATATACTTAAGTTTATGAAACCACTGCTTGTAGAGGTCGATGAGGAGTTGGCGCGTCGACTGGACCGGGTTGCACCCGCGCGATCCCGGCGCCGGTCGGAGTTTATCCGGCGCGCGATCATGGCTGCGCTCTGGGAAATCGAAGAGCAGGCTACGGCCGAGGCATACGCCCGCCAGCCCGACAGCCCCGACATGGCCTTCGATCCCACCGTGTGGGACGCATTCGGCGGCTCGGATGGCTCATGAAGCAGTACGAAATCTGGTGGGCCGACCTTCCGCCGCCTGTCGGGCGCCGGCCCGTTCTCCTGCTCACACGCTCAACAGCGTACGCCTATCTGAACAAGGTCATCGTTGTGGAAGTTACCTCCACCATCCGCGGCATTCCTCAGGAGCTGCCCTTGGGTCAAGCAGAAGGTCTTGCAGCTTCCGTCGCCAACTTCGACAACGTACACGTCGTTGCGAAACACCTGCTCACGGTGCGGGCGGGTGCCTTGTCGGACTCGCGTGCACCGGAGGTCAAGCGAGCGCTGGGCTACGCGTTAGACTGGCCCGAGCTCAAGGCGCTCTGAGCGCCGGGGAGAGCGCCGCGACCGTGAATCGAGCGATCAGGATCCCCTGAACGCCGCCCGACCCAAGTCGTCGTTAGCTGGCATCTATGCACAAGTTCCAGCAGTTCCCCTATAGCTACCTGATCGCGGCGGCCGCGCTCGCCCTGGCGTTGCTCGTCCGCTGGGCATTCGACCCGATCCTGGGCGATCTCCTCCCGTTCATCACGCTGTATGCCGCTGTGGCCGTCACCGTGTGGATCGGAGGATGGCGGCCCGCGCTGCTCGTGACACTCCTCAGCTACGTCGCGGTCGCGTGGTGGTTTATCGAGCCGCGACCAGACTCGCCGGTGTCGCTCAGCGAGCCGCGCGCCTTCGTGGGGATGATCCTCTATTTCGCCACCTGCGCCATCGTGATCATGTTCGGCGACGGCATGCGGCGCGCTCAGAAGCGGGCCGAGGCCGCCGCGCTTGAAGCCCGGACCAAGCAGGCGGCGCTCGAGCACGAGGTCGCCGAGCACCGGCGGACAGAGGAAGCGCTGCGGGCGGCGGAGGGGGAGCTGGACATTATCGTCAGCCGAACGCCCTTGCTGCTGACCCGCTGCACCAAGGATCTACGCTACGCGTATGTGAACCAAGCCTCCGCCCGGTTCCTCCAGCTCCGCCCCGAAGACATCATCGGTCGGCGAATTGACGAGGTCGTGGGCCGGGAAGCCCTGGCCGCGATCATGCCCTACGTCGAACGCGTGCTCGGGGGCGAACCGGTCGAGTTCGAGATGGAGGTTCCCTACACCTTTCCCGGCCGGCGCTTCATGCATGCGACCTATGTCCCGCATCACGACCCGCAAGGTCGGGTGATCGGCTGGGTCGCCTCGATTATGGATGTGACTGTTCAAAAGGAAGCCGAGCTCGCCCTTCGCCAAAGCGAAGAACGCTTCCGCCTGATGGCCGACGCCGCGCCCGTCCTCATCTGGATCAGCGACACCGACAAGCTCTGCACCTGGTTCAACAAGCAGTGGCTGAATTTCGTCGGCCGCTCGATGGAGCAGGAGCTCGGCAACGGCTGGACCGAGAACGTCCACCCCGACGACTTCGACTCCTGCCTCCAGACCTATGTGCAGTCCTTCGACCAGCGCCGGCCGTTCTCCATGGAATACCGGCTGAGGCGACATGACGGCGAGTATCGCTGGGTGCTGGACACTGGCATCCCGCTGTACGATGCGAGCGGTGAGTTCACCGGCTACATCGGCTCGTGCATCGACATCACCGACCGGCGGCAAGCCGAGGAGGCGCTCATGGACGCCGACCGCCGCAAGGACGAATTCCTGGCCACCCTGGCCCACGAGCTGCGCAATCCCCTGGCGCCGATCCGCAACGCGGTCCAAATCCTTCGCTTCAAGATGCCGCCCGATCCGGATCCGGACCTGGCGTGGGCGGACGAGGTGATCGAACGGCAGATCACCCAGATGGCACGCTTGATCGACGACCTGATCGACGTCGCCCGCATCACCCGCGGCCGAATGGAGCTGCGCAAGGAACGGGTCGATCTGGCCGAAGTCTTGCGGAGCGCGGTCGAGACGAGCCGGCCGCTCATCGACGGGCCGGGCCACGTGCTCACCGTCGACCTGCCATCTGAACCGATCGCGCTGGACGCCGACCTGACGCGGCTGGCACAGGCGTTCGCGAACCTGCTGAACAACGCGGCCACGTACTCCGAGCCGCCCGGCCGGATCTTCCTGGGCGCCCGGCGCGATGGCTCCGACGTGATCGTCAGCGTGCGCGACACCGGCATCGGCATTCCGCCCGAGATGCTGTCGCGGATCTTCGAGTCGTTCACCCAGGTCGATCGCTCCCTGGAACGCACCCAAAGCGGGCTCGGCATCGGCCTGATGCTGGTCAAACAGCTTGTCGAGCTGCACGGCGGAAGCATCGACGCGCATAGCGCCGGCCCCGGCACGGGCAGTGAGTTCACCGTTCGCCTGCCGGTCGCGGCGCCGGCCGGCCCGGCGGAAGCCCCGCCGCCGGATGCTTCGCGCCCGGTGGACGGAGCGCACGCGAGAGCTGGAGCGGCGCCGCTCTCCGCGGGCCACCGACCGCGGATTCTGGTGGCGGACGACAACCAGGACGCCGCGCGCAGCCTTTGCAAGATGCTGGGCCTCCTCGGCTATGAGACCCGCATCGCCTTCGACGGGCGCGAAGCGCTGGCGGCCGCGGCCGAGTTCCGCCCGGACGTGGCGCTCCTGGATGTCGGGATGCCCGAGCTGAATGGCTACGAGGTCGCCGCGTCGATTCGCCGCGAGACCTGGGGCAAGGACATGCTGCTGATGGCGGTGACCGGCTGGGGGCAGGTCGAAGACCAGCGGCGCACGCTGGAGTCCGGCTTCGACCGGCATCTCGTCAAGCCGGTAGACCCCACCGATCTGGCGGCGTTGATTCAGGCGTCCCGCTCATAGGCGTCGAGCTCCGAGCTTCTCAAGGCTACGGGCCGTCATCAGGCCCCCGGAGAGCCAGGGTGAGGATCGCTCGCGCCCCTTCATACGCGCCCGCCGCCTCGCTCGCCCGCGGCCCCGCCACGTTGAGCCGGCGGATCGCGTGCGCCGCCGCAAACCGGCGGATCGCCGCCGCGGCGTCCTCCGGCGGCGTCCGATCGAGGTCGATCACCAGGCAGGGCCGCCCGAGCGCCGCGCACAGGTCCCGCGTCAGCGCCGTCCCGCCGGAGATCTGCCCGAAGCCGAGGATCAGCGTCCCGTCGCTGTCGCGCACGTTCCAGCGCGTGCGCTCGGCGGAATCCGCGCTCGGCGTCTCGCGCAGCGGATAGCGGTCCGGTATCCGCCCGTCCTCCGCCCGCCGCCCCGCCGGGCACCAGCCGCCGCATGGCGCGCCACAGGCCAGCGCCGCGTCCAGCGCGCCGCGGTCGACGCCGGTCTGGCCGCCGGAGATGATCGTCAGGCCGGGCTCAGCCGACCGGCTCTCCATCACGGACCAACCCCGCCTCGCCCAACACATAGCCCGCCGGCGAGAGGCGCTCCGCCCCCGCCGCGAAGCTCTCCCGCGCGTGGGCCCGCGCGCCCGCGAGGAACTCGGGGTCCGCGTCCCCCACCGCGAAGAGCAGGTCGCGCGTCGGCAGGGCGACGTGCATCCGGCCGGGGAGCCATGCGGCCAGCGCGCGCATCAGGTCCGGCAGCAGCGCACGGGCGGCGTCGAAGCCATCGCCGGAGTTGTAGCCGATCACCAATTGGGTACCCTCGCCCTGGCTGTCCGCCGGCACCCGCCGCGTGCGCTCCCCGAGCTTCGCCAGCGCTTCGGCGTGCAAGGCATCGGCGTCCGGCCAGCCGAGGTCCACGTCGGCCCGAGTGAGCGGCACATGGCTGTGAGCCAGCTCGCGGACGTAGAAGACGACCAGGTCCGGATCGAAGGGGCAGGGCCGCGCGAACACCGTCGCGTCCAGCGTTCCCCGCCGCGCGAGGCGCGGGAAGGGGCCGGCGGCCAAAGCGCCCGCGCCGGGCAGGCGCAGCCCCGCCCGGATCTCGCCGACGACGTCGGCGACCTCGACCCGGCCATGCCGGTAGTCCTTGAACCACGCGTCGAGCCGCACTTCGGCATCGACGGCATCCCCACCGACATCCATGCCGGGGCTCACGCCACCCGTCGGACCGCGATAGGTCACCTGAATCCGGAACGGCCCCAGTCCGGCCGCCGTCACACCGGCCGTGGCGCCGAGCGCAGCCAGCACCGCCTGCTGGAAGGCCGGCGCCGGCAGGGCGTCCGGCCGCAGGTCGGCCTGGGGATCGCAGACCGGGTCGGGTGGCGGCGATGGAGCCTCGAAGGGAGCTTGGGAGATAGCCGGGATGGCCTCCACGCCGGCGCCGTTCATCGATTCAGCCCGGGAACGCGCGTCGCGAACGCGATCCGGCGCGCGTCAAGGGGTCGCGCTCGCCTCGCCCGCCGGCGCGTCGCCGCCCGCGCCTTCCGGCGCCGCGGTCGTCTCGCCTTCCGGCACGGCCGTGGCCTCCGCTCCACCCTCGCCGGGGCCGAGATAGGCGGCCGGGGTCGGAGGCGTCGCTGAAGGGGGCGGTGGATAGACGCCGTCCTCGGTCGGCAGCGGCTCACTGGTCACGTCGTAGGGCGAGGCCTGGGTCGCGGAACCGTCCGCCCCGCCAGCATCCCCGGCCCTATCGGTATCCGGCGTCGTGCCGCCCTCGGGCGAAACGACGGTCGGCCGCGAGCAGGCGGCGGTGACGAGCAAGGTGGTTCCGAGAAGCACGGCCACGAGGCCGCGCGCGATGTTTCGATGGCTTGCCAAGGTTCTCCTCCTCGCAAGATCAGGCGATGGTTCAGACAGGTAGGAGTATAGTCGGATCGCGCGGCCGGCGCCAAACCCGGCCGCCGGGATCGGCCTCAGCGGTTGCGCTCGCCCCGCACGAACAGCGTCGTGCCGGCGACCAGGCAGCCGGCGAAGATCGCGGTCATCACCGCCAGGTTGAACAGCGGCGGTTCCAGGACGACCTGCGAGTAGTCCGCCTGATAATAGGGATTGGTGCCGTAGAAGACGCCGCGCATCAGGTCCACGGCGTAGCGCAGCGGCGAGAGGTAGGACAGGATCGCGATCGGCAGCGGCAGCTCGTTGATCGGCGTGAAGACGCCGGCCAGGAAGATCTGCGGTAGGAGCAGGAGCGGGAAGATCTGCTCGGCGCCGCGCCGGCTCTTCAGGTTGACCAGGATCGCCAGGCCGAAGGCGCCGCCCAGCAGGCAGACCGCGACCGAGGCGGGGAAGAGGGCGAGCACGGTGGGAATGGTCAGCTCGATCCGGAGCACGAAGGCGAAGACCAGGATGCCCAGCCCCTGCACCAACGCCACCAGCGATTCGCCGGCGATCTTGCCGAAGACGATAGCGTAGCGCGAGATCGGCGCGACGAAGATCGCCTGGCTGAAGTCGTTGTTGCGGTCGTCGATCAGCGAGATGAGGCCCATCGCGGCGGACTGGAACATCGTCTGCGCCAGCACGCCGACGAAGACGAAGACCAGGAAGCTGTAGCCCACGTCCTGGCTCAGGTTGGCCTGCATGCTGCCGCCGAGGATGGCGATGAAGATGAACGGGAAGACGAAGGACCCGAAGATGCGCGGCCGGTCGCGCAGGAACTTCATGAAGTCGCGATAGCCGACGGTCATGACCGCGTGGAAGGTGTGCATGATCAGTCTAGGGTTCCCAAATCGAGGCGGTGCGCAGGCAAGGTCAGCTCTCCTGCCCCACGATCGCCAGGTACGCGTCCTCCAGCGAGGGCGTGTGCACGTGGACGCGCGTCAGCGGGGTGTCGATGGCCTTGAAGAAGGCGTGCGGGCTGAGGTCGTTCAGGCGGACCCTGTAGGGCGGGCCTTCGGGGGCGGCGATTCCTATCCCCGCCAGCTCGGCGATCAGCCGCGGGCGGTCGTCGGGCGCGGCGTCGATCAGCACGTACTCGTCCACCAGCGTGGTCTTGATCTCCGCCGGCGTGCCGTAGGCGACTACCTTGCCGTGGTTGATGATGCAGACCGCGTCGGCCTCCTCCGCTTCTTCGAGGTAGTGGGTCGTCAGAAAGACCGTCGTCCCGCTCTCGACGCGCACCTGGCGCAGGTACTCCCACAGGTTGCGTCGGCTCTGCGGGTCCAGCCCGCTGGTCGGCTCGTCGAGGAAGAGCACGCGCGGCTGGTGGATCAGGCTGCGCAGGATCTCCAGCTTGCGCCGCATCCCGCCCGAGAAGGTGCGGATCGGCCGGTCGATCGTGCCCGCGATGCCGAGCACCGTCGCCAGCTCGGTCACCCGCCGCCGGTAATCCGCCGGCATCAGCCGGAAGGCCGGGCGGAAGGGGTAGAGGCCGTAGAGCACGGCGTGGAAGCGGATGTTCTCCTCGGCGGTCAGGTTGAGGTCCAGGCTCGGGTTCTGGAAGATGATCCCGACCTTCTGGCGCACCGCCGCGGCCTGGCTGACGACGTCGTAGCCGGCGACGCGTACCGTGCCGCCGGTCGGCGCGAGCGTGGTCATCAGGATCGAGATCGTCGTCGTCTTGCCCGCCCCGTTCGGCCCGAGCAAGGCGAAGAAGGCGCCGGGCGCGACGGAAAACGAGATCCCGTCGACGGCGTTGGTCTCGGACTGCTTGTAGCGCTTGACGAGGTCCTGGACTTCGATGATCGGCGGCATGGAGGGCTAGTTCTCGCGGACGGGCTGGCGAACAGAATTCGCGCCTACCATTACGAAGCCCGCCTGCGCGGGCTAGGTGCCGGACGCTCATGTGGCCAGCCGGCGAAGGCCGGCTTTGTAATGGTAGGCGCGAATTCTATTCGCCAGCCCGTCCAAGGTAAACTTGCGCCCGATGTACGTCCCCCCCAACCGCGAGGGCCCGCGCCGGCCGCGCCGCGGGCTGCGCTCGCGGCGGTTGCTGGCCGGCGCGCTGGTGGCGCTGGCGGTGGTGCTGGTGCTCGGCACGCGGCCGGCCTTCCTCGCGCGCCAGATCGCGCGCCTCTTGCCGACGCCGACCCCCGCGCCGACCGCGACGCCGCCGGCCGCCGAGCTCGCGGCGACGGCCGAGGCGATCCAGGCGACCGGCGACCTCGGCGCGGCCGCGGCGGCCTGGAGCACGGCCGCCGCGATCGATCCCGACCTGGCCCGGGCGCAGATCGCGCGCGCCCGCATCCTGACGCTCCGCCGCCACGACGCCGACGCGATCGCCGCCGCGCGCGAGGCGGTCCGCCTGGCGCCCGGCGATCCCGACGCCGGGGCGGCGCTGGCCATGGCGCTGGACTGGTCCGGCGACAACGCCGGCGCGATCGCCGCCGCCGAGGCCGCGCTGGCGGGAAGCCCCGACCACGTGCCCGCCCTGGCCGCGCTGGCCGAAGCCTATGCCTCCGCCGGCCGCTGGGACGAGGCCGGCCAGGCGGCCGAGCGGGCGATCGGGCTGGACCCGCGCGCCGCCGTCGCCCGGCGCG
>CAZCJG010000245.1:5312-7704 GCA_964498575.1 uncultured Anaerolineales bacterium | reverse complement strand
GAGTTTCGGCATCCGAAGCATCGGGCGAACCACATCGCCAAGCACGCGCGGGAAGCTGGCCAGACCCGGCAGGCGGAGATCCGGGCGTCGCGCTCACCGTGGTTGGAGGAAATTGACGGGCCGCTCTACCCAGCTCGGGCCGCGGTGGTGCCAGCATGAACGGCGCGGTGAACGGGCAGGCGGGCGCGGGAAACGGGGCGGCGACGGTGGCCGCCCTACCGGCCGCGGCGGTGACGCTGCAAACAGAGGCGGTCGCCTCGGTGACGGTTCGCCTGGTCTATCGTGGGCGCGACACCATGTTGACGCTTCGCGGCGCCTCGGGCGGGGAAGTGATGACGCGGCTCGACGCGGCGTTGACCTGGCTCGACCAGCACGGCGCGACGCCGGCGGCAACGTCGACCAGCTCGGGACAAGGCCAGCAGGCCGCGGCGGAGACGACGCCCACGTGCCCGACGCATGGGCGGCCGATGCGCGTGGGGCGGCGGGGCGGGTTCTTCTGTCCGGTGAAGATCGCCGAAGATGACGGGGCCGGCCGGCCGGTTTACTGCCGGGCAAAGGTAAATGGGGGTGGATCGTGACGACCGCGGTGCTGGCGCTCGGGGGGCGGCTGCGGCCGCCCCACACGACGGCGGAGGTGAACGTGTCGAAGAAGGTGACAAGCTACTACGCCAGCCCGGAAGACCGCGCCGCGCTCGATGCGCTGGCGCGGCTGCGCTTCGGTGGCAACCTGACCGGCGCGATCCGTTGGGCGGTCGAGTTGGCGGCGCTGGTCGCCTCCGACCCTGGCACCTATGGCGCGCACGATCCAGCCGCAGCGCTGGCCGCCTACGTCGAGGCGCGCTGCAGCGAGGACTGATCGAAAAAAGATGGCCGCCGGCGGTGGTGCGCACGGCGGCCGTGCCGAAGGGGCAAACCTACGGCACGGAAAGGATACCACGATAGAAGGGGCAACCTATGACGATGACTGCAACACCCACTATCTCGCCCGCCCGCGCGGCGGCGTGGCGCGACAACTCACGCCGGCGATGCGCGGCCGCAGGCGTGCCCTGGCAAGACGTCGATCTCGGTGACATCTTCACGGCCGGCGCTGGCGCTTGCCACGTCTGCGGCGCGGAGCTCGACCCGGCCGGCGCTTTCGACGTTGACCACGTGACGGCACTGGACGCGGGGGGCCTTCACGAGCTGGCGAACTTGCGCCCGGCTTGCAGGACCTGCAATCGTGCCCGAGGTGCCAGGCCGGCGCCCGAGCGGGCGGACATCGCCCACCGTCGGGCAGCGCTGGCGACGGTGATCTTGGCCGGGCAGCTCGAGAAATTGGGCGTCCCTACTGTGCCAGGCCGCCCTGCCCTTGCGCCCTACGCGGTGACGCTTCGGCTGGCCATCATGCCCGGGTACGCACGTATCGCGGCGGCGCTCGGGCCGGAGATCCGGGCCGCGTTGAACGTGGCGACGGCGCGCGTCGAGCTGGCCGGCGCCTGGCTTTGTGTCGAGCTGCCACGCTTCGCGCCCGTACCCGTGGGGCTGGCCGCCATGCCGGCCGCTGGGCTGGCCGTCGGGCTGGGCCAAGACGAACGCGGCCGATGGGCGCGGCTCGACCTCGGGCAGGCGCCGCATGTTCTGATTGGCGGTCAAACCGGCTCGGGCAAGACGACGGCGATGCGCTCGATCGTCGCGGGGTTGGCGCGGGCTGGCGCTTGCCGGCTGGCGCTTGCGGACTCCGACGCCGACGCGTGGGCGCCCTTCGCGCGGCTGGCCGCCTTGCAGTGGGGCGTCGCCGGCGACGCGCTGGCTGCGGGTGACCTGGTGATGCACGTGGCCGAAGTGATGAATCGGCGCGCGGTCGGTGAAGGGCCGCCGCTGGTGCTGGCCGTCGACGAGGTGCAGCAGCTCGACGCGGCTGCGATGGAGGCGCTGCTCGACATCGCCCGCCGCGGCCGGAAGCGCTGCGTTCTGTCGGTGATCGGAACTCAATACGTGCGCGGGGACATCTTGACCCGGCCGCTTACTGACCAGTATCCCGCGCGCATCGCTGGGCGGGTGCAGGACGCGACGTCGAGCCGGCTCATTCTCGGCCAGGCTGGGGCGGAGCGGCTGCACGGCCGGGGCGATATGCTCCTGTCGGTAGGCGGGCGGATGACCCGTCTGCAGGTCGCCTACGGCACGGCGGCGGACTTCGCAGCGCTCGACCAGGTCGACGAGGCGCCGGCGCTGGCGACGTTCAGCCGGGCAGAGCATCCTGGTCACGCGGAGAACTCCGAACGCAACGCGGCGGCGCTGGCGTGGGCGATCGCCTACGGGGCAGACGTGTCGGCGGAGAAGATCCGCCTGCGCTGGCGCTGCGGGATGGACCGGGCCCGGGCGATCCGTGATGAAGCGCGGCGGCTGATCGAAG
>CAZCJG010000245.1:0-5212 GCA_964498575.1 uncultured Anaerolineales bacterium | reverse complement strand
TGCGGGATGGACCGGGCCCGGGCGATCCGTGATGAAGCGCGGCGGCTGATCGAAGCGGCGGGAGACGACGGTTTACCGGCCCACCGGCTGACTGAAAGCGCGGGGGTGTAGCAGGATGGACGACGTAACGCGCTGGGCTGTGGGCTGCGGTACACTGTGCTTCGGGATCGTCGCTGTCGCCGTTGGGATCCGAGTCTACCAAAGTGAGACGCTGGCCACGGTGATCGTCGGCGGCGGCATGGCCGTGCTGGTGCTGGCCGCTGTCGCCGTGGTGCTGGTGGTCGCCGTGCGCTTGCTTCGGGTTCATCGCGAAGACCGGGAGCAACGGCTGATCATTGCCCGCACAATCCAGGCGATCTTCGCCAGCTCGCCGGCGGACGGTGGCGGGGCGCGATCGACGATTGACCCGGCGATGATGGCCGCGATCGCGGCGGCGCTCGGGGATGGGCAACCCGGCGGAGCGCTGCCCGATGGGGGCGGCGGCTGGACGCAAGTCGAGCGGCCGCGGATCGAGGTGCAAGATGGGTGAGAAGACGCCGGTTCATCGGTGGTTACTCTGGGCAGCGCTGACGTGTGCGCTCCTGGCATCCTGGTCGCACGTGGTTTCGGCGTTCGGCCGACTCGAGCATGGGGGGCCGCCGGCCTGGGTGGCGCGCGTAGGGCCGTGGGCGTCGGTGCTGGCCGCGGTGGCGCTCGACCTCGGGCTGATCGCGCTGGCGTGGGGCATCGGGCAACGGCGCCGGCTCGGGCGCCCTGCAGGGGACTTGTGGGCAGCCGTCGCCGTATTCGCCGGGCTGTCGGCGTTCGCCAACGCGAACCACGCCTTCACGGTGGTGCTTACCGGGCAGCCGGTCACGTGGGCAAGGGTTGTGGCGCTCGACGGCTGGACGCTGGCCAGTGTGATCGGCTTGGCCGCGGCGCTTCCCTTGTTGGCGTTGTGGTTGGCCAGGGTGGTCGAGCTGGACGCCGACATCGGCACGGGCGGATCTTCGTTGCCATTACGGCAACGGAAATCGGAGACAACGAGCGGGCGTGCAGACTTACGCACACAGAAAAAAGGGCCTCCCTCCGCGGCGAACGGGGCCGGGCTGCCCGAAGTCCGGCAGCAGAAAAGGGGACCGCGGAAGGCCGAACCCGCTGACCTCGCGGCAGCGGTACGGCTCGACCCGGCGGTCGACGTGACCACGCTGGCCGGGCGGCTCGGGGTATCCCGCCCAACGGTTTACGCTTGGGCCAGCGAGCTCGGGCTGTACCGCGATGACGCGGGATGCTGGACGACGGGCGAGGTGTCATGATGAATGATGAGCACTATCGTAAGCTCAAAGAGGGCATCGAGACGTGGAACCAGTGGCGACGTGATAACCCGGGTGTCAGGCCGGACCTCAGCGAGGCACGCCTCATCTGGGCAGACCTCCGCGACGCGAACCTCCGCGGTGGGGACCTCCGCGATGTGAACCTCAGCAGTGGGGACCTCCGCGGGGCGGACCTCACCTGGGCAGACCTCCGCGGGGCGGACCTCACCTGGGCAGACCTCCGCGGGGCGGACCTCCGTAGGGCGGACCTCACCTGGGCGATCCTCATGAGCACGACCATCGGGAACGTTGACTTACAGAGTGTAATCGGGCTTGCAAGCGTCAAACACAACGGTCCATCGACCATTGGAATCGATACGATCTACCGATCCAACGGCAAGATACCCGAGGTGTTTCTCCGCCGTGCTGGTGTGCCGGAGGACTTCATCGCGTACATCCCAGCACTCGTTGGTGCCTTGCAACCGATCGAGTTCTATTCATGCTTCATCAGCTACTCGACCAGGGATGATGACTTTGCCCAGCGCCTCTACGCTGACCTACAAGCCGCGAAGGTGCGGTGCTGGTTCGCGCCAGAGGACCTGAAAATTGGCGACCGCTTCAGGCAGCGCATTGAGGACGCGATCCAGGTGTACGACAAGCTGCTCCTGATCCTATCCGAGGCGTCAATCGAAAGCGACTGGGTTCAGACCGAGGCAGAGGCGGCGCTTGAGCGGGAGCGCTCCGACCAGCATCGCGGCGACGTCCTGTTTCCGATCCGCCTGGATGAGGCGGTGATTCAGACCACGATGGGGTGGGCGGCTGACTTGCGCCGTCGCCGACATATCGGGGACTTCAGCCGGTGGAAAGACCACGACAGTTATCAGGCGGCGTTCAAGCGGCTCATGCGGGACCTGAACGCGTCTGCGGAGCGGGGGAGAGACAATGGGTAACGCTGGCGGCGAGTGGACGGCGGACAGCGCGGCGGTACAATCCGGCAGGGGGTGACCATGACAACGGAGAAGGGATCGGCTCTTGTGCCGGTCGAGCAGCGGGAGGTGGACTTTCACGGTGACCGGATTGTCGCCGTGCTGGTCGAAGTCGAGGGGCAAGCGGGGCCGGCGGTCTATGTACCCGTGCGGCCTCTGTGCAACTACCTCGGGCTTGCGTGGCCGCCTCAGTTTCAACGCATCCAGCGAGACCCCGTGCTCTCAAGTGTGGCGAAAGGGGTTATCGTGACGATAACCCCTTCCCGTGGAACGCGCGGCGGCGGGCCGCAGACGGCGGTCTGCCTGCCCATCGAATTCATCCACGGTTGGCTGTTCGGGGTGGATTCAAGCCGCGTCAAGCCTGAGCTTCGGGAGCGGCTGAACCTGTACCGCCTTGAATGCTTCGCTATGCTCTGGCGGGCGTTCAACGCTGAAGCGCTGGCGCTCGTGCGGCACGCGGCGCTTGAAGCTCGCATCGACAAAGCCGCGGTGATTGTGGGCGACATCGGCCGGCGGCTGACCACGGTCGAGCGGCTTGTTGCACCAGGGCAGCCGATAACCGAAGCGCAGGCAGCGGACTTGTCGCAACGGGTGAAGGCGCTGGCGCTGCTGATGACTGAGGCGGGCCCCAACCAGGTCCACTTTCAAGCCGTCTGGGGCGAGTTGTACCGGCGCTTCGGCGTGACGTCCTATCGGGCCCTGCCCGTCGACCAATACCCGGCTGCGGTCGAGTTTCTCGATGCATGGCGCGCGGCGGTGCTCAAAGGCACCGGGCAGAGTTGACATGGCGGCGGATGTGACGATGCTGGCCGCTCGGCTCGGGGTGATGAGCCCGACGATGTACGCGTGGGTTGATAGCCTTGTGCTGGCGCGGGATGAAGGCGGCGTGTGGATGGCGCCGGCGAACGGGCAGACTGCACAATCGGGCTGAGGGACAATCGTGACACCGACACCGACGCCTTTCTCAATTCCCCTTCCCATTGCTCCTGTTGGCAGTATACCTTGGGTGGTGCTCACCGTGCTTGTAGGGATCGGTGGTGTGGGCTTTGGCGCTTTGCTCAATCACTGGTTCACCGTGCGACGCGACCGAGCCAAGTACAAAGCAGATGAGAGCAGGTACGAAGCAGATGAGAGCAGGCGCCGTCGGGACGAACTGTTGAAAGGAGTACGAGAGTGGGCCGTCGAAGAAGGCAAAAAGCGCTTGGTCGAGCAGATAGATAGGTCCCTCGGCACTGGTCAGCTTGACCTGATCGGGGCCGACTTGGACGGGGCTGACCTGATCGGGGCCGACCTGAGCTGGGCTGACTTGATCGGGGCCGACCTGAGCCAGGCCAATCTGGGCGGGGCCAACCTGATCGGCTCTAACCTGCGCGGGGCTAACCTGATCGGCTCTAACCTGCGCGAGGCCAATCTGGGCGGGGCCAACCTGCGCGGGGCTAACCTGATCGAGGCCAACCTGGGCAGGGCCGGCCTGCGGGCCGACCTGCGCGGGGCCGACCTGAGCCAGGCCGACCTGAGCCAGGCCAATCTGGACGGGGCCAACCTGCGCGGGGCCAACCTGAGCCAGGCCAACCTGCGCGGGGCTAACCTGATCGAGGCCGACCTGCGCGGGGCCGACTTGGGCGGGGCCAACCTGCGCGGGGCTAACCTGCGCTGGGCTAACCTGGGCGGGGCCAACCTGACTCGGGAGCAGCTCGATTCGACTAGCAGCTACAGAGGCGCAAAGAACCTAGCAGGCGAGCTCAAACCCGACACGCACACGGAGGAAACGCCTTGACCCACGTGCTAGCCATCGCCAGCGGCAAGGGCGGCGTGGGCAAGACCACCACGGCGGTCACGCTGGCGGCGATCTTCGCGGAAGGCGGCGCGCGCTGCCTGGTGGTTGACCTTGACCCGCAAGGCAGCGCCAGCGCTTGGCTTGGCGTCGCCGGCACCGCGGGCGGGGCCTCGGTGCTGGACGTGTTGACCGGAGAAGTCAATCTCGAGGAATTGGTGCGGCCGTCGCCGTGGGCGGGCGTCGAGGTGATCCCCAGCTCGCCGGCGCTGGCCGGGGCGGATCGCGCGCTGGCCGGGCAGCCCTTGGCCGTGTTGGGCCTGCGTAAGGCCGTCCAGGCGATGCCAGCGGGCCGTTGGGCCTGGGTGCTGGTCGATTGCCCGCCCGCCTTGGGATCGCTCACGACGGCGGGCATCGCGGCGGCTGCGGGCGTGCTGGCGCCGGTCGAGCCGTCGGCGCTCGGGCTGACGGGCTTGGAGGACCTGACGGCGCTGGTCGACGGGATAGGCACCCACGTGACGCCGGCGCCGCGACTGGTGGGCGTGTTGGCCTGCCGGGTTGATACTCGCCAGCGGTTGACCCGCGCAATGATCGAGGCGCTGCGGGATCGGTGGGGCGACCTGGTGCTGCCGGGCGTGATCCGTGAGACGGTTCGGGCGCGGGAAGCGGCGGCGGCGCGGCTGGCGCTCACGGTGTATGATCCCACCGGCGCGGCCGCGGCGGACTATCGGGCGGCGGCGGCCGAAGTTGAAAAGCGGCTCGCGGGAGGGGGCGCCCATGCCTGACAACATGCTCTACTACGGCGACAACCTCGAGATTCTCCGCCGATACATCCCCACGGCCTCTGTCGACCTGGTCTACCTCGACCCGCCCTTCAACAGCAACCGCTCCTACAACGTGCTGTTCCGGGACGAGTCGGGCAAGGAAGCCGAGGCGCAGATCACCGCCTTCGACGACACCTGGCACTGGAACAACGCGACCGAGCAGCTCTACACGGAGCTGGTCACCGACATCAACGGCGACGTCGGCGCGATGATCGGGGCGCTGCGCGGGGTGATCGGGACGAACCAAATGATGGCGTACCTGGTGATGATGGCGGGGCGGCTGGTGGAGCTGCACCGGGTGCTGAAGCCGACGGGCAGCCTGTACCTGCACTGCGA
>CAZCJG010000244.1:0-7706 GCA_964498575.1 uncultured Anaerolineales bacterium | reverse complement strand
CCCCCGCCTGCGCACAGGTCCCCGGCGCGACCCAACAACCATGCGGGCCGCGCGGCGCGGCGGGCGAAGGAGGAGAGCGTTTGATTCAAGCCGTCTTGTGCGGTTGGTTCATCTACATCGCGGTGCTGGCGGCGCTGGCCGCGGCATCCGCCGGCTGGGCGACCTGGATCGGCAAGCTGGCCGTCGCCGCGGTGCTGGCGGCGCTGCTCGGCGCCGTCCAGCTCTGGCGGCCGCTCGTCGGCCCGCTGTTCGTGGTGCTCGGACCGCTGGGGGAGGTCGACCTCGCGACCCTGTTGCCCGAGCTCTTCATCCTGGGCGTCGGTCTCGCCGCGCTCGTCGCCGCGCCGCGCCAGGACACGCGCTTGATCGGCCTCCTGCTCGCGGGCTCGGCGCTGTTCCCGATCGCCACGTATTTCTGGCAGCCGGCGTCATGAAGGGCCGGCTCTCCCGCCGCCGCCTGGCGGCCCTCGCCCTCTGCCTCGCCCTCGCGATCCTGGCCCTCGGCGGCCTGCGCTTCCTGCGCTCGGACGCGCTCGCCGCCTGGCTGGTCGACAACACCGGCGAGGAGTCGTGGTGGGAGGGCATCAAGGGCGCCGGCGCGCTGGCGCTGCTCGAGCTCACGGGCCCCGCGCTCGATCTGGCGCCCGATACGCCGATCGCGCACCTGGGGACGAACCCTTACGGCATCAACACCTTCTTCCAGCTCGAGGCCGATCCCGCCAACGTGCGGCGCGCCCTCGGCCTGATGCGCGAAGCCGGGATCGGCTGGGCGCGCCAGCAGTTCCCCTGGGAGGATATCGAGATCCACGCGCGCGGCGACTTCCAGGACCGGCGCAACGACCCGCCGCGCTCGGCCTGGGAGAAGTACGATCGCATCGTCCAGGCCGCCGAGGACCAAGGCATCGAGCTCCTGGTCCGCCTGGACGATCCGCCGGACTGGGCCTATGCCCATCCCGAGGCCGAAGGCGCGAAGAAGGGGCCGCCGGACGACCTGGAGGACTTCGGCAACTTCGTCGGCGAGGTGGCGAAGCGCTACTGCGGCCGGGTGCGCTACTACCAGATCTGGAACGAGCCGAACATCTACCCGGAATGGGGCGAGCGCGACGTCGACCCGGCCGGCTACGCCGCGCTGCTCAAGGTCGCCGCCGCGCACGCCCGCGCCGCCTGCCCGGACGTGGTGCTCGTCAGCGCCGCGCTGGCGCCGACGACCGAGCCGGGCGGGCGCAACATGAACGACCTGAGCTACCTCGAAGGTCTGTACGATGCCGGCTGGCAGGCGGACTTCGACGTGCTGGCGGCGCAGGCCTTCGGGCTGTGGACCGGCCCGACCGACCGGCGGGCCAGCCCCGGCCGCGCCAACTTTGCGCGCCCGACCTTGCTGCGCGACATCATGGTGCGCCGGGGCGACGCCGAGACGCCGGTGTGGCTCACCGAGTTCGGCTGGGACAGCCCGCCCGAGGCGATGGACGCGCCCTACGGCCGGGTGGACGAGGCCCGGCGCGCCGCCTACACCCAGCGCGCCTTCCAGCGCATCGAGGAGGAATGGCCCTGGGTCGGCGTCAGCTTCCTGTGGTTCTTGCGCCGGCCGGACTGGGAGTGGCACAAGCGCCCCGAAGGCTACTTCCGCCTCGTCGATCCGGACTGGCGTGAGACCGAGACCTACCCGGCGCTGGCCGGCTGGGCCAACCGGCCGCCGCTGCTGCACCGCGGCCGCCACGGGCCGGAGGACGAGGCCCTGCTCTTCAGCGGACCGTGGCGCAGCGTGCCGGAAGAGGGCCCGGTCCGCCAGAGGGTCGGCTCGGAGTCGGCCGAGCTCCAGCTCGGCTTCGGCGGCACCGGCCTGCGCCTCCACCTCGGGCGGCCGCCGGTGCGGGTCGGCGCCCCGACCACGGGGGTCACCGACACCGCCCCGACGCTGTACGTGGTGCTCGACGATACCGTGCGGACCATCACCCCGCGCGCCGTCGAGGATGGCTTCGCGCTCGACCACACCGACCTCACCGGCGCCCCCGGCGAGCTCCCCGACGGCGAGCACCTGCTGATCCTGCGGGTCGACGCGGGCGAGGCCTGGCTCGACGAGATCCAGGTGCTGGCGCCCGAGCCGCCGGGGCCCTTCGATCCGCTGCTGCGATGGGCGATCGGCATCCTGATCTGGCTGGGCGTGGGGCTGGCGCTCGCCGTGACGGCCTGGCTGATGTGGCGGCGGATGCGGGGGGCGGGGGGTGGCCCGGGCGATGCCGGCGGGCAGCCGGGCGAGGACGGGGTGGAAGCCGAAGCGGTCGGATGAAAGGGGCCATTGGGGTTGGTCTGAGCGCATCAGGACTCTCCCGCGCGCCAACCCTCGTTCTCCTCCTCCTCGCCTTCGCCCTGCGCGTCTTCCGCCTGGGCGAGCAGAACGTGTGGTGGGACGAGGGCCTGGCGATCTGGGCGGTGCGCAAGCCCCTGGTCGAGACGACCCTTTGGACGGCCTCCGACGTCCACCCGCCGCTCTTCTTCTGGACGCTGTGGCCCTGGGTGCGCTGGGTCGGGCAGAGCGAGTTGGCGGCGCGCTACCTAACGCTGGTGTGGGGGATGCTCGCGGTGGCGCTGGCCCATGCGCTGGGGCGGCGGCTCGGCGGGCGGCCGGCCGGGATCCTCGCCCTGGCGCTGGTCGCCGTCTCGCCCTTCATGGTCTGGTGGTCGATGGAGCTGCGGATGTACATGCTGGCGAGCCTGGCGGTGCTCGCGGCGGTCTACGCTTGCGTCCGTTGGCTGGTGGACGATCGGCCGCGCTGGCTCGCCGCCTACCTCGCCGCCGCGCTGGCCGCGGTCTACACAGTCTACCTCACCGGCGTGGCGATCGCGGCGATCAACCTGGCGGTGCTCGGCGCGGCAGCGCTGCGCTGGCTGAGCCCGCGGCGCTACGCGCGCTGGCTCGCCGTCCAGGTCCTGCTGGTGCTGCTCTTCCTGCCCTGGTGGCGCCTCGCCGCGGCGCGGATGAAGTCGTGGACGGCGGTGGAGACGCCCGCGCGTCCGGATTTCGTCGGACGGCTTTGGGCGACACTGCTGGCGACGGGCGTCTCGACCGACATCGGCCAAGCGAGGACGGTCCAGGCAACCTTGGTCTTCCTGCTGGCCATCGGGATCGCGGTGGGAGTCCTGGTGGTTCGGAGGTCCGCTCGGGCGCGCCATGATACCGCGCTCGACAAGTCACGGCTGCCGCTCGTCGAAGGGGGCGACCCGGTGGACGACCTACCCGCCCGGATGCGCCGGGTCGGCCTGGGGATGCTCGCTCTCTTCGCCATCGTCCCGCCGCTCGCGATCTGGGTGGCGACGCAGCCGCGGTCGCTGTTCTACACGCCGGCGGTCGAGGCGCGCTACTTCCTGCCCTTCGCGGCGCCGGTGTTCGTGCTGATCGCCTGCGTCCTGGCCGGCGCGTGGCGGCGGTCGCGCGCGGCGGGCGGGCTGCTGGCGCTGGCCGTCTTCGCCCCCATGCTCATCCACCTGCCAGGCTATTACGCGGAGCGGCGGCTGCGGGACGAGCTGCAGACGCTGGTGCTGGCGATCTGGACGCAGGCCGAGCCGGGCGACGCGGTGCTCCTGGTCAGCGGCAACCGCTACCCGATCTTCCGTTACTACTACGACCGGCCCTGGGATCTCGAAGGCAAACAGCCAAGCTACGTCTTCCCGCCCGAGAGTCCCCCGCGCTGGGAGGATCGCCCGCAGGTGATCGAGTTCCCGGACCGCGGCAGCGATCCCATCGGCGAGAACGACTGGCAGGACAGGCTGGCAGAGATCGTGAATGAGCATGACCGCGTCTGGCTGGCGGAGGTCGACGCCCACTTGCAGGACCCCGACGGTCGCGTCGAAGCCTGGCTCGACGAGCACCGAACGCGGGTGCTGAGCGAAGGCTACGGACCGAACGCGCTGCACCTGTTCGCGAAGGACGACCGGGCGCCGGAGGTGACGGGGGTGACGAGCGGGATGCCGGGGACGCGGTGGTTCGTCACGGGCTTTCCGCCACAGGAGCCTGATCTCAGCGTCACCGGCCTACCGGTCCGCGATCTCCTGCCGGGCGACACCTTGAACGTCACGCAGTTCATGCCGGACCCCAACGATGTCGTGCTCGTGCACCGCGACGCCAAGCTGGTCCAGGCCCGGCGCGGCGTGGAGGCTTCGGCGACGGGCCGCTCGCGCACCGAGATTCCGATCACCGATCGGTTCCCGTCCGGTATCTACGATCTGGGTGCGGCCCAGCCGGATCAACCCCTGGACAACAGTCCGCTGAAGATCGGAAGGGTCCGGGTACGCGGCACGCTGCCGCCATCGACCATCGTGACGAATCCCGGCGGTCCGGTCTTCGGCGCGGACTTCGCGCGCCTGGTGAGGGTGGGGGTCACCTCGGAGCGTGTGGCGCCGGGCGAGACCATCGCCGTCGACCTGCTGTGGCAGCGTGAAGGTGGTACGGGCGACCTGAGTGACGCCGATCCCCACGCTTTCGTCCATCTGATCGGACCGCTGCGGCCTGGAGCGGGCGATCCCATGTGGGCGGGGCAAGACGGGCCGCCGTCTTCGGGAGACTGGCGTGACTTCACACATGCAGCTCAGGCGATCTTCGACCGCCACGTCCTCACCCTCGACCCCGCCGCCCCGCCCGGCGAGTACCAGATCGAGGTCGGCTTGTACGACCCGGAGACCGGCGAGCGCTATCCGGTCAGCGGCGTGGGGGCGGATGAGGCGAACCGGCGGGTGGTGGTGGGGGTGGTGAGGGTGGAGTGAGTCGTGCAAGGAGTCAAAGGTGCCGCATAGGCGGGATGGGGTTGGCAAGCAAGCCTAAAGCTGATTCGTGAGCGTTCAGCCGCCGGCCCGCGCGCGCGGGCCGGCGGCTGAACGCTTACCGTTGAGTTTCTGTGAGGCTTGGCCAGCACGATTACCACGGCAGCAGCCGCGTGGGCAACCCTGGGACCAAGGTGCGCACGGGGGCAAGGCTTGGCTCGGGGAGGAGAGGAGGTTGGGGAGTGGCGGTAGGTGATGTGGGCGGCAGTTCTTGCGCCTCCGGACCGAAGCTTGTAACGGTCGCCTTCGGTTGGGCTGGAGCGGTCGGAGTGCTGGTCGCCTCGACGGTCTCGGCTGCTGCGGCCGGCACTTGGCCCCCCGCCTTTCCGGGAGTTGGGGGCGAGATAGCTCGATCCCCCGGGCTGTGGCTGTCGATGAAATCGCTCGGGTTGGCGTAGTTCAACAATAACTGCTCGCGGTCTCGGACCATGGGCAGCCAATTGGTGATCGGCAAGTCTGCCAGCCGTATCTCGAAGTGGAGATGGGCGGGAAGGCGGGCAACCTTCCCGATCGTGCCGATCTGCTGGCCCCGCAGCACCAACTGGCCGACTTCATCGACCCTCATCGCATCGAGATTGGCGTACTGAGACCAGACGCGCGTGCCATCCGGCAATGAATGCTCCAGCAGTATGGCGTTACCCCAACCCGCGGAATAAGCCCCGAAGTCAGCTACTCGACCGTTCGCCGTTGCAAAAACAGGATCACCCAGGTCGGTATCACCACCACCTACGCCATTCCAGTTTTCGCCGGGTTGCCAGACACGAAAGAGATTAAAATAATCTTGATCGAGGAACACGACATCTCGCTTATATCCAGCGCCTGGATTGCTGCGATCTCCAACCGGGATCTCGAATCCATCCGCCAAGATCGCCTCGGACAGGAGGGGAATGAGCAAGGGATACTGCGAGGCCTTCGCCAAGGCCGCGCTGCTCAGGCTTGCGTCCCGCCCGAGTATCTCGCGCACCACCTGCTCCATGCCATCAGCAGTGATGAAGTCGGAGCGGTGCGAGTTCTGGTTGCTGGCGGCCGGACTGGTGGCGGTCGGCGACCCGCTGGCTGGGGCCGTGCCGGGCGACGGGGTGCCGCTCCCGCCACTTGGCCCAAGCTCGGGGGTCGACCGGGCGGGGTCGGCCGGCGTCCGCTCGGGCATGGCTGATGGATTCGCCGGTGCGCCACCTGGCACAACCTGAGCCGCCAGCGTCATCGCCGCCGGCGAGGATGACTCGGGCGGCGAAGAGGGGCTGGGCGTCGGCGTCGGTCGCTCGTCTTGGGCGTACTCCATCACGTGGTTGAGGTCATCCAGGGCCGCGGCATAGGCATGATTCTCAAAGTGCGCATGCGCACGGTCGAAGCTCAGCGCCGGACTGTCGCCGTCATCAGCCTTGAGGGCATCGCTGTAAGCTGCAACCGCGCTCAGGAAGTCGCGCTCTCGCTCCAACCGCCGCCCCGCCTTCCACCGTTCCAGCCTCACCAGCATCGGATCATCCTCGCCCACGCCCGCACGGCGCAAGGCGCTGGTCATCGCGTCCATCAGGCGGACGTCGTGAAGATCGTCGTCCCACTTGTCGATGGCGACGTGCAGACCACGCACGACCGTCTCGATGTCGGGGCGCAGCGAAGACGCGTCGCGAAGTTGCGTGAAGAGCGCTTCCTGCTCGTCCGCCGATGTACGCTCGAAGTACCGACGCAGGGCTTCCTGCCGGCAGGTCGATTGGTCGAACAAGCTGGCCAGCGCCGCCAGCCTCACATCGGACGCGGCGCTAGCCTGGGAGTAGCGTTGCACGAACGTTTCGCAAGCGGGGTCGGGTTGAAGCCAAAGAAAAAGGGCGCTGCCGAGCACCAGCAGCAGCGCGACGCCGACGGCGATCTCCGCCACCCTCCGCCGCCTGTCCGCCGGCATCGACGCCGCGATCCAGTCCGCGTCGAACACACGCCGGTAGATCTCGTTGCGCACGCGCAGCCGGCCTTGTTCGACCGTCAGCAGGCCGTACAGCTCCAGCCGGTTCTGCGTCGGCGAACGGTCGTCGTCCGCGACCGGCTTGCCCGTATGGACCTCCTCGTAAAGGCTCAGCATGGCGCGACGCTCGGCCGGCGCGCTGGCGAGGATGCGCTCCTGGACGACGCTGAGGTTGGTGTCCTTGCGCCCTTCGTCAGATAGGAAGGTCCGCTCGACGAGCTGGTCGATCCACGCGTCCGTGCCATCGGACGCGTCGTCAGGCGGCCCGGCAACGGCAAGCTGGCACAGTCTTTGGGTGAGATAGGGCTGCCCGTTTGTCCAGTAGAAGATGCGGCGGAGCATCGGCCCGGCGCGCTCGCCGTGGACCGCCGCCAGCCCCGCGCGGATCGGTTCCGCGTCGGCGAGCGTGAACTCGCGCAGGTCGATGCGGCGGCCGATGTTGAAGGGCGTCCGTTCGCGGTCACGGATCAGGTCGGTCGGCGTCGCGACGCCGAGCAGGACGAAGGTCAGGCGGCGGTAGATCGGCTCGCTGGCGCGGGCGTTGTAGAGCGCGCGGATGGCGGCGAAGAAGTCGTCGCGGAAATCCAGGCTCAGCGTCGAGTCGATCTCGTCGATGAAGATCACCACCGGCTCGGCGACCTCCGCCAGCACGACGTCGCGCAGGAAGAGCGTGAAGCGCTGCGCCACGGGCAACTGCGCGTGCTTTTCCCACCAACTCTGCGCATCCACGCCGAGTCGCAGCCCGCTGCGGATGCGGCTCAAGATCCCGAGGTACCAGGCGTCGCTGGCGACCGTGCCGATGCTGGTCAGGTCGATGATCACCGAGCGCGCGCCCCGCTCGTGCAAGGCGCGGGCGGTGCGCACCATCAGGCTGGACTTGCCCATCTGGCGCGGCGTGAGCACGTAGCAGAACTCGCCCGCCAGCGCGGCGTCG
>CAZCJG010000243.1:0-7715 GCA_964498575.1 uncultured Anaerolineales bacterium | reverse complement strand
CCGCCCCATCGACCCGCCCCAGCAGGGCCAGCTCACCCACGACCACGGGCAAGGGTGGATCGGAGAGGGAAACGATCTGCACGCCGCCTGCGCGGGCGGTTACGATCCGCTCTCCCGCCAGCACCGCCAGCTCGCCCCGGACGGTCGCGACGGTCGCGACATGCCGCGGCTGGCCGGGATCGAAGACGTCGTACAGGCACAGGCCGATCCCACGACCCAGGACGAAGGCCCGATGCCCCTCGACCATGATCGCGTCGCCACTTGTCGCCCGGTCCCTGCCCGGGTCGGGCAGCTCGGCCCGGCCGAGCTGGCGCAGACTGCCGGGATCGGTGGCATCGATGATCACCAAGCCCAGGAACTCCGAGCCAACCACATACACCTGATCTGCGGACCAGGCGATGGCGCGCATACACGTGCCGCAGGAGCTCGCACCGAGGTTCAGGCGGATGCGACCAACCTCGTGCGGCTGCGCGGGGTCGGCGACGTCGATGGCGACAAGGGTATCGACAAGATCCGCGGTTGCCACGAAGGCCACTTGCCCGCCCAGCACCAGGTCGATCACATTGCCCCTCACCGCCACCGACCCGCGCCCCACCGGCGCCGCCGGATCGCGCAGGTCCACCACGCGGAGCCGGGCGCTGCCGTAGTTGCTCCGGGTATCGGCGCCGTCCAGCACGTAGGCCAGGCCATCGCGGAGCACGACATGCCGGATCGACGCTTGAGCCGGCATCGTCGCCACGGGGCGTGGGCGGGCCGGGTCCGCCAGGTCCAGCATCATCAACCCATGCTCACCCAGTGCCAGACCCAAGAGGCCGCCACCCACCGCGGCGTCCAGCGGTTCGCCCGGCAAGCCGAGCTGATGCACCAGGCGCGGCCCGTCCGGCGGCGCGAGGTCGATCACCTGCAAGGTCCACCCGGAGCCGGCGTAGGCCATGTCCCCCGCCACCGCCAGTGCCGTCATCGGGCCGCCCAGCCGTGCGACTTCCTCAAGGCGGACTGGACCCGCCGCCGGCCCGGTCGGCGACGCGGTGGTGGGCGAGGAGCCGGCGAGGGCGATCGCGCAGCCGAGGGCGAGGCCGAGGGCGAGGCAGGATCGGATGGTTCGATGACCGGGCTTGGTCGCGAAAATCATGAAGGTCCCTTTTGTGTTCAGCCGATGCTACGCGCCGCGCGCCCCTGTTGTGACAAGCTCCCCCGCCGGAAGTTACAGTCACCCTTCGCCGATCCTCCGAAGCTCTTACCCCATCCCCCTCACGGCCCGCGCCCGCACGGCAGATCCGCCGCGATGCGCACGTAGATCCCCGCCAGCTCGCTCACGTCGGGTGAGAGGTAGCGGTGGGCCGGGGACGTGGCGATCGCCCCCAGCAGCTCCGGCGCGGCGTCCGGGCCGAGGCCGATGGTGAAGATCGTCACGCCGAGCGCCTTGAGCGCCGCCGCTTCGGCCCGCACCGGCGCGTCCGTCCCGTTCTGCAGGCCGTCGGAGAGCAGGATCACCACCGGCACGGCGCCGGGCCGGCCGTCCGCCTCGACCAGGTTGCGCGCCTCGGCCAGGCCGAGGTCGATGCGCGTGCCCCAGCCGACCGCGAGGCGGCCGAGCGCGCCGTCGACCGCGGCGCGCTCGCCCGACAGGCCGATCATGCGCTGGGCAGTGGCGTCGAAGGCCACG
Source organism: uncultured Anaerolineales bacterium (assembly GCA_964498575.1). GTDB lineage: Bacteria > Chloroflexota > Anaerolineae > Epilineales > Epilineaceae > CAZCJG01. The sequence continues at coordinate 6,049 of CAZCJG010000243.1, read as the reverse complement.
ATGCCCACCCGGTCCCGCAGCCAGTCGACGAACAGCAGGAAGCTCCGCGCCGCCGAGATCGCGTGGGCCAGCTTGTTGCGCGGCCCCCTGCCCGCCGGCAGCCCCATCGTGCTGGAGATGTCGTGCACCAGCACGATGTCCAGCGGCTCGCGCCCCGAGCGGCAGGCGCGGCGCATCGCCGCCGGCAGGTAGATCGGGGCGGGCGTCGGCGTCAGGCTGGGCGTCGCCGATGGGGCCGGCGTGGTCGTAATCGTCGGGGTGGCGGAGGCGCGCGGCGTCTCGGAGGGTAAACGGAAGGGCTCCAGCACGCTGACGCGGGGGATCGGGAAGACCAGGCGGCCCTCGGCGCCCAGCGCGTCGCGGTAGTCGGCGTAGGCCTGGACGTTGGTCGGCCAGGTGCCGGGGTCGCGCGGGATCAGGCGGTAGGTCAGGCGCAGGCCGCCGGTGGACTTGACGTCGGTCAGGCTCCAGGTCAGGGCATGGGCCGCCGCGTCGTAGGACGCTTCGGGGCGGGCGGAGCCGGGCACGTAGCGCATGTTCGGCGGGATGAGGTCGTGGATCGCGATCGTCGCGAACAGGTCGGGGTTGGGCAGGTAGGCGGCGATCGCGTCGATCAGCCGACTGGCGGCGGCCGGCTCCAGATCGACGAAGACCTTGGCGGGATCGCCGATCAGCGCGAACAGCCCGGTCCGCGCGGCCGGGGTGAACTCGGCGGTGGTCACGACCAACGCCGCGATGTCGATGCCGGCGGCGCGGGCGGCGGCGATCGCCGGGCCGGGATCGTCCTTGAAGATGCCGTCGCTGACGATCAGCAGGGTCTTCTTGGCGTCGGGATCGCCGTGGGGACCCTCGAGCTCGCGCTGCGCCAGGTCGATGCCGGCGCCCATCTGCGTATCGCCGTCGGCGCCCAGCGCCGCCACCCGCGCGCGCATCGCGCCGACATCGCCGGGCAGCGGCACCTCCAGCGCCGCGCCGTTGTTGAAGGTCACCAGCCCAGCCGTCACCCGCTCGGCGTCCAGCGCGGCGAGCAGCGGATCGAGCACCGCCTTGGCCCGATCCCGCGCCAGCCGCCCGCCCAGGCCGCCGAACTGCGGGTAGGTCATCGACCACGAGGTATCGAAGACGATCATCAGCTCTTGCTTCTCGAAACGCCCCGGGCAGAGGCCGTCGACCGCCAGCGTCACGTCCACCGGCTCGCCGCGCAGCAGCACCGGCGGGGCGACCCGCTTGTCCGGCGTCGCGACGCAGCCGCCGCGCCGGGGCAAGGTCGGCGCCTCCTCGGTCCGCCCCGGCTCGAAGACCCAGACCCCGCCGGTGTCGATCCGCCATCCCAGCCGATCGCCGAGGTCCTGGTCCACCAGCCCTACGAAGGCCACGTAGACCCGGCCGTCCGCGCCGACCGCGATGTCCTGGCCCTCGACTGGGAAGCCGGCGTGCTCCGCCGGCATCCGCCAGGCCGCCACCAGCGCGCCGTCGATCGTATACCGCAAGCCGAAACCGCCGTGGCCGAGAATGTAGACGTCGCCCTCGGGTCCCACCGCCAGCCGGCGCGGACCGTCGTGGGTCGGCCACTCGCCGCGGTCGGCGCCGTCCAGCCCACGCAGCATCACCCGGTTGCGGCCCTGGTCGGCCAGAACCACCCGGTCGCCGGCCAGCGCCAGGTCCGACGGCGAGCCGGAAGCCGCGCCGCCGGACGATCCGGCGAGCGGCCAGGCGCCGGTTTGCTTGCCGTCGCGGTCCACCAGCACCACCTGCCGCCCACGGATGTCCAGCACCGCCGCCCGCCCGGCCTCGGCGGCGATCGCGATGAAGCGGGCGACCGGGTACCAGCGCACCCACACGGGCGGCAGCGGGTCCGGCCGCGATCCCACCGTCCGCTCGCCGACGACGAAGGTGTCGCGACCGTCGATCGCGATGTCGACGACTTGCTCTTTGGCGGTCGAATCGGTTCGATAGTGCACCCGCTGGTCGAGCAAGGTGCCGGCGGTGGACCAGCGCTGCACCGCGCTGCGATCCGTGGTATCCGGCACGGCGCTGCGGACTGCCTGCCGGCCGTCGGGACCGGCGCGCACGGCGTAGGGCGCGGCGAGCACGAGGACCTCGTCGTCGGCGGTGACCCGCAGCGGGTAGACCGGCCCGCGCATCGTCGGCTGGTCGAAGATGCCCAGCGCGGCTTGGCGCGGTGCATCGGGATCGCCGAAGGTGACGGCCCCGCTGTAGTACCAGTACTCGCTGACCGTGGCGTGCAGGCGGCCGCTCGCGTCCAGGTCGAGTGACATCTCGTCGCCGCCCGAGCCGAGGTTCTGGCCGATCCAGCGCGTGCGCCGGTACTCCAGCTTGCGGCGCGTCTCGTCCAACGCATAGACGCCGGTGCCGCGTGAGAGGTAGACGCCACGCGCGCCGGCCGCCAGGTCGTCGCAGGATCCCGGCACGGTGCGCTCCCAGCGGTGATCGGGTGCGAACACCAGGATGAAGTCCTTGAAACATTCCGCCTGATCCGGTGCGTCCCCGCCCAACCCGGACCAAGTGGGTTCGGTGCCGCCGTGCGCGTTACCTCCTGAGGCAGCCGCGCCCGCATCCGCGACATCGGGCGCCCCTCCATGCCGGGATGGGCGGGGGGTACGCGTCGGCACGGGCGTCCTCGGCGGCGGTGTGTTGTACGGCATCGCGGTGCAGGGCCGCGTTGCGCGCGCCGCGACGTAGATCCGGCCGTCCGGCGCGAGGTCCAGCACCGACAGGCCGATCGCGTCGAATCCGGCGCCCAGGTCGGGAATGCCCATCTGCCCCGGCACGATCTGCTCCGTGAGCGCGCCGCCCGGCAGGTAGACATCGATGCGGGCTGGCGTGTCGCCGTAGGCCCGACGCGTGACGTAGACCCGTCCGTCCGGCCCGACGGCGACATCGACCGCGCCGCTGACGCCCTGGAGCGGAAACCGCTGCTCCAGTGTGCCGTCCGCGGCGACCTGGGCGACCTCGGGAAAGTTGACGCGCATGCCGAGCACGTGCACCGAGCCATCCGGCCCGGCGTCGATCCGGGCGGGGTAAGCCATGATGTTGAGCAAGGGGTAAAGCGACTTCGGCGCCCCATCCGGCGCCAGCAGGTGAAGGGCCGGGCCGTTGGCGCCGCCATCGGCTCCCGGAACCCCCCGTGTCTGCCGGTCCAGCACGAAGATCGTCCCGTCGGGTGCCGAGCTGATGTCGCGCGGCTCCATGTAGCGCCCGGCGCGTGCGGCGAAGGGGAAGTCGCTCCAGGTTTCGGCCAGCCGATACGTCAACGCCGCGCCAGCCTGCGCGATAGGGGCCGCGGCGGGCGAAGCGGCGGCATGTTCGGTCCGCGCGCCGCCGCCCGAGGCGAGGATGACGGCGACGATCAGCCCCGGCATCGCGCGGCCCAGCGGTCGTGCGAATCGGAGACGGCGAGCCCATTGAAGCGCGAGTGGTCGAGCCATCGTGAAATTCCTCCAGGCGGGTACAGTGCTCGTCAAACAGCCGATCGTGGCAGCAGAGGCGTCACGTATCGCCAAACACGATTAACACATTAGGTCGTCGCATATGGACATGGCGTGCTTGCATCGGCGACCGGCGGCGTGGAAATAGCGCAGCTCGGCCCTCGCTCCCGTATCTTCCACCCCCTCCTCTCCGTTAATCAGCGTGAATCGCACGCCAAGTACAGGCTGATCCGTTCTCCCCAGGAAGACCAGGAACTCCCCATGCCCCTGCCCGGCCCGTCCGTGCCCCTTCCCGACGATCCGGCCGCCGCCTCCGCCGTGACCCGGGGCGCGACGCGCGCTTCGCCGGCCTGGCTGCGCCTTGCCCTTGCCCGCCACCTGCTCGCCCGCTGCACCGCCGTCGTGGACGAGTGGCGCCGGCTGCGGGCGGCCGGCGGTCGTGCCGACGGCCGGCGGCAGGAGGCGTGGCGGCGGCTGGCACGGGCGGCGGTGGGGCTGGCGCTGGCGCTGGGGACGCTGGCGCCGCTGTGGCGCTGGGGCGAGAGCGGCGCGGGCCCGCGGGCTTCGGCGTGGGGCACGGATGGGCGTGGGACGACCCTGGGGCATGGCGGCCCGCTGCCCGTGCTGAAGCTGGACGCGGCGCTGCCGGGGACGATCGAGCTCTCGGATCTGAACGGGACGAATGGCTTCCGTGCGAACGGCATCTCGTCGGGCGACATCTCGGGCTGGGCGGTATCGGACGCGGGCGACGTGAACAATGACGGCTTCGACGACATCCTGATCGGTGCCTACCAATCCGACGTTCACGGGCTCTCCTCCGGGCAGAGCTACGTGGTCTACGGGGGCAGCGCCGTGCCGGGGACGATCGAGCTCTCGGACCTGAACGGTACGAACGGTTTCGTCCTCAACGGCAGGTCGACGGACGACCGCTCGGGCTTCGCGGTGAGCGGGGCGGGCGACGTGAACATGGACGGCTACGACGACATCCTGATCGGGGCGTGGAGGGTCAGGCCGGGCGGGATAGGCACGTCAAGGGCTGGCCAGAGCTACGTGATCTACGGCCGCACGGGCATTCCCGCCACGGTCGAGCTCTCGGACCTGAACGGAACGAACGGCTTCCGCGTCAACGGGTTTTCGTTTTACGGCTACTCGGGCTGGGCGGTGAGCGGGGCGGGCGACGTGAACAACGATGGCTTCGACGACATCCTCATCGGGGCATTGCGGGCCGAGGTGAATGGGAGCTACATCGGCCAGAGCTACGTGGTCTACGGCCGCACGGGCATGCCTCCCACGGTCGAGCTCTCGGCCCTGAACGGGACGAACGGGATGACGCTCAATGGTGCCGTCGCGGGCGACGATTCGGGCTGGGCGGTGAGCGGGGCGGGCGACGTGAACGGCGATAGCTACGACGACTTCCTGATTGGGGCGCCGAAGGCCAACACGAACGGGATTTGGTCCGGCCAGAGCTACTTGGTCTACGGCCGCACGGGTCTTCCCGCCACGGTCGCGCTCTCGGCCCTGAACGGGACAAACGGCATGACGCTCAACGGCATCTTTGGGGACGACCGCGCGGGCTGGGCGGTGAGCGGGGCGGGGGACGTGAACAACGACAGCTTCGACGACATTCTGATCGGGGCGTGGAAGGCCGGCCAGCTCGGGGTCCGGCCCGGCCAGAGCTATGTGATCTACGGCCGCACGGGCCTTCCCGCCACGGTCGAGCTCTCGACTCTGAACGGCACCAACGGCTTCCGTGTGAACGGCATCTCGACTTACGACAACGCGGGCCGCTCGGTGAGCGGCGCGGGGGACGTGAACATGGACGGCTTCGACGACATCCTGATCGGGGCGCGATACGCCGATCCGCACGGCTACTCCTCCGGCCGGAGCTATGTGATTTACGGCCGCACGGGCATTCCCGCCACGGTCCAGCTCACGTCCCTGAACGGTTCTAATGGCTTTCACGTCAACGGCATCCGGACGAACGACCGCTCGGGCAACGCGGTGAGCGGGGCGGGCGACGTGAACATGGACGGCTTCGACGACATCCTGATCGGGGCGTACATTTCCGGCGCCGGCGTGCCCGGAAGCCAGAAGGGCCAGAGCTACGTGGTCTACGGGGATGGCGTGATCCCGCCTACGGCCACGCCGACCGACACGCCAACGGATACACCCACCAGCACGCCCACCGACACGCCAACGTCCACGCCCACGGACACATCAACGAGCACCCCCACCGACACACCGACCTCTACGCCTACGAGCACGCCCACGGATACGCCAACCCAAACGCCGACGAACACAGCGACCCACACGCCTACAAACACGCCTACAAACACGCCCACCGACACGCCGACCTCTACACCGACCAACACGCCCACGAATACCCTAACCCCTACGCCGACGAGCACGCCCACCGACACACCGACGAGCACGCCAACCCATACACCCTCCAGCACCCCTACAATCACACCAACGCCGACGCCTACCGACACACCAACGCCTACGCCGACCGACACACCGACCCACACACCCACGAATACGCCAACCCAAACGCCGACGAACACATCGACCAACACGCCGACGCCGTCCAACACCCCCAC
>CAZCJG010000242.1:0-7733 GCA_964498575.1 uncultured Anaerolineales bacterium | reverse complement strand
TTCCAAGGACCAGACCGCGTATCGCCGCAGCCGCGTAGAATGGGCGGCCTACTGGGAGCGCTGCGACGCACTCGGCGGCGCCTTGCCGCCGCCCACCCCGGCGCCGACCGCGACCGCGGCCCAGGACTCGGCCGGGGCGGCGGCGGAGGGCACACCGGGGGCCGGGGCGGACACGGATCAAACCGGTACGCCTGATGTCGAGACGACCGGCACGCCGGGGGCGGAGGAGGGGGATCAGACCGGGACTCCGGGCGCGACCACCGGCACGCCCGGGGCAGCCGAGGGGGGTGGGACGGGCACGCCTGAAGCGGAGGAAACGGGCGGGCCGTGAGGGGCGCGGGAACGATGACCGGAAGGATCTAGGATTTTAGTGGACTCCAGCCCCCAGGCGACGCCCGGTTGCCTGGGGGCTATCCTTTTCCCTCGAGGTGTGCAGGCTATTCACCGATGAGCGCCATCGACGAGGTTCGCGAGCGCATCGACATCGTCGACGTGGTCGGCGACTACGTGCAGCTCAAGCGCGCCGGCCGGGTCTACAAAGGCCTGTGTCCGTTTCATGACGAGCGCACGCCGAGCTTTACCGTGTTCCCGGACAGCGGCAACTGGCGCTGCTTCGGGGCTTGCGCCGTCGGTGGCAATGCTTTCGACTTTGTCATGCGGGTCGAGAACGTCGACTTCCGGGGTGCGCTGGAGCTCCTGGCCCGACGGGCGGGCGTGGTGCTCGCCCCGCCCACGCCGGCCGAGACCGAGCGGGCGAGCCTGCGCGAGCGGTTGCATGGGGCGGCGGCGGCGGCGGCGGCGTTCTACCACACCCAGCTTTTGCGGACCGCGGGCGCGGAGCCGGCGCGGGCTTACCTGCGCGGGCGGGGGCTGGGGATCGACGTGGCGCAGGCCTTCCAGCTCGGCTGGGCGCCGGGGGGCGGGGGCGCGCTGGTGGCGGCGCTGCGCGCGCAGGGCTTCGGCGACGCGGAGCTGCTGGCCGGGGGTCTCGTCCGACAGCGCGATGAGGGCGGCGGGGTCTACGACACCTTCCGCGAGCGGCTGATGATCCCGATCCACGACGCGCGCGGGCAGGCGATCGGCTTCGGCGGGCGGACGCTGGACCCGGCGGGGACGCCGAAGTACATCAACTCGCCGCAGTCCGAGATCTTCGACAAGAGCCACGTGCTCTACGGCCTGCACCGCGCGGCGCGGGCGATCCGCGCCGGCGACCGGGCGGTGGTGGTCGAAGGCTACACCGACGTGATCCGCGCCCATGCCGCCGGCTTCGACAACGTCGTGGCCAGCCTGGGGACGGCGCTGACCGAGCACCAGGTACGGCTGCTGAGGCGCTACGCCGGGACGATCGTGCTGGCGCTGGATGCCGACGCCGCCGGCCAGGCGGCCACGCTGCGCGGGCTGGAGGTGGCGCGCGAGGCGGCGGCGGGCGAGCCGCGGCCGGTGCCGAACATGCGCGGCGGCGTGCACTACGCGCCGCGCGCGGAGGTCGAGCTGCGCGTGGCGGCGCTGCCGGCGGGCCGGGACCCCGACGACGTGATCCGTGCCGACCCCGACGGCTGGCGGCGGATGATCGACGGCGCGCGGCCGGTGATGGACTACCTATTCGAGGCGCTGACCGCCGACCTGGACCTGGCCGATCCGATGGGCAAGACTCGCGCGGCCGATCGGCTGCTGCCGGTGATCGGGGCGATCCAGGACCCCGTTGCACGACAGGCCTGGGCCGGCAAGCTCGCGATCAAGCTCATGATCGACGAAAAGGCCTTCGCAGAACGCCTGCCACCGATTCCCGGTGGACGGGGAGTGGCGCGATCGGGCACGCGAGACGCCTCGCGGCATCGCACGTCATCATCAGCGGCCACGACGCAGGGCGGCAAGGCACCGAATCGCTTGCCACGCCCAACCTCTCCCCCATCGCCCGCGATCGCACTACCGCCTATCTCGGTGGAGGAACCACCCGAATGGGCAATTGCAGCCGAAGCGCTGGATGCCGCGACGGTCGAGGTGATCCCCGATGCCATCCCGGATGGGCCGAATCCGCCAGACGCCACCTCAGACCCGCCGACGCAGCCCAAGGACGTGCAATCCGAGCGCCCGTCGATGCCTGCTGGCCTCGCCCCGCCAGCACCTGAGACTTCGCTCATCCTCGGCTGCTTGATCGTCGAGCCGAGGCGGCTCAAGGCACTGGACGGCGCGTTCCGCAAAGCCAAGCTGGCGCCGCTGGGGCCGAGCGACTTCGCGCATCCGATGGACCGTGACCTGATCGAGGCGATCCGCTTCGCCTCGCGCGGCGCGGCTCCGCCCGACGCGCCGGCAGAGCATCGCCTGGATGCTCTGCCCGAGCCTCTGGCAGCCTATGCGGCGTCATTGCGGGATCGCGTGCTTGTCGCTCCTGCCCTGGCCGAGGCGGAACTAGGCAAGGTGCTGCTCAAAGGAGCCTGGATCGTCCGCAAACGGGCGATCGAGCGAACATCGACCGCGCTGCGCCTCCAGTTGGCCGCCGGCGCGGCGCGCGACGAAGCGACCGCGATTCTAGCCGCACTCGACCACCAGATGGCCACGCTGAACACGTTGGCGCAGCTCATCTCTCCGCCAGGCCCGACCGAGGCCGGGAAGATCGACGCAGGAGTGCGGCGGGGATGAGAGGAATCCGGCGGCGAGGACTTGCGCAGCGATTTTGTGTAGCTGTTAGACCACAAGATGCAGTATCTCCCATCTTGGATCGGAGCCATATATTGTGGTGATCACGAGCTCAAGGTATTTCACATGTTACCGCAAACCCACACGTCCTGGTGCTGGCACTAGATGGCATGCCGGAATGTCGGGAACCACAATGGGTCGTGTAGTTGACAATAATATCGCTGCGCAAGACCCCGTAGCGGACCGACTTGACAGGAGCGAACGTGGCTAGTACCGTGTCACGCGCCAATTGTCGGGTAGCGACCGCCTTGCGGAATCCCGAAAATCGAGACGTGACACGGTACTAGAGGCGCAATCATCTGCACCGCAGTGGTGCCGTCGGGGCACGCAAGACGCGTTCGAGCGCCGGTATGGCCGGTGGCGCCGGGTGGCGGACGCGGTGGTGGAGCGCTTCCTGGCCTGCGGCGTGCTGGAGGCGGGCTTCGCACGGGTACGCTGCGACGCCTGCAAGGCCGAGTACCTCTTGGCCTTCAGTTGCAGGACGCGCTACTTCTGCCCGAGCTGTCATGCGAAACGCCTGGCGGGGTGCCCTGCCCGCTACTGCGCGCGCGCGCACGATTGCCTTTGGCCCTTCACCCCTCCGCCAACTCCACCCACCGCTCCAGCGCCGCCTCGATCTCCGCCTCGACCGCCGCCAGCTCCCGCGACAGCGCGTCCAGGCGCGCGAAATCCGCCCCGCTATCGTTGATCTCCACCGCCAGCGCGGCCTGGCGAGCCTCCAGCTCCGCGATCCGCGCTTCCAGCGCCTCGATCTCGCGCTGCTCCTTCCAGGTGCGCTTGCGGGGCGGGGCGGCGGCGGGATCGCCGCCTCGGGGCGAAGCGTCTGCCTGCACGGGGCGGCTGGATGACCTGGCACCGGACTTGGCGGCCGATCCGGGCATGGGGGGGATCGTGCTCGCGGCTGCCGCCGCCTCCGCTTCCTCCTCGCGTATCCGTCGATACGTGCTGTAGGGCGTGGGATAGCCCGCGCGGAAGCGGCCGTGCTCGAAGACCGCGAGCTGGTCGACCGTGCGGTCCAGGAAGAAGCGGTCGTGGCTGACGACGATCAGGCTGCCGGCGAAGTGGTCGAGGAAGTCTTCCAGCACGCCCAGGGTCGCCAGGTCCAGGTCGTTGGTCGGCTCGTCGAGGAAGAGGACGTTCGGGCGGTGGATCAGGGTGCGCAGCAGGTAGAGCCGCCGGCGCTCGCCGCCCGACAGGCTGCCGATCAGGGTGTGCTGCTCGCGGCGGGTGAACAGGAACCATTCCAGCATCCGCGCGGCGGTTACGCGCTCGCCGTCGGGGGTTTGAATAAGCGGTGCCTCGGCTTCGATATAGTCGATCACCTTCATCCGCTCGTCCAGCGCCACGCTGCGCTGGTCGAAGTAGCCGAGCGCCACGCTCTCGCCCCAGGTCACCGTGCCGGCGTCGGGCGCGGCGCGGCCGGCGAGGATGTCCAGGAGGCTGGTCTTGCCGGCGCCGTTGGGGCCGATGATCCCGATCCGGTCGCCGGGGCCGAGGTCGAGGTCCAGATCCCGGAACAGCGTCCGTCCACCGTAGCCCTTGGCCAGGCCGCGCGCTTCCAGGACCTTGCGGCCGATGCGGCGGCCGGCGAGGGCGATGGCGACGCGGTCCTCCTGGCTATCCTGCTTCAACTGGACCATCTCGTCGATGCGCTGGATGCGCGCCTTTTGCTTGGTCGAACGCGCTTTCGCGCCGCGGCGCAGCCACTCCAGCTCGCGCTTCAGCAGCCGGCGGCGGTCCTCCTCGGCCTTGGTCAGCCGCGCGTGGCGCTCGGCGGCGAGCTCGATGTAGCGGCTGTAGCTGCCGGGATAGCTATCGAGCTTGCGCCGGTCCAGCTCGACGATGCGGTTGACCACGCGGTCCAGGAAGTAGCGGTCGTGGGTGACCAGCAGCAGGGCGGCCGGGATCCGGCCCAGCTCGGCTTCGAGCCAGTCGATGGTGTCGGCGTCGATGTGGTTGGTCGGCTCGTCGAGGATCAGGAGGTCGCCGGGATCCAGCAGCGCCCGCGCCAGCGCCACGCGCTTGCGCTCGCCGCCGGAGAGCGTGCCGGCTAGCGCGCCGAAGTCGGTGACGCCGAGCCGCGTCAGGATCGCCTTGGCCCGCGCCTCGGCCGCCCAGCCGTCGCCGCGATCGAGCTCGGTCGCCAGGTGGTCCAGCCGCGCAGTCAGGCTCTCCACCCGACCCGCGGCATCCACCGCCCGCCCCGCGTCCCCCAGCCCGCGTTGGAGCTGATCGGCGACTTCGAGGTAGTCGCGGAGCTGGCGCAGCTCCGGGACCTCCCCGTCGAAGAGCTGGTCGAGCACCGTCCGCGCGTCGTCCAGCGCCGGCTCCTGCGGCAGGTAACGCACGCGCACGCCGCCCCAGCGGGTAGCGCGGCCGGCATCCGGCTGCTCCAGGCCGGCGACAACCCGCAGCAGGGTGGTCTTGCCGCTGCCGTTCATGCCGATCAGTCCGATGCGGTCCCCGGTGTTGATCCGCAGGTCGACACCGTCCAGGAGCAGCCGCTCGCTGTACTGCTTGGAGACCTGTTCGAGCGTGATGAGGTTCACAGGGCTAATGATACAGACCGCGGGATCAGCCAGCGGGGTGCACAAGCCGCCGGGCCAGCCCAATCCGCGGGGCAAGCTGGCACCATGGGAACGCACGAAAGCGGGGCGCCTGACGGATGCCCCGCTTTCGTGTTGTGCTGAGAGTATGATGATGTCGAGTGGCCCTGGCAAGGTCGCGATGGCGACATCCAGATGACCGCGAACGAAAACGCCAGAGCCGGCCAGGTGTTACGGGTGAATTAACTGCGACCGGCGCGCGCCGGGTATGGTATGATTGGGGCACAACCGCCAGGCTCGGGACAGCCCATCGCCTACACGACCATACCTACAAGACCCGGATATGCACCACGAACTAAATATCTCGCCAGAAGAGACGATCTACTACCGTTACAACCCCGAAGCCGATGTCCTCGCGCTGCGCCTGAAGCCCGCCTTCGGCCCGGCCGTCGAGGAGTCCCTGCCGGACCTGCCCGACGTGACGCTCAGCCGCGACGCGGCGACCGGCGACCCGATCGGCCTGCGCATCGTCGGCGTCCAGCAGTTCATCCTGAACAGCTTGATCCGCGAGGTCTTCTCCCGCGCGCGGCCCTACCTCGAACCCGCCGGCGGGCTCGCCGCCGGAGCGGCCGCCGCGTCGGCGGCGAGCACATTCCAGCCGCCGGCGCCGGACCCCGCCGCCGCACCCTGGGCCGACGAGGACTCCGAGCCCGCGGGCCGGCGCCGCCGCGGCCGGCGCCGCCGCCGAAAGAAGCACGACGCGGAGGCGCTGGCGGCCGTCACCACGGCCGCCGCGGTCCACGAAGTCCACGATGTCCCCTTTGCCCACACCCCCTACGACGAGCCCGCGCCGGAAGCCGAAGACCTGGCCGGCGCAATGATCGTCGAGACGGGCGAGGCTGACGACCTGGCAGGCGCCGAGCCGCCTGCCCTTGAAGCGCCGACGGAAGACGTGCCTCATGCCGGGACACCGGAAGACGCGGCTCATGCCCGAACACCGGACGAAGAGCCGCCTGACGTCGAAATCCCGTTCGACGAACCGTTTGAAGTCGAGCAGCGCGCCGACGAACCTCTTTCCTTCGAGGCGCCGGTGGCTGAGGCTCCCCTGGTCGAAGCGCCAGTGTTCGAGACAGCCCTGGCCGAAGCGCCAGTGTTCGAGGCGCCTCTGGCCGAAGCACCCGCGGCCGTCGAGCTGACCGAACCGGCCACCGAGGACCGCCCGCGCCGACGACGGCGGCGCAAGGTGGGGCAGGAACAGGACGCCCAGGACGTGGCGGCCGCCTCCGCAGTCGCCGGCGCCGCCGTGGACGAGTTCATGCCTGCGCCGGAGGAAGCCGCCGTGGCCCGCGAGGCTACCGGCGAGGCTTTCCCGCCCGAAGCCGAGAATGCCGCGGGTCTGACGACGCCGCCGGCTTTCGCGTTCGACGGGCTGGACGCGCGCCTGGGCCAAGCGATCGCGGCGATGGGCTTCACCACGCCAACGCCAATCCAGGCCGAGGGGCTGCCGGTGGCGATGGCCGGGCGCGACGTGATCGGCCTGGCGCAGACCGGCACGGGCAAGACCCTGGCCTTCGTCGTCGCCGGCCTCAACCAGCTCCTCGCGGATGCCGACAAGGGCCACCGGCCGCGGATGCTGATCCTCGCCCCGACGCGTGAGCTGACGGTGCAGGTGGCGCTGGAGGCCGAGCGGCTGGCGCGCTATACCGGCCTGCGCGTGGCGACGATTTACGGCGGGGTGGGGATGGAGCCGCAGACCCGCGCCCTGAAGCAGGGCGCCGACCTGATCGTCGCGACGCCGGGGCGGATGCTGGACCACGTGCGGCGCGGCAACGCGAAGCTCGGCGAGGTGAGGGTGCTGGTGCTGGACGAGGCCGACCGGATGCTGGACATGGGCTTCCTGCCCGACGTGCGCACGGTGCTGCGCTTCCTGCCGCAGGGGCGCCAGACGATGCTCTTCACCGCGACGATGCCGCCGGAGATCGAGTCGCTGTCGATGGAGTTCCAGCGCGAGCCGGTGGTGGTGGAGATCGCGCGCCGCAAGCCGCCGGAGACGATCGAGCAGCTCCTCTACCCGGTCGGCAAGCACCTCAAGGCGCCGCTCCTCATCCACCTGCTGAGGCACGACCCGACGATGACCAGCGTCCTGGTGTTCACCGAGCGCAAAGTCGACGCCGACGTCCTGGCGCGCCAGCTCCGCCAGAGCGGCGTGAAGCTGGCCCTTATGCACGGCGACCGCCGCCAGGCCGACCGCGAGCGCGCGCTGGCGGCACTGCGCAGCGGGGCGGCGCACGTGCTGGTGGCGACCAACGTCGCGGCGCGCGGGCTGGACATCGAGGACATCTCGCACGTCGTCAACTACGACTGCCCGCAGACCATCGACGAGTACGTCCACCGCATCGGCCGCACCGCGCGCGCCGAGGCCACCGGCAAGGCCTACACCTTCGTCACCCATTCCGACGAGACGATGATCACCCGCATCGAGACCGCGCT
>CAZCJG010000241.1:0-7769 GCA_964498575.1 uncultured Anaerolineales bacterium | reverse complement strand
TCAAGTTCGCGACGGACGCGACCTATACCGAGATCGTTCGCACCCTGCTGGTCGGGATACCGATCACCATCGGGGTGACGGTGGTGGCCTACACCGTGGCCATCGTCCTCGGCCTCGTCGCCGGAATCGGCCGGCTGGCGCACAACCCGGTCGTCTACACCGTCGCGACGCTCTACGTCCAGATCAGCCGCGGCGTCCCGATCCTGGTGACGATGTTCGTGGTCGCCTTCGTCCTGGTGCCGGCGGCGGTCGGCGTGATCAACGCCCTCGGATCGGCGCTCTCCGGCCTGATCGGTGACCCGAATCCCCTGACCGCGCTGCGCAACCGCGACATCGGCATGGTGGTGCGCGCCACCGTGGCGCTGGCGATTGCCTATGGCGGCTACGAGGCGGAGACCTTCCGGGCCGGCATCCAGTCGATCCCGCGCGGCCAGGCCGAGGCGGCGCGCTCGCTCGGTATGACCTACTTCCAGTTGATGCGCCTGGTCATCCTGCCCCAGGCGATCCAGCGCATCCTGCCGACCCTGGGCAACGACTTCATCGCGATGCTCAAGGACTCGTCGCTGGTCTCCGTGCTCGGCGTGCGCGACATCACCCAGCAGGCGCGCCTGTACGCGGCGGCGACCTTCGTCTACCCGCCGACCTACTACTCGCTGGCCTTCATCTATCTAACTCTGACCCTGGTCCTCTCGATGCTGATCAAGGCGCTCGAGGCGCGCCTGGGCGCCGCGGAAAGGCGAGCGTAGCTTATGCCCGCGCGGACCTCTCCCGCCGTGACCGGCGCCCCGCTCCAGGACTTCCTCGCCGACGTGGGCCGCGAGGTGGCGGGCGAGGTCCGCGCGGACGACTTCAGCCGCGTGCTCTACAGCAGCGACGCCAGCATCTACCAGGTGCCCCCCCTCGCGGTCCTGATCCCCCGCACCGCCGACGACATCCAGGCGGCGGTCACCCTGGCCGCACGCTATCGCGTGCCGCTGCTGCCGCGCGGCAGCGGGACCAGCCTGGCCGGGCAGGCGGTGAACACGGCGTTGGTGATCGACACCAGCCGACACCTGGACCAGGTCATCGAGATCAACCCGGAGGAGCGATGGGTCCGCGTGCAGCCCGGCGTCGTGCTGGACGACCTGAACCGCGCCTTGCGCCCGCACGGCCTGATGTTCGGCCCCGACCCGGCCAGCAGCGACCGCGCGACGCTGGGCGGTGTGGTCTCCAACAACGCGACCGGCAGCCATTCGATCCTGTACGGGATGACCGCGGACCACGTGCGCGAAGCGAGCGTGATCCTCGCGGACGGTCGGACGGCCGAGCTGGGTCCTCTGGATGATGCCGGCCTGGACGAGCGGAAGCGGCGGGACGGGCTCGAGGGCGCGATCCACCGCGAGATCGCCGCGCTGGTCGCCGATCCGACCAACCGCGACGTGATCCGTGCCGGCACGCCGCGCCACTGGCGGCGGGCGGGCGGCTACAACCTCGATCGCCTGCTCGGCCAGAGCGGGGAGGGAAACGGCGGCGTACGCTTCCACCACCCGCCGGACCCCCGTTTCAACCTGGCCCACCTGGTCTGCGGCGCCGAGGGCACGCTGGCGGCGATCACCGCGGTCAAGCTGTCGCTGGTCCCGCGCCCCGCCCACACCGCGCTGGCGTTGGTCCATTTCGGGGATCTCCGGACGGCGCTGGAAGCCGTGCCGGTGATCCTGGCCACCGACCCCTCCGCGGTCGAGCTCCTGGACAGCCTGGGCCTGACGCTGTGCCGCGACATCCCCGTCTACGCCCGCCTGCTGGCCACTTTTCTGGACGAGGTGCCGGAGGCGCTGCTGGTCGTCGAGGTCCAGGGCGAGTCCGACGCCGAGGCGCGGGCCAAGCTGGATCGCTTGCGGGGCCGGCTGGTGGCCGAGAAGCTGGTCTCCGGCGGGTCCGACGAGACGCACGGGGGCGCCGCCGTCTTCGTCCCGGCCGTCGATCCGGCCCGGCAGGCCGCCGTCTGGCAGGTGCGCAAGGCGAGCCTGGGCTTGGTGATGAGCATGAAGGGCGACGTCAAGCCGATCCCCTTCATCGAGGACGCCGCGGTGCCGGTCGAGCATCTGGCGGACTATGTCGCCGAGATCGATCGCTACCTCGCGTCGCTGGGTACGCGCGGCACCTACTACGCCCACGCCAGCGGCGGCTGCCTGCACATCCGGCCCCTGATCAACACCAAGGCGGCGCGCGAGGTCGCGAAGATGCCGGATATCGCCGCGTTCTCCGCTCGGCTCGTCCGCGGCTACGGCGGCGCGATCTCCAGCGAGCATGGCGATGGGCGGACGCGGAGCTGGCTGAACCGGAGCTTCTTCGGTCCCGAGCTGTACGATCTGTACGCGTCCGTCAAGCACGCGTTCGACCCCGACAACATCTTCAACCCCGGCAACATCGTCGCCGCGCCGCCGATGACCGAGCACTTGCGCTACGGCGAGGGTTATCAACCGCTGCCGCCGGTGCCGCGGCTGGACTTCGGCGCGGAGCAGGGCTTCGATCGGGCGATCGAGCTGTGCAACGGGGCGGGCGTCTGCCGCAAGCTGAGCTCCGGCACGATGTGCCCGAGCTTCATGGTCACGCGCGAAGAGGAGCACAGCACCCGCGGCCGCGCCAACCTGCTTCGCGCCGCGCTATCCGGCGCGCTGCCCGAAGCCGAGCTGACCGGTTCGCGGATGCACCAGGCGCTGGACCTGTGCATCGAGTGCAAGGCCTGCAAGGCTGAGTGCCCCTCGGCGGTGGACATGGCCAAGCTGAAGTTCGAGTTCCTCGCGCGCCACCACGCCGCCCACGGCATCCCGCTCCGTGCCCGCCTGTTCGCTGACGTCGCGCGGCTCGGGCGCTTGTCGAGCGGGCGGATGGCGCCGCTGGCGAACCGGGGACTGCGGAGCGGGGCGGGACGCCGGCTGATGGCGCGGACCTTGGGCATCAGCGCGCGGCGCGAGCTGCCGTCATTTGCGCGGGTGCCGTTTACCGATTGGTTCGCGAGGCGCGCCAAGCCGGCAATCGCGGACGCCGGCGCTCGCCGGGTCGTGCTCTTCAACGATACGTTCAACACCTACAACACGCCCGAGATCGCGATTGCCGCCACCGAGGTCCTGGAGGCGGCCGGCTTGGAGGTCGTCCTGCCGGGCCACCACTGCTGCGGGCGGCCGATGATCTCGAAGGGCTGGGTGGCGGCGGCGCGGGCGGCGGCGCGGGATACGGTGGGTCGGCTGGCGCCCTTCGCCGAGCAGGGCATCCCGATCATCGGGCTCGAGCCGAGCTGCTTGCTGACCCTGCGGGACGAGTACCTCTACCTGCTGCCCGGTGATCCGCGTGTCCGGATGGTGGCCGATCACGCGCTGACCTTCGAGGAATTCATCGCGCGCGAAGCGGACGCCGGGCGTCTGAGCCTGCCCTTGTCCGGGCCGCCGCGCCACGTCCTGCTCCACGGCCACTGCCATCAGAAGGCGCTGGTCGGCACGGGTCCCAGCCGTCGGGCGCTGACCCTGCCATCCGGCTACACGGTCGACGAGGTCGACTCCGGTTGCTGCGGAATGGCCGGATCCTTCGGCTACGAGGCGGAGCACGACGACCTCTCGATGGCGATGGCCGAGCGGCGGCTGCTGCCCGCGGTGCGCGCAGCCGATCCGGACACGCTGATCGTCGCCGCCGGCACGAGCTGCCGCCAGCAGATCGCGCATGGCACGGGCCGGCGCGCGCTGCACCCGGCGGAGGTGCTGCGGGGGGTGCTACGATGAAGTCCGTACGAACTGACCTCCTCACTCTGTTCGTCACTCTCGCAGGAATATGCACCATCCTGATCGCGACGTCAGTCTCCAGACCGGTAGCCGCGGGTCCCACGCCCTGCATCCCGCCCGGTCCTCCGAGCCTCGTCGTCGCCTGGGGTGGGGATGTGATGCTCGGGCGCGGTGTTGCGCAGGGCATGCGCAGGCGCGGCCGGCCCGATCCGCTGGCGGCGATGCGCGCGCGCCTCGCGACGGCGGACCTCCGCGTCGCCAACCTGGAGAGCCCGCTGACCGACGAGCCGCGCCAGTCCGTCAACCCATACGACATCACCGCCCGGCCCGCCCACATCGGCGTTCTTACCGCCGCGGGCTTCGACGTGCTCGGCCTGGCCAACAACCACGCCACCGACAACGGCCGGGACGGCCTGGCCGAGACCCTGCGGACGGTCCGCGAAGCCGGCATCCAGCCGATCGGGGCGGGCGACACCGCGGCCGAAGCCTGGGCGCCGGTGATCATCGAGCGCACGAGCCTGCGCCTGGCGTTCCTCGCCTTCAACGCCGCCGGCGAGAGCCTGGCGGCAACCGACGCGCTGCCCGGAGTGGCCGCGCTGGACCGCGCCACGGCCGAGGCGGCGGTGCGATCAGCAGCGGCACGCGCCGACCTCGTGCTCGTCCAGGTCCATTGGGGAACGGAGTACGCCCACGCTCCCAGCCCGGCCCAGCGCAAGATCGCCGGCTGGCTGGTCCAGGCCGGCGCGGACGTGGTGATCGGCCACCACTCGCACGTCGTCCAGCCCCTCGAATGGACCTCCCGGCCCGGCCGGCGCCCCGCCCTGGTCGCCTACAGCCTGGGCAACCTGGTCTTCGACAGCCTCGATCCCGACGCCCACCGCGGCCTGCTGCTCGAAACCCGCCTGACCACCGCCGGTGTCGCGGCCATCCGCGCGCTGCCCCTGGCCGTCGACTGGACCGGCACCCACCCACTCGACACGCCAACCGACCACGCGGCACTCCTCCCCCGCCTCCGCCCAGATGATCCCCCCACGAGCCGCCCGTCCCAGACCGGCTCCGCCTGGATGACCGCCCCCTGATTCCTTGCCCCAACCCGCCAACTATGGGATCATTGCCGGCCTGTCGCCGACTGAGCCACGCCGGATTGCCCGACCTGCGCTCCATGCCCTCCACCCACACGTTCCAGGAGCCCCCTGATGATGCCTCCCTCATCCAATCTGCCCAATCTGTCCAATCCGCTAAATCCGCGTATCCGCTTGGCAATCCGTTGTGTGGCCATCGTCCCCGCCCTCCTCATCCTCCTCGCCGCCTGCCGCTCCGCCAACCCCACCCCACCCGCGGACCAAGCCACCCCGCCCCCCGAGGGCGTCGTCATCAGCGCCGCCTGCGCCGGCGGCCAGACGATCGATCCCAAGGCCGAGTACGGTGGACAGGACTGGGCAGCGGTCGAGGTCGACGAGGCGCCATCCTGCTTCACCTTGACCGCCGCCCAATCCGACGCCACCGGCATCGCCCCGGACACGGCGTTCACCCTGGAGTCCACCGAGCCGCTCGACGCCGCCTCGATCGGCGCGCTCTTGATCACCGACCCGCCGGTCGAGCTGGAGATCACCCCCGACGAGGCGTCCGCGGCGCCGCGAAGCTGGGACCGGGGCGGGCTGTGGCGATCCCGATCGGTTCATGCCCAGGGCGAGCGCTACCGCTATACCGTCAAGCCCAAGGCACCGCTCGATCCCGGCGCGCTCTACACTTTCAAGATTCTCGCCGCGCCGGACGGCCGGCCGGCGCAGACCTGGGCCTTCCAGACTCAGGCGCCGCTGCGGGTGGTCCAGACGCTGCCGGCGGACCGGAGCGCGGGCGTGCCGGTCGATACCGGCATCGAGCTGATCTTCAGCCATGACGGCGTCACCGGCATCGAGGAGAACGTGACGATCACGCCCGCGGTCGAGGGCGCCTGGTCGGTGAACAAGCGCACCGCTACCTTCGTGCCGCAGGCGCTGGCGCCGAACACGCTGTACACGGTCCAGGTGGGGCCGGAGGTCGGCATCAGCGGTACGGAGCAGCGGCTAGGCGAGCCTTTCGTCTTCCGCTTCGAGACGGGCACGGAGCTTTCCCCCGACTCGACCGGCGGCGCGCCGGCGTTGGAGTTCTTCCGGCCCTTGTGGGAGTCGCCGACCGCTTCCGCGCCCGTGCTCAGCGTGTTCAGCTACAACGGCAATCCGGAGGGTGGCAACCCGCTGGCCGGCGCGACGCTGCCGGTCACGGTCTACCGCTACCCCGATCAGGCCGCCTTCCTGGCGGCGCTGGACGACTTCACCGCCGTCCCGACCTGGGCCGGAGCCAGCCGATCGGCCTACAGCGTCGATCCGGGCGATCCTGCCCTGACCGAGCTCGCGTCCTTCGACGCCACGCTCCAGCCGATCGGCCAGTTTGGCGAGCTCGTCGTCCCCTTCCCGGAGCCGTTGCCGGCGGGCTACTACCTGATCGCCGCCGAGCACGAGGGCGAGCCGGTCCAGGCCTGGCTCCAGGTCACCGACGTCTCCGCCTATGCCGCGGCCAGCGAGGGCAAGACCCTGGTCTGGGTCAACGACGCGGCCACCGGCGCGCCGATCGAAGGCGCCACCATCGCGGTCGCCGGCGGCGGCGATGGTGGGCGGACCGGCGCGGACGGCGTGGCGCTGGTCGATACGCCGGAGGGCCTGGTCGAGCCGGTCGCCGCGTCGTGGCCGCCGGGCACGATGATCGACGACGCCACCGGCACACTGGTCATCTCCACCGCCGACGGCGAGGCCGTGCTGCCGCTGTCCGACGCCTTCCAGAACGTGCAGAACAGCGCGGGCATCCAGGAGTTCGGCGAGCGTGGCGACGCGGCGCGCTACTGGCGCTACCTCTACACCGACCGCACGCTCTACCACCCGACCGACACGCTGAACTTCTGGGGCGTCGCGCGCCCGCGCGAGGGCGGGGGGGAGCCGGTGGACCTGACGGTCGAGCTGGTCGCGTCCAGCGCGACGGACATGCCGTCGGTGGACTACGCGCCGGCTCTGGTCGCCCGCACGCAGGTGCAGGCCGGCCCGAGCGGGACCTACATCGGCAAGCTGGACCTGGAGGGCGCGGCGCCGGGCTACTACCAGCTCGCGGTCAAGGCCGGGGACCACGTGCTGTCGCAGCTCGGGATCGAGGTGCAGGATTTCATCAAGCCGGCCTACAAGATCGACGTCATCCCGGAGCGCGAGGCGATCTTCGCCGGGGATCAGACGGAGATGGCGGTCGAAGCGGCCTTCTTCGAGGGCAGTCCGGTGCCGGGCCTGGCGCTCGGCTACAGCGGCGAGGCCGAAGGCACGGTGACCACGGACGCCGCCGGCGAGGCGACGATTCCCCTTACCAACACGGTGGCGACCGCGGATCGGCCGATCTCCGGCGACTACCGCTGGTCCTACGTCAACGTCGTGCCGAGCCTGGCCGAGGAGGCGAACATCGCCGGCCAGGGATCGCTGCGGGTCTTCAGCAGCGCGGCGTCGCTGGAAGCTGCCGGGCGCGTCGACGCCGAGAACGCGCTCGGCCTGGTCGAGGGCACGGTGCGGGCGGTGGACATCGACCGCATCAATAGCGGCGCGGCGGAGAATCCCGACGACTACCGCGGCGAAGCGATCGCGGGCCGCGAGGTCACCGCCGAGGTCGAGGAGATCCGCTACGACCGCCGCGAGACCGGCCAGTCCTACGACCCGATCACCAAGCAGACCACCCCGATCTACACCTACGACGAGGTTCGCACGCCCGCCGGCAGCTTCTCGGCGGCGACCGACGCCGAGGGCAAGTACACGATCTCCTTCCCCGTGGAGCGGGACCGGTCCTACGAGATCACCGCCCGCGTGGAGGACGACAGCGCGCGCGCGACTTCCCAGATGCTGTGGATCTACACCGGCCAGTCCACCGTGCCGATCGACCAGATCCTGCTCGAAGCCCTGACCCTCGGCCCTTATGCCATCGGCGTCCCGGTGTCGATGGAGATGCGGC
>CAZCJG010000240.1:0-7780 GCA_964498575.1 uncultured Anaerolineales bacterium | reverse complement strand
CGCGACTCGGCATCAGCGGCCTGGCGCTCGCGGTGGCCGAGGCACGTTATCCCGCCGGGCTGGCGCTGGCCGCCGCTGTGCAGGCGACGATGGCGACGGGCATCCCGCCGATTCCGGTCGCCTCGAAGGCCGCGTTGGAACGCTACCTCGCGACGGCCCGTCAAGCCGTCGGCAGCAGCGCCGCGGCTGCCGCCGAGGAGCGCGGGGCGGCGCTGACCATCGCCGAGGCGCTGGACGACGTGTTGCGGGATCCCGATGCCAGGCGCGGCGGCGGCACGGGCCCGCGCCGCCGCCGCGCCGCGTGAAAGATCGATCTGCGCTCGGTCCAGTCACAGCTCCTCAGGGCACGCAGATATCGTCGAGGAACACCGTGGCGGTGTCGTCGGTGCCCGGGTCGACCACGCCGTAAGCAGCGGGCGTCGCCAGGCTGAGGCGCTGGATGCGGACGCAGTAGCCCGGCTGCGCCTGCCAGCCCGGCTCGCCGGTCGCGGCCGGGAAGACGTAGCCGCCATTGCCGTTCGGCGCGACAGTGGTAAGGACGTCGGTGTCGCCGGCACCGCAGACCCCGTCACCATCGTCGCGCACCAAGACGACCTGCATCGTCGCGAGGTCGCTGGGCGTGGCGCTGCACGGCGCGGCGCCCTGGTAAGCGCGACCGGCCATCGTCGGGCGCGGTGGTCTTGGCATGGGATCCGCGAAGCTCAAGGCGGCTGGCAGCGTGACGACCGCCAGACCGAGGATGAGCGCCAGGCTACGCCAGGCGGTGGGGGGTAGATCGCGATAGGTTCGGTGTAACTCGACACGTGTTTCAGGCCCTAATCGACGGCTGTCCATTGCTTTCTCTCCGTGGGGTGGTAGTAGAGCGGTTTGCGGGGTAACAGGGCCGGTCCACGATCGGCCGGCTCCCTGATCTGCCGCACTGTCCTTCGCCGACAGATCCATTCGTATCACCAGTATCGGGCGGCCAAGGCGTCGGCGCAAGCGAAATCGGACAAAAACCGGACAATGTTGCAGGCCATTTCCCATTTGATGTCGAACCCCAACGCCGGCGCCCGCGTTTTGCCTCACGCCTGCGTTGCGTCGATCGGGGACCAGCGTTGGCCGGCGCCGAGGGGCTGGATATACTTGCACAAGTGACGCCCACCTTTCGCCATACCTTGCAGCATGGAACCCGCACGCATCGACGAACAAGGCATCCGACAAGCGCTTAACCAGCTCCGCCGGGGCCGGCGCCTGGCGGATGGCGATCTGCTGTCGCTGCAGGTGCTGCGACAGAGCCTCGAGCGGTCCGGCCGGCCTGTCACCGATGCCGATCTGAGCGCGGCGGTCCGCGAGCTGCTCCATCGCGTGATTCGTGCCCACCTCGCGCTCGAACGCGGTGCGCCGGAGCGGGCGGAAGCGGCCGAATCCACCGTGCGGGAGGAAGCCGAGGCGTGCTTGGTGCAGGACTTCCAAGCCGGCAACGCCAACCGTGAGGCGTGGAGCTGCTTGTTCTACCGCTACGTGTCGATGCATGACTTCCAAGTGCGGCAGATCAGCGATCTGATCGACGCGAACGGCGGCGGTGATCGGCGCCGGCAGCTCACGCGGCGCGTTCAGCATGGCTGCAACTTGTTGGCGCGCGAGCTGCGCGACATGGAGCAGCAGGCCCGCCTGATCGCCGTGGCGACCCTGCCCGACCCGGCCGCGGCCGGGCGAGCGGACCGCGCGCCCACGCTGCCGCGGCGCAGGACCTCGTTCGTCGGGCGCGAAGCCGCGATCGCGGAGGTGACCGCCCGCCTGTCCGAGGCCCCCATGCTCACCCTGGTGGGCATCGGCGGGGTCGGCAAGACCCGGTTGGCGATCGCGGTAGCCGATGCGGTGGCCGACGCCTATGCTGACGGCGTATGCTTTGTCGACCTGGCCCCTCTGGTCGACCCCACGCTGCTGCCGCTGGCCGTGGCGCACGCCCTCGGGGTGGACGAGGGCACGCAGCGCACGCCGATGCAAGCCATCGAGCACCACCTCGGCGCGCGGCACCTGCTGCTGGTGCTGGACAACTGCGAGCACCTGATCGCGGACGCCGCCGCGCTGGCGCACCGCCTGCTGACCACCTGCCCGGCGCTGCACATCGTCGCGACCAGCCGCGAACGGCTCGACATCGAGGCCGAGCGGGTGTGGCCGGTGCCGGCGCTGACCCTGCCGGGTGACTGCGCGGCCGCCTGCGGAAAGGGGACTCCAGGGGGTCAGCTCGGTCCCGATCGGCCCCCGGCAGACGATGTACCGACGGACGAGGGAGTGCCAGGCTGGTTGGCGCGCTCCGAAGCGGTGCGCCTGTTCGTCGAGCGCGCAACCTCGCACGACCGCCACTTCCGGCTGACCGGCACCAACGCGCCGGCCGTGGCGGAGCTGTGCCGTCGCCTCGGCGGGCTGCCGCTCGCCATCGAGCTGGCGGCGGCGCGGGTGCGCCACCACATGCCGGCCGAGACCGTGTTGCACCAGCTCGACGACCCGCTCCGCACGCTGGCGACCGGGCCCGACGACGCTCCCCTGCGCCAGCGCACGCTGGAGGCCACGCTGGCCTGGAGCTTCGCCCTGCTGACCGAGGCCGAGAAGCTGCTCCTGGCGCGCCTGGCCGTGTTCCAGAACGGCTGGACGCTGGACGCGGCGGAGGCGGTGTGCTCCGGCGGGCTGGTCGACCGCGCCAGCGTCGGGGACATCCTCTGCAGCCTGGCCGACAAGTCGCTCATCGCCGCCGAGGAGCGGGACGGCGACTGGCGGGGCAGCTTGCTCGAGATCGTCCGCCACTTCGCGCGGGCGCAAATCCGCATCCGCGGCGCGTGGCTGAAACTGGAACGCCGGCGGGCCGCCTTCTACCTCGACCTGGCCGAGCGGGCCGAACGCGAGATGAACGGGTCGGAGCAGGCCGCATGGCTGGCGCGGCTCGATTCCGAGCACGACAACCTGCGCGCCGCCCTGGCCTGGTCCCGCTCGGCGGAGCAAGCCGAGCTCGGCTCGCGGCTGTGCGGGGCGCTGTGGCTTTTTTGGTATGTGCGGGGGCATGTCACCGAGGGCCGAGCCCATGTCGAAGGCTTCCTGGCACGCGCCAACGCCGACACGCTGCCCGCCGCGATTCAATCCAAGGCCTTGCACGCGGCCGGGACCTTGGCGAGCTATCAGGCGGACTATCCGGCCGCGGAGCTAAGCCTGCAACAAGCACTGGAGCTCCGGCGCGCCGGCGGGGAGCCGCTCCTCGAGGCCCACACCCTGAACAACTTGGCCTCGGTCTACTTCATGAAGAGCGAGCTGGACACTTCGCGCTTGCTCTACACGCAATGCACGGCCATCATGCGCCAACACGGAGCCCCCCCCCAGAACATCGCCAACGTGCTGAACAACCTCGCGGGTGTCGCATTGGTCCAAGGCGACCCGACTATCGCCGAGCGCTTGCTCACCGAGAGCCTGGCGATCGTTCGCCGATGCGGTGACAGTGGCGGCATGGCCGCGGCACTGTCCGGCCTGGGAACGGTCGCGAACCTCAAGGGCGACTTCGATACCGCGATGGAGCTTTATCGCGAGTCCTTCTCCATCGCCGAAGCACTGGGCGACATCCGGGCCATGCAACACATCCAGTGCGTCATCGGCGAGCTCAATCGAGATTTCGGAGACCTGCCTGCCGCGCGCGGCCATCTCACGCATTGCCTGGCCTTGGGGCAGATGATCGAAGATGAGTGGGTGACCAGCACAACCCTGAACCTTCACGGCACGCTGCTGCTCGACGAAGGCGACGAGGCCGCGGCCGAAGCGATGTTCCGGCGCAGCCTGGCCATCGCCACGGGTATCGACAGCCGTATCGCGGTTGCGGGCGCGCTCTTCGGGCTGGGACGGATCGCCTGCCAGGCCGGGCGTGTGGGAGAAGCCGAGCGGTGGTTTCGCCAGAGCCTGACCCTGTTCCAACGCATGGGCGCCCGGCACGACCTCATCCGCAACCTCGAAGCCTGTGCCGAGCTGGCGGCCGCCTCCGGTATGCCGGATCGCGCGCTCAGCCTCCTGGCGGTGGCGACCCACCAGCGGCTCCGCTACGGAACGCCCGCGCCACCGATCGCCCGCGCGCGCCTCGCCGCGCTCCGGGTGGCCACCAGCCAGACCCTGGGCGACGCCGCCGCGCAGCGGCTGTGGCAGGCGGGCGAGCGACTGAGCCTGAACCAAGCCTTCGAGCTGGCGCTGGCGGGTTGAGGCGGCACCGGACCGGCCTCAGGGCTCGACGCAGATGTCTTCGGCGGCGAACGTCGGGGTCGGATTGGTCCCCGGCACGATCGGGCCCAGGGGCCCGGGATCGGTTGACGCGGCGCGGTCGACCTTGATGCAGTAGCTCATCGCTGTCGGCGCCGGGCCCATGGGCGGCGTAGCGAGCTCGGCCGGGAACACGAACGCGCCGGCGGCATCCGGCGTGACCTCGATGAGATCATCGTAATCATCGGCATTGCAGATCCCATCCGCGTTGTCGGCCGCGAGGACCACCAGCATGTCGCCGAGGTCCGCCGGCACGGTGGCGCAGGGCGCCGCGCCGCTGTCGGACTGGCCGATCCGCCCCCGGATCAGCGGGCGCGGCTGCCCCACGATGGGCGGCGGCAGCGGCTCGGCGGTCGGCATCTGCGTCGGCACCGGAGGTGCGGGCGGCGGCTCGGCCGTCGGCGTCGGCGTGCCACCGCAGCCGGCGGCGATCGATGCGACGGCCAGCGCCGGAACCACGGTCCTGGCAACCCAGGCGAGATAAGATCGCAAGCGGTCGGGTGGGGGCGGCGTGGACGCACATACACCGGGGGCGGGGAGGTCGGGGGCGGGGAGGTCGGGGGCGGGGAGGTCGGATTTGGAGGGATTGGAGGGATTGGAGGCGGGTCGTCTGGACACGGTGTCTTCTCCTTTGCGAAGTAGTTGGGATAGCGAGCTTGGTCGAGCGGTCACGGTGTCGTTCGGATCACGATGTCGCGGACGCGCGCGGCGCACACCGCGCAGAAGCGCAGATGGCTCAGATCGCGCATCAGGCAGTTGAGGGTCGGGCGGAACACGCCACAGTGATGGTTGTGCGCCCCCTCGAAGGCTCCGACAACGCCATCGAGCGCGAGGGGATTGGCGGGCGGTGGGTCGCACCGGCCGCAATCGGGGTTGGTGGTCGTGGGGAGGGGCACGCCGGGGGTGAGCAGCGCGCGCCACTTGAGGGTCGCCGGGTCGATGTGGGTGGTGACGTTGCATTGGCGCGGCTCGGCGCCGGTGTAGCGGTCGTGGCCGTTCTCGCCGCTCGCACAGCCCTGGTAATAGGCGTACTCGTCGGCCAGGTCGAAGGCGGCGTGGCCCAACTCATGCACCGCCATCGTCTTCCAGCGTGTCCCGGTCGAGGTCACGGCGATCTGATGGGCGCCCGATCCGGCGGCGATGCGGTTGCTGTTGACGATGACCAGCGCATGATCCCACAGCGGTACCTGCGCCTTGAGGACGCGCAGCACCGCCCGATTATCCACCGTCAGCAAGCGGCGCAATCGTCCATCGCCGCAATACTTGGCGTCGAAAAAAGTGCGCGCCGCCATGCCATCTCCTCCGCCGCACGCCTTCGGATCATCCGCCCCGCTGTCGGTGGATACCACGTCGATACGATAGACGTTGATCGCGGCTTGAATGACCGCACCGTTGAACGGGTGAATGAGGAACAGTTGCTTCACGAAGCGCTTCGCATGGCCCTCGAACAAGCCGAGCTCCGGCTGGGTGAAGCCTTCGGCGACAATCGCCAGCACCCAGCGCCGGGCATCCGGTCCGTGATCGACGATCTTGGTCGTCCCCACCACCCATCCATCCGCCGCGCTCATGCGCCGTCCTCCCCCGGCCACCTCGTGGGGAGATCGAAGCGCGCCAGGGCGGTCGCCGGTTCCAGCGGCGCATCGAAGGCGAGCGGGCTGCTGTAGAGCACGATGCGGCGCGCCTCGGCCAGCCGGGGCAGCAGCAGGAAGAACAGGCTGCTCGGCTGCTCGACGGGCAGATTGGCCACCTCTCCCCCCTGGCGATGCGCGCGCCGCTCGGCCGCGAACCGGATCGGCGGGTGCATGGCGCGACGATACAGCGGCCGGTCCTGCCCGTCGAGCACGTCATACCAGAATCCGGATTGCGGCGTCTCGTCGCGCGGCGGCAGGGGATCGGAGGCCGGGGCGACCTTGTCCAGCAGCTCGATGTCCTCGACATCGATCCGGTCGCCGATGAAGCTGCATGTCACGCGGATCGACTGATCCGGCGCATGATCCGGCATGATGTGTCCTCCTCGCGATGCGGCGGTCATTCCCACCTTCAACCGCCTGTCATCCGACCGCTCTTACCACAGTATGCCAACAATCTGCGCAAACGGCAAGCAGGATCGCAATAGGTTTGAATGGGTTCCACGCGATCGGCGATCGATGTCAACAGGGTATCGCCGGATATGATCCGACAGGCATCCGCCGATGACCGGCGCGCACTTGTCGGCGCTGAGCGTATGGATTTCGTCGGTGGACGACCTGCGATCGAGTGTCTGGGTGCCTCGACACCGTGCTCACGCACTGGCGCGACGCGGCGTGACCTTGGCCTTGGCTTGAATCCCCCGCCCGGCGCGCCTATCATCTTCCCCGTTCACCGTGCCCCAGCCTTTTCCCCCCCGAAAGGTGACCATGCTCCCCGAACCCCAGCCCGCCCCGCTGCTGTCGCTGCTGTCCGATGTGGACGTGTTGCAGTCCGATGGCGATCTCTCGATCTCGATCACCCGCCTGACCCACGACTCGCGCCAGGTCGCGCCGGGCACGCTCTTCGTCGCCTACCAGGGCGTGTATCAGGATGTCCACCGCTTCCTGCCCGATGCCCTGGCACGCGGAGCCGCCGCCGCCCTCGTCGAGCAGCCGCCGGAGCGGCTGCGCGCCGAGCTGGGCTTGCCGGCGGGCGTGCCGCTGGTCCAGGTCCACGACGCCCGCCGGGCGCGCGCGCTGGTCGCCGCCGCGCTCTACGGCCATCCCTCGCGCCACCTGGCGGTGATCGGCGTCACCGGCACCGACGGCAAGACGACGACCAGCACCTTGATCCACGCCATGCTCGGCGCGGCCGGCCGGCGCGCCGGGCTGGTCAGCACGGTCGCGGCGCGGATCGGCGAGCAGACCCTGGACACCGGTCTGCACGTGACGACGCCCGAGCCGGAGGACTTGCAGGCCTACCTGGCCGCGATGCGCGGCGAGGGCCTGGAAGCCGCGGTGCTGGAGGTCACCTCGCACGGCCTGGCGCAGCACCGCGTCACCGGCGTGTCCTTCGACGTGGCGGTGATCACCAACATCACGCACGAGGCGCTGGAGTATCACGGGACCTTCGAGGCCTACCGCGAGGCCAAGGCGCAGCTCTTCCACATGTTGGCCGAGAGCGCGCCCTTCCCCGGCGTGGTCAAGACCGCTGTGCTCAACGCCGCCGACGGCTCCTTCCCGCGCCTGCGGGCGATCCCGGTGGCGCGCCAGGTGAGCTACAGCTTGACCGGGCCGGCGGACTTCCGGGCCGAGGACCTGCGCCACTCGGCGGCCGGCCTGGCCTTCACCGCGCAGACGCCCGAGGGGCCGGTGGAGATCCGCAGTCGGTTGATGGGCCACTACAACGCCGCCAACATCCTGGCGGCGATGGCGGCGACCAGCGCGGGCGCGGCCGGGCCGGCGGCCTGGGCGGCCGGCGTGGCGGCGGTCGAAGGCATCCCCGGTCGGATGCAGCCGATCGACCGCGGCCAGCCCTTCCTGGCGCTGGTCGACTTCGC
>CAZCJG010000239.1:0-7783 GCA_964498575.1 uncultured Anaerolineales bacterium | reverse complement strand
AGTTCGCGCGGATGAGCCTGGGCGGCGTGCGCGACGAGGCCGAGATCCGCGGCCATCGCCGCACCTATATCGGCGCGATGCCGGGACGGATCATCCAGGCGCTCAAGCGCGCCGGCACGCGAAACCCGGTGTTCATGCTCGACGAGATCGACAAGGTCGGCGCGAGCTTCCGCGGCGACCCCGAAAGCGCGCTTCTCGAAGTCCTGGACCCCCAGCAAAACCACGAGTTCCGCGACCTGTACCTGGACGTGCCGTTCGACCTCTCGGACGTGCTCTTCATCACCACCGGCAACGTCCTCGGTCAGATCTCCGGACCGCTCTTGGACCGGATGGAGCTGATCGAGCTCTCCGGCTACACCGAAAGCGACAAGCTGCACATCGCCGAGGGCTACCTGGTGCCGCGCCAGCTCCGCGAGAACGGGCTGATGAGCGAGGAGGCGGAGTTCACGCCCGAGGCGCTGCGCCACATCATCCGCTTCTACACCCGCGAGGCCGGTGTCCGCAACCTCGAGCGCGAGATCGGCAAGGTCTGCCGCAAGATCGCGGTCGCGGTCGCCGAGGGCCGGCTGGAGCGCGCCGAGGTCAGCGTGGACGACCTGCGCGCCCACCTCGGCCCCCCGCGCTACGAGTCCGAGGTCGCCGAGCGTACCGCCCTGCCCGGCGTGGCGACGGGCCTGGCCTTCACGCCCTACGGCGGCGACGTCCTGTTCGTCGAAGCCAGCGCTTCACCCGGGGCCAAGGGCTTCATCGTCACCGGCCAGCTCGGCGACGTGATGCGCGAAAGCGCGCAGGCGGCGCTCTCCTACGTCCGCTCCCAGTCCGATGCCCTCGGCGTCGCCTCGGACTTCTTCGCCTCGCACGACCTGCACCTGCACGTCCCCGCCGGCGCCACGCCCAAGGACGGCCCCTCCGCGGGCGTCACCATGGCAACCGCGCTGGCCTCGCTCTTGACGAAGAACCCCGTGCGCTCGGACGTCGGGATGACCGGCGAGATCACGCTGCGCGGCAAGGTGCTGCCGGTCGGCGGCATCCGCGAGAAGATCCTCGCCGCCCACCGCGCCGGCCTGGCCACGGTAATCCTACCCCGCCGCAACGAGCCCGACCTCGAAGAAGTCCCCGAGGAAGCGCGCAAGGACCTGAACTTCATCTTCGCCGATAACATCGACGAGGTGTGGCAGGCGGCGCTGGAGAACGGGCTGCCGGGGTAGCCCCCTCCCCGGCCTCGCTCCGCTCGGCCACCCCTCCCCCGCTGCGCGGGAGAGGGGATTCACGCGCGGCGGCGCTGGATTATTGACAGGGCGTTGTTGTTCACTCTCTAGATAGGCGCCCGGCATCACGTGAATGCCCTCTCCCGCGCAGCGGGGGAGGGCAGCGGCAGCGCGCGCGGGACTATCTACGGGGACTCTGATCCCCCTTGGCGCGCGCTGCCGCGGGAGGGGGCCGCCCTAAGGCACGCAAGCCCCGCTCTGGAACAGGATCCGCACCAAGCACGACAAGTCGCCCGCGTCCACCTTGGTGTCACCGTTGGGGTTGCAACCCTCGGGGTGGCCGGCGAAGGTGCCCAAAGGCACGTCCGCCGGCAGCATCCCGTCGCCATCGAAGATCTCCAGCGCGATCGCCGACACGTCCGCCCCGTCGACCAGCGAGTCGCGGTTGCAGTCGCCGCGCGCGACCGGGGAGGTCGGACTGGGCGTAGGGGTGATGGATGGCGTCGGGGTGATCGTCGGAGTCGGCGTTGTGGTTGGCGTGTTGGTGGCAGTGGGGGAATTGGTAGCGGTGGGCGTGTTGGTGGCGGTGGGGGTGTTGGTGGGCGTCGGCGTTTCGGTCGGCGTGCCGGGAGTCGGTGACGGGGTGTGGGTTGAAGTCGGCGTGTTGCTGGCCGTCGGCGTGGGCGTCGGCACGCAGGTGTTGGCGTCGCCCGGCGAGATCGGCGAAGCCTCGCTCCAGAAGTCCACGTTGTTCACGTTGGTGTCGGTGCCGTCGGCGCAGCGTTGGATGCTGGTGCCCGCAACCTCGACATCCTGCAACCCGACGCCGCTGCCCTCGGTGTACGGCGCGCCGGTGTTGCCCTCGTAGCTCACGGTGTCGATCAGCGTGCCGCTGTTGCGCAAGGCGACGGCGTCCGGCGGGCCATTCTGGATCAGATTGGTGTCGGGGCTTACGTCGAGATCGCAATTAGGCGTGTTGGCGGGGTTGGCGCAGACCACGAAGTAGTCGCCCGCAGCGAGATTGACGCTGGGCAAGGTGATCGTTTGGTAAACAGCCGCCCCGCCCGCGTTGCCGTTAACTAGCTCCACGGTCCAGCCCGAGAGGCTGATGGCCGAACCACTGATGTTCTTGATCTCAATGTACTCCGCCGCGTCGGTGCCGACTTGATCGTAGTCCACCTCGTTGATAACCAGGCTGGTGCTGACCTGAGGCGTGGGGGTGATCGTTGGAGTGAGGGTGCTCGAGGGGGTGGAGGTGGGGGTTGGGCTGGACGTGATGGTCGGCGATGGCGTCGTCGTGGAGGTCGGCCCGCCGGTGACGCTCGGCGTCGGCGTGATCGTCGGCGTGGCCGTGTTGGTCGGTGTGGAGGTACTGGTCGGCGTCGCGGTCGGCAGGCAGGGATTGGAGGCACCCGGCGAGATGGGCTCGTTGCTGAGCAGGTCCACGTTGTTCTGGTCGGTGTCGGCGCCGTCGGGGCAGCGCGAGATGCCATTACTTCCCGTGCCGGCGTCAATCAACCCGGTGCCACTACCCTCGGTCCAGCCCGTCGTGTTTCCCTCGTAGCTGACGGTATCGACGATCGTGTCCGTGCCGGTGTCGACGATCGCGACCGCATCAGGGGCACCGTTCTGAATGAGATCGGTGTTCGGGGTCACGTCTTGATTGCAGTTCGGAACATTGGCTGAATCACCGCACAAGACGAAATAGCCGCCTGCCGGCAGCGATACGTTGTTCAACGTAAAGCGCAGATACTGCGCGCCTGCTGAACCGCCATTCCGGAAGGTCAAGTCGTAATTGTTGAGGGTAATTGCCGAGCCGCTGACATTCTTGATCTCGACGTACTCGGCATTGTCCGTGCTCGGCTGATCGTAGTCCACCTCGTTGATCACCAAGCTGGTGCTCACATCGACCGAGTCGCCCTTATCGGCGGAGATCGGCGCCGCCATGACCGCGCCGCCGGACAATGGAGTGCCGGGGGGCGAAGACGGGCTGGGCGGTGCGAGGGTGATCGTCAGGGCGGCGGCGACCAGAATGACGATCGGGAGGAAAGAGGCCAGGGACCGGGTGAGTGAGGGTACGCGGGGCATGCGGGTTCTCCTGATGGGCTATGGCGGATGGCGGCGGCATCCGGCGCGAACGGCGGGCACGGCGGCGGCAGAGTTTCAGGCGCGGACCCGCTATCGCCATGATCATTAACGGCCCAAGCCGGCCCGGCGATACGGGGGCCGGGGTAAAGCTCTATTAACTTCGTGCCGATCGGTCAACCACGTACCGATCGGCGCTACCGCCACCCCACCGGCAGGAAAGCCCGCAGCGCCCGCACCACCGCACCGACCGGCCCGTGCGTCGCCGGCGGGCCGTCCGCGTTG
This sequence comes from uncultured Anaerolineales bacterium, assembly GCA_964498575.1. Classification (GTDB taxonomy): domain Bacteria; phylum Chloroflexota; class Anaerolineae; order Epilineales; family Epilineaceae; genus CAZCJG01. Next base: position 4,205 of record CAZCJG010000239.1, on the reverse strand, counting down.
ACCACAACCAAGCGGTAGGCGAAGCTGCCTACGCCGGGCGCGTCCGTGGCGCCATAGCCCGCCCCGCCGGTGGCGCTGCCGCGCGCCGGGACGAGCGCGCCCACGTCAGCCCAGGCATCGCTGCCCTCCGGCGTCCGCTGCAGCCGGAAGCCGGCCACGTCGACCTCGCTGGCGGTCTCCCAGGTGATGCGAATGCGGCCGGTGGGATCGGGCGCGGCGGCGAAGTGGGTCACCTCGGCGGCGGTCGGCGGGACGGGCGTGGATGTCGGCAGCGGGGTAGGCATCGCCACCTCAAGCTCGTAGGCGCCGACATCGCAGTTCGTGCCTTGAGGCCGGGTCACGCCGCGCTGGTCGGTGGTGATCGAGGTCCCGCAGCCGTTCATGCCCGGCGGGATCTGGTCCAGCGCCGCGCTGCCCGCGCCGAGGGCGTGGGTCTCGGTGGTGCCCGGCGCGTTGAGCATCAGCGGGTCGAGGTCCAGCGCCGCGGGCGAGACGTTCTGTTGGTCGCTGGCCATGCTGAACCCGCAGCTCGTCGCGCTCTCGATGTTGTATCCGTTGCTGGCGATGCTCGAATTGCCGTCCACACCGCAGTCCGCACCCGCCGCTTGGCCGGCGATGATGCTGGATTGGGAGTTGATGAGGGCGGACGAGACACCGACGACTCCGCCCGCGCCAAAAGTGGCCGAGTTGCCGGTGATCGTGGCGTGTGTCAGCACCAAGGTGTTGCAGCAGATGTAGATTCCGCCAGCCCTGTTCCCGGCCGAGTTGCCGCTGATCGTGGCGTTCTGGACACTGGTGCTGGCGGACGCCCATACTCCGCCGCCGCCATTCGCCGAATTGCCGCTGATCGTGGCACTGGTCAGGCTCAGGCTGCCTCCTGAGAAGGCGGCGATGCCGCCACCGAGACCGGACGTGGTGTTGCCGCTGATCGTTGTGCGGGTCAGGCTCAGCATGCTGGAGCGGGCGTAGATCCCGCCGCCGCGGTCGTACGCCGAGTTGCCGCTGATGGTCGTGCTGGTCAGGCTAACCGTGCTGGAGCCGGCGTAGATGCCGCCACCGCGGTCGGAGGCCGTGTTGCCGCTAATCGTGGCGCTGGTCAGGCTCAAGGTGCCCCCGGCGACGTAGATCCCGCCGCCGTCGGTCCCCGCGCTCCCCCCGGTGATCGTCGCGTTCGCGATCCCCAGGCTTCCCCCCAGGTCCACCGTGAGCACCCGGAACATGCCTTCGGCGTCCAGCGTCGTGTTCCCATTGCCCTGAATGGTGATCGCGCTGTTGATCGTCGGCAGCGGAACGCCGTAGTTCGTGTCGAGCAGGTAGGTGCCGTTGGCGTTCGCGAAGCTGATCGTGTCCGCGCCGGCGGCCCCCGCCGGGCAGCTCCCGGTCGCGGTGTCGGTGTTGGCCGCGACGATCGCGTCGTCCAGCGTGCAGCCACTGCCGCCGGGGTCCACCGTGATCGTCGCCGCCCGCACCTGGCCGGCCGCCAGCGCGAGCAGCAGCGCCGCCGCCGGAAGGGCAGAGGCCCAGCGCCGGCCCCAAGCCCGCGCCCAGCCCCGCCGCAGCCGCCGCGGCAGGCTCGCCAGCCAGTCGAGCAGCTCCGCCAAGCGGGAGCGCAGCCCCCCCAGCCGGCGCATGAACAGGCTCGCCCGCCAAGGATCGCCGTTGCAGGCGACCAGCTCGGCCTGCCACAGGGCGAGCTCGGCGGGGTCCGAAGGCTCCGGAGCCTGGATCGGTCGGGGGTCGGGGGGCATGCGGGATCTCCTTGGCTGTGGCGGATGGTGGCGGCATCCGGCGCGGACGACGGGTGGGGCGCCGGCAGGCTTCCCGGCGCGAACCCGCTATGATCATTAACGGCTCAGGCCGGCCCAGGATACGGGGGCGGCGTTACGCCGAGACTAATTTCAATCCAAGCCCAGAGGACAAGCCAAGAGGACGACCACCCATGCCCACATCCGCCGCCCCCAGCCTGCTGGTCGACCACGACCCGTGCGGCATCGCCACCCTGACCTTCAACCGCCCGGCAGTTCACAACGCGCTGGACTGGGCGACGATGGACGCCTTCGCCGCGGCGGTCGAGTTGCTGCACGCCGAGGCCGCTGAGACCACATCGCCGCTCCGCGCCGTCATCCTCACCGGCGCCGGCACCGCGGCGTTCTGCAGCGGCGGCGACCAGCACGCGCTGCACACCTTCCTCGCCGCTTCGGACGGTGCCCGGCTCGCGGCGACCATGGGCGACGCGCTGCTGCGCCTGGAACAGCTCCCCGTGCCGGTCATCGCCGCCGTCAACGGCTATGCGCTAGGCGGCGGCAGCGAAATCGCCCTGGCCTGCGACCTGCGGGTCGTTTCAGAGGACGTCCGCTTCGGCTTGGTGCACTTGCGCCTCGGCCTGATCCCCGGCTGGGGCGGCGGCCAGCGCCTGCAGCGCCTGGTCGGGCCCGGCCGCGCCATGCACATGCTGCTCACCGCCCGCCCCTTCGGCGCCGGCGAGCTGCTCGATCTGGGCCTGGCCTGCCAAGTCGCACCGCCCGGCGCCGCCTTGCCCGCCGCCCAGGCGCTGGCCACCGAGTTCGCCGCCGCCGATCCCACGACCGTGCGGGCGGTCAAGCGGCTGCTCCAAGCGGGCTGGACCCTGCCCTATCCGGACGCTCTGGCGGCCGAGCGCGCGCTCTTCCCCGGCCTGTGGGCGGCGGAGGCCCATGTGCGCGCCGTCGCCGGCTTCGTCGAGCGCAACCCGGGGTAATCCCCCTCTGATGTGCCGAAGCGACCCGTATCAGCACGTCCCGCCATACGTCTTTGGTGAAACGGGGATTGCACCGCGGGCGAATTCGTGGTACGTTTAACCTCGATTTTACATTTGTTCCTGCCCGAGGCCCCTATTTTCTATCCTTGTTTGGCTTTGACAGGAGGCAATTCGCATGTTTGAGTTTGCCCGTCGCTTCAGGCTCTTTGTCGGAAACTCGATTTCAGGAAGACGATTCGTACTGGCCCTGCTGCTTGCCCTGGTTGCGCTGGGCATGACCCTGGCCGAACCCGCCGGCTCCGCCCCGCGCGCCGACCAGGCGACCGCAACCAAGACCAAGACGCCCAAGCCGACCGTGGTCACCGCCACTCCGGCGGCTACACACACCAAGACCCGCACGCCGACGGCCAAGCCCTCTGGCACACCCCCGACGGCGACCAAGACGGCCACGCGGACCAACACGCCCACCCCGTCCGCGACAACCACGCCAACCAGCACCTCTACGGCCACTTCCTCGGCCACCCGCACCCGCACGCCGACCGCCACGTCCACGCCGGCATTCACTCCCACACCGACACCGACGGCGACGCGCACCAACACGCCTCCGCCATCGGCGACCGCCACACCCACAGCAACCCGGACGGCCACGCCAGGTCCAACCGCGACCCATACCCGGACTCCGACGCCAGGTCCAACCGCGACCCGCACCCGGACTCCGACGCAGGGCCCAAGCCCGACCCGCACCCGCACCCCCACACGCACCCGCACCTCTACACCGGGACCAACCGCCACCCGCACCCGCACCGCGACGCACACCAGCACACCGGCACCCTCCGCCACCTCGACGCGGACCGCGACCCACACCAACACGCCGGCACCCTCCGCCACGGCAACCCGTACCCGCACGCCGACACCCGGGGCATCCCCAACCCAGACCCGGACGCCGACGCGCACGCCGACGCCGCCACCATCGGGTATCTGGATCTCGGCGGCCGAGATCGAAGCGCTGCCGACGAGCGGGCCGGCCTGGGACGGCTTGCTGGAGGACGCCGACAGCGCCGAAGGCAGCCCGACCGTGTGCGATCAGGACTCGGACAACAACGTCCTGGTGCTGGCCAAGGCGCTGGCTTATGTCCGAACCGACATCCAGAGCTACCGCACCGAGGTGCGCCAGAACGTGATGGGCGCCATCGGCACCGAGGACGGCTCGACCTGCCGAACGCTGGCGCTCGGCCGCGAGCTGGCCGCCTACGTCATCGCCGCCGAGCTGGTCGGCCTGACCGCGTCCGAGGACAGCACCTTCCGGAGCTGGCTCTCCGGCGTGCGCAACGAGGTCCTCGCCGGCGACGGCCGCTCGCTGGTCGAATGCCACGAGGAGCGTGCGAACAACTGGGGCGCGATGTGCGGCGCCAGCCGCGCGGCGGCCTCGGCCTACCTCGATGATTCCGCGGACCTCAACCGCACCGCC
>CAZCJG010000238.1:0-7852 GCA_964498575.1 uncultured Anaerolineales bacterium | reverse complement strand
GGACGGCGACTTCGTGGTGGTGTGGCAGAGCTACGGCTCGGGCGGCACCGATACGAGCAGTGCCAGCGTCCAGGGACAGCGTTACACCGCGGCGGGCAGCGCGGTCGGCAGCCAGTTCCAGGTCAACACCTACACCACGAGCGGCCAGCGCGAGCCGTCGGTGGCGATGGACGCGGACGGCGACTTCGTGGTGGTGTGGCGGAGCGACAACTCGGGCGGTACCGATACGGACGGATATAGCATCCAGGCGCAGCACTACAACGCGGCAGGCACGGCCCAAGGCAGCCAGTTCCAGGTCAACACCTACACCACGAGCAACCAGTTATTCCCTGCGGTAGCGATGGACGCGGACGGCGACTTCGTGTCGGTGTGGGATAGCAACGGCTCGGGCGGCACCGATACGGATGTCTTCAGCATCCAGGCGCAGCGTTACCTCTCGGCCAACCCGCCGACGGCAACGCCCACGCCGACCAGCATCCCCGCCAGCACGGCGACACCCCTGCCGCCGACCGCGGTGGACCTGCGCTACTTCCGGGCGATCGGCCTGGCGGACCGGGCGATCCTGGTCTGGGAGACCGCCAGCGAGGCGGCTACGCTCGGCTTCCAGGTCCTGCGCGCGGCGGACGCGAAGGGTCCGTGGACGTCCGTGGGTCCCGCGCTGATCCCCGCCGAGGGCGGCGCCGCCACCGGGCGGAGCTATGTCCTGCGCGACGTGCCGGGTCCGGGAACCTGGCATTACCGGCTGGAGGATGTCGGCGCGGGCGGCAAGCGGACGCCGCACGCGGCGGTCCGGGCGCGGGTGGGGCCGGGGGCTGAGGGTGGGGAGGTGTTCGTGCCACGCGCGGCGGCGGGGCCCTGATCGGCCGCGATATCGGGACGGATGAGCGACCGCAACGCTCCAAGCTACCGGGCCGTCGCCCGCCACCAGGCCGGGCTGGAGCACAGCCGGCAGGGGGACTACGCATCCGCGGCCCGCTGCTTCGAGCAGGCGGCGGTGCTGGATGGCCGGAACCCGGCCTACCACGCCAACCTCGGCGAAGCCCGCCGCCGCCTGGGTGAGCCGGCGCGGGCCGCGGACGCCTTCGGGCGGGCCGTCGCCCTGGCGCCGGACTTCGCGGCGGCACACTTCGGTCTGGCCAACGCCCTGAAGGACCTCGGCCGCCTCAACGAGGCGATCGAGCACTACAAGGCGACGCTGGCGATCGAGCCGGGCCACGCCCGCGCCTTTTACAACCTCGGCAACACCCTGCTCGCCCTCGGCCAGTTCCGCAGCGCCGGCGCCTGCTTCGAGGCGGCCGCCGCCCTCGCGCCGGACCACGCGGAGGCGCACAACAACCTCGGCGTGGCCCACAAGGAGCTGGGGGAGATCGACCAGGCCGTCCCATGCTTCCGCCAGGCGATCTCCCTGCGGCCGGACTTCGCCGACGCCCACCGGAACCTCGGCCAGGCGCTCGAACAGCAGGGCGACCTCGCCGCCGCCCGCGCGAGCTACGACCGGGTGCTGGCGATCGAGCCGGGAGACGCGCTGCTGCGCCTGTACCGCGAGACCCTGTGCGCGATCGTTCCGGAGAGCAACGCGGAGATTGACGCCTACTGGGCCGGGCTGGACGCGACCCTTGCGCGCTATCTCGATCAGGGCGGCCTGGCCGCGCCGCTCCCGCTCCAGCGCCTGGATGCCACGCCGCCGTCGCTGTCGGTCTACCACGGCCGGGACGAGCGGGCGCTCAAGGCGCGCTGGGCGGCGCTGTTCGCGGGGCGGATCGGGGATGGCGGCGGGGAGGCCGTCGGAGATGAAGTGGGCGAAGCGGCCGCGGCCGCCGCGCCGCGCCGGGCGGCTGCCGACGCGCGGCCGCACCTGGGCTTCGTCGTCACCCACGGCCACGAGGGCGTCTTCCTGAAGTGCATGCGCGGCATCCTGAATCAGCTCTCGGGGGAGCGGTTCCGGCTGACGGTGGTGTGCAGCCGCCAGGCGGGGCCGGAGATCCTGGCGCCGGCGATCGCCAACCCCGCCGTGGCCTACCTGCCGCTGGCGGGCCAGGTGCCGCAGGCGGCCGTACAGGTCCGCGCGGCGGGCTTCGACCTGCTGCACTTCTGGGAGGTCGGCACCGACGGGATGAACTACTTCCTGCCCTTCCACCGCCTGGCCCCGGTCCAATGCGCCACCTGGGGCTGGCCGGTGACCAGCGGGATAGCGCGGATGGACTACTACCTCTCCTCGGAGCTCCTGGAAACCGACGAGAGCGACGCCTTCTACACCGAGAAGCTGGTGCGCCTGCGCCACCTGCCCACCTACTACTACCGCCCGCCCGTCCCGGCGCCACTGCGCTCCCGCGCCGAGCTCGGCCTCGGCACGTACGACCGCCTCTACCTCTGCGTTCAGAACCTGCGCAAGGTGCAGCCGGACTTCGACACCCTGGTCGCGGGCATCCTGCGCGGCGACCCACGGGGGCAAGTGCTCTTCATCGAGGACGCCCAGCCCGGCGTCACCGCGCTCCTCGGCCAGCGCTTCGAGCGCGAGATCCCGGACGTCGCCGGGCGGATCCGCTTCCTGCCGCGCAGGGGCGAGGCGGACTACCTGAACCTCCTGGCGGTCGCCGACGTGGCGCTGGACACGCTGCACTACGGCGGCGGGGCGAACACCACCTACGACGCGCTGGCGGTCGGGACACCGATCGTCACCCTGCCCGGCCGCTTCCACCGCGGCCGCTGGGCCTACGCGGCCTGCCGGCGGATCGGGGTGATGGACGGCATCGCGGCTTCGGCGGAGGACTACGTGGCGATCGCGCTGCGCCTGGCGGGCGAGCCGGACTATCGGCGGGACGTCAGCGTCCGGATCACGGCTGCCTGCCCGGTGCTGTTCGAGGACATGGACGCGGTCGAGGAGCTGGCGGGGTTCTGTGAGGCGGCGTTGCAGGGCTGAGCGGCGGGCGCGCGATCGTCACGCGAAGGTCACGCCCCGCCCCGTATCCTTGGCACCCTCGAACCCGTTAATACAGGACACAGGACGCCGACGACCCAGCGCTCGGCGTCGCCGCCGTGCCCTACAACATGAGGAGGACCACCCGATGGCCGACCTGCCCGAAACCCCGCCCCAGAGTGGCTGGTGCCTGGCGCTCTACCCGCGCCTCTCGCGGCGCGCGTAGCCCGCCAGCGGCTGGGCCACCAGCGCCGCCGCGATGAGCATCGCCGCCAGCCGCCGCCGCGCGCGTGGCGAGAGGCGCGGGTAGAGCGCCAGGCACCAGCCGAGCTCGGGGCGACTCTGGGGCGGGGAGGTGTTCGTGCCGCGTGCGGAGGCGGGGCCCTGATCGGCCGCAGCCCAAGCTTGCCCAGCGTGAACATCGCTCATGTGATCATCAACGAGCACGGCGCTATCTTCGCCGAGCTGATCGAGTTGCTCGCGGACTGCCTGCGGCGGCTCGGCCTGAGCCCGCGGCGGTCCGTCAATCGCCTCTCGACCGAAGACATGAACCTGCTCGTCGGCCACACCGCCTTCCTCTCGCCCGCCAACTACGCCGCCATCCGGGGCGCGGCGCGGCCCTACGTCGTATTCCAGGTGGAAGCGCTGGACCCCTCGCACGGCTTCGCCCCCGAGCATTCGGCCTACCTGGACTTCCTGCGGGGTGCCCGCCAGGTCTGGGATTACGCGCCCGGCAACGTGCCCTTTCTTGAGGCGCTCGGCTGTCGGGACACCGCGTATGTGCCCATCGGCTATGCCCCCGTGCTCGAGCGGATCGTCCCGGCGCCGGTCAAGGACATCGACGTCCTTTTCTACGGGGCGATTCGTGCGCGGCGGCAGCACGTGCTGGAGCGGCTGCGCGAGCGGGGCATCGACGTGCGGGTCCTCTTCGGCGCCTACGGGCCGGCGCGCGACCGAGAGATCGCCCGTGCCAAGATCGTCCTGAACATGCACCAGTTCGAGACGGCACAGCTTGAGCAAATCCGCCTGGCCTATCTGCTCAACAACCGCTGCTTCGTCGTCTCCGAAACCGCCGACGGCAACCCCTACGGCGAGGGGCTGGTGTTTTGCGACTACGATCGGCTGGCCGACTGCTGCGCGGACTACCTCCGCCCGGGCATGGAGGCGGAGCGGGAGCGCATCGCCCTGGCCGGCCACGCCGCCCTGCAAGTGGTGCCCACGCTCGATGCCATCCGCGACGCCCTGAGCCGGCTGCGGGCGTCCGGGGACCTGGCGGGATGAGGCGCCGAGGCAACCGTCACGACGTCCGCCGTCACGCCGCCCACCGCCACCGCCGTCATGACGTCCACCGCCACCGCCTTCACGACTTCCGCCAGAACGCGCCGCCCCAATCGACGATGTGGACCTCATCGGCGATCGCGCGCTCCGCGCGGAAGTCGTCCACCGCTTGCCGGCAGGCGGTGACGGCCCCGTAGTCGTCGACGATCAAGTAGCCCCCGGGCGAGAGCTTGTCGTACAGGTTCAGCAGCCCATCCATCGTCGATTCATACATGTCGCCGTCCAGGCGCGCGACCGCCAGCCGCTCGATGGGGGCGGAGGGCAAGGTGTCGCGAAACCAGCCTTTGAGGAACCGCACTTGACCGTCGAGCAGGTCGTACTTGCGGAAGTTGGACTTGACCTCCTCCAGCGGGATCGCCAGTTGCGGCCACTCGTGGAAGGGGATGACATCCTGCGGATAGCGGTTCGCTTGCGGCGGCGGCAGGCCTTGAAAGGAATCGGCCACCCACACCCGGCGATCGGTCACCCCATAGGCCTTGAGCACGCCCCGCATGAAGATCGTGGCCCCACCGCGCCATACGCCGGTCTCGATCAGGTCGCCCGGAACACCGTGCCGCAGCACCTCGCCGATGCAGTACTGCACGTTGTCCAGGCGCCTGGCGCCGATCATGGTATGGGCCTGGGTCGGCCAGTCGCGGCCGACCCGGCGCCGCTCGGGGTCGAACGCCGCCTGCCGCTGGTGATCCAGCCAGCCCGCGTCGCCGTAGATCGCGTTGGTCAGGCTGCGCTTGAGCAAATCCAGGTAGAGCTGCCGGGGATCGTCGGCTCGGATGGGCGCGAGCTCGGCGATCCCGCAGATGGGCTCCGCCGGCGTGCGGCCATCCACGGCCAAGCACTGCCGGATAATGCCCGCGGCCGCGTCGACATCGCGTCCCCGATCGAGCGACGTGAACAGGAACCGCCGCGCGAGCGTCGGCCCCCACTTGGACTCGAAGGCGCGCGCCGTGGCTTGATCTCGTTCCGGTGGGGAGGCGCTGTCGACGTGGCCGCGGGCATCATCCGGACGCGGCTCGCCGGCTTGAGCCACGCCTCGATCTACGCGATGGACGGCGTTGCCGGTGAAGTGAAACACGAACGAGGTATGGCAGAGGACGCAGTCCACACCGCCCAACTGGGCCCGAAGCGCGTAGTCCGCGCCCGCCGCGCCGTCCTGGAAGCGCTCGTCGAGCGGGCCCAGGCGGGCGATCACCTCCGGCGCTACGCGAAAGCACTCGAACGACGGCAACCACACCCGCTCGTCGAACCGCTGCGTTGGTCCTCGCCGCGCCGCCCCCGAAAAGCGCTCGAACTTCTCTTGATGCTGGTGGTAGAAGGAGAGGTCGAAGGCGGGCGGAACGATCTGGCCTTCCAATCGAAAGTCCGGCACGTCGTGATGGCGCAGCGGGCAGGCGATGGCGGCGCCGACGCGGTCCAGCTCGTCGCGCCAACCCGCTGTGAAGATCAGGCCGCTCGTAAGGCAAAACGCGGCCGTGTGCCGCGAGCGGGCGCGCCAGAGAATCGCGTTGGCATTCTGGGCGAAGGTCCCGCCGCCCGTCCGGACGACCTGCACGCCCGGCGTGTCGCTCGGAAAGTTGCCCTCGTTGTCCAGCAGGAGCACGTCGTCGCAGGCGCGAAGGGATGTATGTCGCAGGAAGCTGGCCAGTGTGATCTCGGTATGGGCGGCCGAGTGCGCGTCGTGAATGATGCCGAACACTGCCATGCATATGCCTCGTCGAACGTGCTCGTGAATCAACGAAACCGCTGACCCCTCACCGCCGCGCGCCGCCGGCCGCCTTCCACTGCTCGGCCTGCGCCAGGATCGACCGCGCGTTCTCGCGCGCCGCCGGATCGGTGCCGCCGAGCATGTGCATCAGCTCCTCCGCCCGCGCGCCGCCGGCCAGCGCCTCGACCGACGTGGTCGTGCGCGCGCCCGCGACGTGCTTGGCGGCGCGGAAGTGCGCATCGCCGTAAGCCGCCACCTGCGGCAGGTGGGTCACGCACAGCACCTGATGCCGGTCGGCCAGCCCCCACAGCTTCTGGCCGACCACCGCGCCGACCCGCCCGCCGATGCCGGCGTCGATCTCGTCGAAGATCAAGGTCGACACCTGGTCCGCCGCCGTCAGGATGCTCTTCAGGGCCAGCATCAGCCGCGCCGTCTCGCCGCCCGAGGCCACCCGGGCCAAGGGCCGCGGCGGCTCGCCTGGGTTCATCGACACCTGGAAGCGGGCGCGGTCGATCCCGGTCTCGTCGAAGGCCCAGAAGCCGCCCTCGACCGGCGCTCCGCCGGGCTCCGCCTGGCGCCACAGCTCCACCTCGAAGCGGCTGCCGCCCATCGCCAGCGCCTCGAGCTCGGCCTCGACGGCCGCGGTCAGCGCTTCGGCCGCCGCCCGGCGCCGGGCGGAGAGCTCGCCCGCTAGCGCGCCGACCGCGGCCAGGCAGCGCGCCTGCTCCACGCCGAGCTCGGCCAGCCGCGCCTCGCCGCCCTCGATCCGCGCCAGCTCGGCCGCGGCTCGCTCGGCGTGCGCCAGCACCGCGGGGATGTCCGCCCCGTATTTGCGCCGCAGCTCGCCGATCAGGAGCAGGCGTTCCTCGACCTCCTCCAGGCGCCCGGGGCTGAACTCCAGCTCCTCGCGATAGTCGCGCAAGCCGCCGGCCACCTCGCGCAGCGCCTCGGCGGCGGCCAGCGCGGCCTCGCGGGTGGGCTCGAGCCCGGCGTCGATGCGTGCCAGCTCGCCCAGCGCCGCCACCGCCGCGTCGACCCGGTCCAACCCGGCCGCGCCGTCGTCGTCGCCGCCGCGCAGCGCGCCGTAAGCCGCGTCGGCCAGCCGCGCCAGCCGCTCGCCGTTGGCCAGCCGCGTGCGCTCGGCCAGCAGCGCGGCCTCCTCGCCCGCCGTCAGCCGGGCGGCGCCGATCTCCTCGATCTCGAAGGCCAGCCGCTCCGCGCGCTGCCGCGCCTCGGCCGCGCCGCGACGCAGCTCGTCCAGCGCGCGGGCCGCGGCGCGCACGGCTCGAACGCGCTCGGCCAGCTCCAGACGCAGCCCGCCCAGACCGGCGTAGCGGTCGACCAGGCCGAGGTGCTCGCCCTCGCGCAGCAGCGACAAATGGTCGCTCTGGCCGTGGATGTCGACCAACAGGCCGCCCAGCTCGACCAACGCGCGCGCCGGCAGGGCCCGGCCGTTGACGCGCGCGACCGAGCGGCCGGCGGCGTAGACCTCGCGGGCGATGATCAACTCGTCGGCGCCTTCGACGCCGTAGGCTTCCAGGATCCGCGCGGCATGCTCGGCCGCCGGGCCCGGATCGACCTGCGCTTCGACCACCGCGCGCTCGGCCCCGGCCCGCACGAAGCTGGTGTCGGCACGCGCGCCGACCAGCAGCCCGACCGCGTCGACGACGATCGACTTGCCGGCGCCGGTCTCGCCGGTGATCACGTTGAAGCCGGGCGCGAAGTCGAGCCGCAAATGGTCGATGATCGCGAAGTCGCGGATGTCGAGTTCGAGCAGCATGGGAGCCTGGTTGCCTGTGGTTTTCGTCGATTCGGGGCCGGGGGGCGGGCGACCGGAACATCCGTGCTAATTCTAGCGCCAGCCGCGCCGCCCGTCCAATCGATTCTCCTACGAC
>CAZCJG010000237.1:0-7889 GCA_964498575.1 uncultured Anaerolineales bacterium | reverse complement strand
GGTGCGATCGGCGTCGTCTACGGCGATATCGGCACCAGCCCGCTCTACGCCCTGCGCGAGAGCTTCCATCCCGGGCATGGCCTGGATCCTACGCCAGACAACGTGCTCGGCGTGGTCTCGCTGATCTTCTGGTCACTGATGATCATCATCTCGGTGAAGTATCTGTTGGTGGTGATGCGCGCCGACAACAACGGCGAGGGCGGCATCCTGGCGCTGATGGCCTTGCTGGGCGCCGACCGCGTGCCGCGCGGGGCGGCCCGGCGCCCGCTCCTGGTCGTCCTCGCCCTCTTCGGCTCGGCGCTGATGTTCGGCGACGGGATGATCACGCCGGCGATCTCGGTGCTGAGCGCGCTGGAGGGGCTGTCGATCGTAACCACCACGCTGGAGCCTTACGTCGTGCCCCTGACGATCGGGGTCATCGTCGCGCTCTTCGCCGTGCAGTTCCGCGGCACGGAGCGGGTCGGCGCGGTTTTCGGGCCGGTGATGCTGGTGTGGTTCTGCATCATCGGGCTGCTTGGCCTCCGCGGGATCATGATGGAGCCCGCCGTGCTCGGTGCGGTCAACCCGGCTCACGCCGCGCGCTTCTTTGCCGCGAACGGGATGTCCGCCTTCCTCGCGCTCGGCTCGGTGTTCCTGGTGGTCACCGGCGGCGAGGCGCTTTACGCGGACATGGGTCACTTCGGCCGCAACCCGATCCGCCGCGCCTGGTTCGCCGTGGTGCTGCCGGCGCTGCTGCTCAACTACTTCGGTCAGGGAGCATTGTTGATGGGCGAACCCGAGGCGATCCACAACCCCTTCTACCTCCTCGCCCCCGAGTGGTCGCTCCTGCCGCTGGTGATCCTGGCGACGATCGCGACCTGCATCGCTTCGCAGGCGGTGATCTCGGGCGCCTTCTCGCTCGCGCGGCAAGCCGTGCACCTGGGCTTCCTGCCGCGGCTGACGATCAAGCATACGTCGGATCTCTCGATCGGGCAGATCTACGTGCCCGCGATCAACGTGCTCCTGCTCGTGGCATCGGTTATCCTGGTGGTCACCTTCCGTACTTCCGGCAACCTCGCGGCCGCCTATGGGGTTGCGGTCACCGCGACCATGCTGATCACCACGATCCTGGTCTACTACGCGATGGTCCGCCGCTGGCACTGGTCGCGCGCGCTGGCGCTCGCGATCTGCCTCGGCTTCGCGGTGGTCGACCTGGCCTTCCTCGGCGCAAACCTGACCAAGGTGCTACACGGCGGCTGGGTGCCGCTGGCGATCGGCGTCGCCGGCTACGGCTTGATGTCCACCTGGATCCGCGGCCGCGAGCTGGTGCGCATCCGCCTGCGCGAGCGCACCGAGCCGACCGACGTTGTGCTGGCTCGGATCCAGGCACAGCCCCCGATGCGCATCCCGGGTACCGCGGTCTACCTGACCAGCGACGCGCACGGCATCCCGCTCCATCTGCAGCATGGGTTGGACCACTTCAAGGTGCTGCACGAACGCGTCGTCCTGCTCACCGTGTTCAACAAGGAGATCCCGCGCGTCGAGCCGGATGCCCGTGCCAGCATCCACCAGCGGGCCGAAAGCATCTGGCGCATCCACGCGCACTACGGCTTCATGGAAGAGCCGAAGATCTGGGACGTCCTGGAAGCCGCGGCGCGCCAGGGACTGGTGATCGATCCCGAAGCGACGACCTTCTTCCTCGGCATCGAAACGCTCAACGCCACCGCCCGGCCCGGGATGCCGCGCTGGCAGGAGGCGCTCTTCGCCTGGATGAGCCGCAACACCCAGCGCGCGATGACCTCGTTCGAGGTGCCGACCGATCGCGTGGTCGAGCTGGGGGTGCAGTTGGATTTGTAACGAGGCCGCGAGCGGAAACCAAGAGGCTTGCCGCGCGATGACCAAGCCCTCACCGTTATCTCTCCTTGGCTTGATGCCTATGGGTAGGCACCAGCGATAGCCCTCAAATCTCCAGCGGCTGGCCCGGCGCCACCCCGCCGACCCGGCGGCCGTGCCAGGTGCCCGGCCAGCCCGGCAAGAGCGCGCCGAGGCAGAGCGCGGCGAGCGCACCGAGGAAGGTGATTAGGTAGGCCCGCTCGAAGCCCTGGACGCTTTCCTTGCAGGCAAGGGCCAACGCGGCGGGGGCGGCGGGGTCAGTCACCGTCGCCGTCGGCGCGGCGGGATCGCGGGGAGGGCCGACCTCCGCCGGGAGCGGATCGTCCGGCCCCGCTTGCACCGGCTCGACCGGGATCGCGGCGGCGAAGCGCGCGGCGGCGCGTCCCTCGGGATCGCACAACGCGACGGGCTCCGGACTGGCCGCTCCCGGCTCGGCCCGGTTCTGCGCCTGCATGGCGCGGGTTTCCGGCGAGAGCGTGCTGGCCAGGATCGTGGCCAGGATGGCGACCGCGAGGGCCTGGGTGAGCTGGCGCGTGGCGTTGACCAGTGACGAGCCGCGCGCGATCTCCGGCACCGGCACCACGCCCAGCGCGGTGACGTAGGTGGTCTGCACCGTCAGGCCGAGCGCGACGCCGCGCAGGGCCAGGAGCAGCACGATCCAGCCGATCTCCGTGTCCGCCTCGATCTGCGCGAGCTGCCAGGTGTTGAAGGCCAGCACGCTGAAGCCGACGACGAGCAGCGGGCGCGGGCCGATCCGGTCGTAGAGCCGCCCGGCGATCGGCAGGCAGATGCCGGCCATGATGCCCAGCGGCAAGAGCAGCACGCCGGTCTGGAAGGCGGAGAAGCCGCGCAGCGCCTGGAGGTAGAGCGGCATCAGGAACTCCGCCCCGAAGAGCGCGATCACACTGACGTAGCCGATCAAGGTGGCGATGGCGAAGGTGGGGTCCTTGAACAGTCGCAAGTTGAGCAGCGGGTCCTTCGCGACCCACAGCTCGACGCAGACGAAGGCGGCCAGGCCCAGCGCGCCGATGGCGAAGGCGGTGACCACTTCCCGCGATCCCCAGGCATGGCTGGCGGCCATCCCGGCCGCGTAGAGCATCGCGCCGAAGCCGATCACCTCGGTCACCAGCCCCAGCCCGTCCAGGCTGGGCCGCCGCTCGCCATAGCGCTCGCGTAGGAAGCGTGAAGCCAGCGTCACGCCGACGATGCCGATGGGGACGTTGATCCAGAAGATCGCGCGCCACACGCCCTGATCGGCCAGCCAGCCGCCGACGATCGGACCGAGCGCGGGCGCCAGCACCAGCGCGATGCCGAAGGTCCCCAGCGCCATGCCCTGCTCCTCGCGCGGGAAGGCGGTGAGGAGGAGCGCCGCCCCAAGCGGCATCGCCATTCCGCCGCCGAAGCCCTGCAGGGCGCGCGCGCCGATAAGCAGGCCCAGCGAGGACGCGCTGGCGCACAGGACCGACCCGACCACGAAGGTCGCCAGGCCCGTCACGTACACCCGTTTGATCCCGAAGCGGTCCGCCAGGAAGCCGGCCAGCGGCGTGCTGATGCCCAGCGCCAGCACGTAGACGCTGATCACCCACTGCGCTTCGTGGATGTCGGCATGGAACTCGCGCCGCAGCGTCTGGAAGGCGACGTTGACCACGGTGGCGTCCAGGAGCACCATGAAGATGCCGAAGATCACCGAGATCAGCACCTTCCACTTGTGCGCCACGCGGCTGCCGCCCGATTCGGCGGGGGCGTCCGCGGGCGGGGGTGGGATATCCAAGCTGTCTGTACCTCTCGAACTAGGGGACTGGCATCGACTCGGAGCGCCGATCGGTGGCGGAAATGTTACCGCCGGGCAGGCGATTCCCCCAAGTTTGCGGCGGCCCGGCGGTCTGGTCAGGATCTCGATGTCCTGGGTCCCTCGTTCCTGGTACCGATACCGGCGACGCGCAACAGCGGCCAGGTGGACTACACCTTCGGCGGCGGCACCAGCAGCGCCACACCGCACGTTGCCGGCGTGGCGGCGTTGATGCTCCAGAAGAACCCGACGCTCACCCAGGCAGAGGTCGAGGCCATCCTGGAGTCAACGGCGACGGCAATGCCGGATGGCTGTGCCACTGTGACCTTTCCGAGCATCGGTTCCGGCAACTTTCCTCCGACATGGAGTGACCAGAGCAACCTCTCATTCTTCCCGCTGACCACCTGCTGGGGTGCCGACGCCACCGGTGCCGGGCTCCAGCAGGCGGACGCGGCGCTGGCGGCGACGCCGCTGCCGTAACGGCAGACCGCTCCCAACGGGCCGGTCTGATATGGACCCAGACCGGCCCGCGCCTGCGCCTCGTCCGGCTCGCGCGGGATATGCCCAGCGCGCCACGCCCCGCTACGGCACTTCGGCCCTGTTCCCCGCCCACGGCAGGTACGCCTCCCGCCAATCCTCCTCGCCCGGCCGCGGGGTCGGCGTCGGATACTCCTCGCGGATCGGCGTGCGCGTCGGCGTAGCGGTGCGCCCGTCCGGCCGGTTCGTCGGCGTGGCCGTCCGCTCGTCCGGGCGGGACGTCGGCGTGGCCGTCCGCTCGTCCGGGCGCCTGGTGGGCGTCGGGGTTGCCTCGTCCGGGCGGCGGGTCGGCGTCCGCGTGACTTCCTCGGACCGCCGCGTGGGTGTCGGCGACACATCGCGCTCGGGCGTGCGCGTGAACTCGGGCACCCGGGTCACCGTCGGCGTCCCCGGCGTAATCAGCTCTTCGGGCAGGCGGTAGGTCAGGGTCAGCACGGGACCGTTCAGGCGCAGGTTGCTTTCCCAGCTCTCGAAGCGGGCGAACACCTGGCTGGGGCGGGTCGCACGGGCGCGGACCGCGTAGCCGTAGTCCAGCTCGGGATGCTCGAACCACAGCCTGAACGCGTCCGTCACCCGCTCGCCACGGAACTCGACACGCGCGTTGATCGCCTCGATCTCGACGTCCGCGTCGACGGTCTCGGCCAGGTCGTAGGCGCCGTTGTAGTTGGACGGCGAGCGGCCGTCGGTGCCCAGCGCGGCGGCGCCGGCGCGGTTCCAGGGCTTGTCGGGATGCGCGTGGTCGCGCCAGGTCGGCGCGCCGACGGGGTTCTGGTTCCAGTCGATGGCGCTGTCGGGGTCGCGCCAGCTCTGGAGCACGCGGCGAATCTCCAGCACGCGCGCGTCGCCGGTCGATCCCTGAAGCGAGAAGCGCGCGCCGGTGATCATGTCGTCCGCCCGCACGCCGGTCGCCCGCGCGAAGAGCTCGCGCCAGGCGAAGCGCACGAAGCCGGGCGTGACGCTGTCGCCGGTGGTCGCCACCTGCACGCGGTCGAAGATCCAGGTCGACAGGCCGGGACCGATCGGCGAGACGTCGTGCACCGGGATGGTCAGGTTCTCGTAGCCCGAGGCGCCGAGCGTGATCGTCAGCGTCTCGCCCAGGGTGAAGGTGTGAGTATTGTCGGTGTCGTGCGGATCAATCGGGTTCGCCGTGCCGCCGCTGGCCCAGTGGGCGGCATCGACGATGCCCCCGGTCGGGCGGAGCCGATAGGCCACCCCGGCGCCCGAGTACGCCATGGGCGCGGTGATCAGCGTCACCCGGTCGCCGTTCTGACCGTCCCAGTCCGCCGCCAAAACCGGCACCGCGCTGCCGTCCGACACCCGCTCGATGGCATAGTTGTCGGGATCGCCGGCGGGGTCCGCGCCGACGGTCTCGCTGAACCAGACCTCCACGCGCGTCCGCGAGGTCGGCGCGACGCGCACGATGCGCGGGGGCAGGCTGTCCTTGGCGCCGCGGACCTCGGCCGCCGGCAGGTTGCCGTCGATCGACTGGACGAACTCGGCCAGGTCGCGGAGCTGCCGGCCGGTAAGGCCCGACACGTCCCCGTGCGGCGCCGGACGGGCGGGATCCTTGAAGTCCACCAGCACGTCGTTGAAGGTCTCCGGCCAGCGGTAGACGCCCTCGTAGGGTGCGGTGTCCCAGACGCCGAGCAGGCTCGGCGTGTTGGCGCACCACAGGCACTTGCTACGCGCCGCTGCGTCGTTCAGCTCGCGCTCGTCGGTCGGGCGATTGCCGCCGACGTCGTGGAAGGTGTGGTCCAGGTAGGCGTGGTCGGGGACGTGGCAGGTCGCGCATTGGGCGTCGGCGCGATAGTGGTCGGTGTCCGATCCCTTGAAGAAAGTCGCGCCGCGCACCGCCGGCTCCGACAGCGCGCCGCCCGGCGCGCGGTGCGGGCTGCGCGCCAGCGGCGGCACGGCGAGCAGGTAGGCCGCCATCGCGTCCAGGTCCGCGTTGCGCCCGGCGTTGGCCGGGCCGAGCTCGGCCTGTACCGCCGCGCCGAGGAAGCCGGTGCCGCCCATCAGGGGGCCGCGGAGGGTGTGCTCGAAGTCCTGGATCTCGTCGCGGTCGCCCGAGCGGTGGATCTGGCCCCAGCCGGTGGCCGAATCGCGCTCGCCGGGGCTGTGGGTCTGGCCGAGCCCGAGCAGGCTGATCGTCCCGCGCGGCCCGTGCTTCTGGCCCGCGGTGCCCGGCGGCAAGTGCTGGAAGCTCCAGTGCCGGCCGTCGTGCTCGCCGTTGACGTGGCAGGAGGCGCAGGCGACCTTCTGGTTGGACGAGAGGCGCGGATCGGTGCTGCTGAAGAAGAGCTTGGCGCCCTTCGCCAGCGTTGCGTCGGCCAGCGGATCGCCCGCGATCGGCGCGGAGAGGGGGATGCGGCGGGTCTCGGCCGGGCGGCTGGGGTTGGTGAGGCTGAGGACCGACACGTCCGACGAGAAGGCGTTGTAGACGTAGGCGCTCCGCCCGTCCGGCGCGATGGCGATGCCCATCGGGCGGTCGCCGACCGGCGTTTCGGGCAAGCCGGGGGCGGCGGGGTCGGTCTTGGACCGCCAAGCAGTCGTGTTCCAGGGCAGGACGACGACGTCATCGCTCTGCTCGCCGACTACGGCGGCGTAGAGCCGGTCGCCGATCTCGGCGAAGCCGATGTCGACCAGGCCGGAGACGCCGGCGTTCCAGCCGTAGCCCAGCCAGGGCGGGTTGTTGTCGCCCTTGGTGGGGTCGTGCACCTGGACGGCGGTCAGGACGACCTTGTCGTCGGCCAGCACGCGCTCGGTCGCGAGGTCCAGCTTGCGCAGGCTGGCCTGGATCACCGAGTCGGGGGTCGGCGTGTCCTGGGTCATGTTCATATACTGGGTCGGGATCCACAGTTGCCGGCGGTCGGACAGCCCGGACGGCACCTGCGCGGGATGGCCGCGGAAGTTCAGGTAGCCGCCCTCGGCGATGTTGCGCGAGGCCTCGGCGTCCTTGAGCTGGCTGCTGTTGCGCGGCGGGGCGGCGAAGGCGTTCATGTGGGCGGTAAAGCGCGGGCGGCCACCGGAGACGTCGACCTTGGAGAGGTGCGGGTGCTCGCCGTCGCCGTAGAGGTGGGTGATCCACGCCGTCGCGCCGTCCTCGGTCCAGGCGATGCCGAACGGGCTGCGGTAGATCGAGGGGAGGAGGGTGATCGCGCGCGTCGCGGTATCGATCGCCGCCACCGTGCCCATCCGGTGCAGGGCGACCAGCGCCCAGGCCTGCCGCCCGCTGTCCCCGCCCGGCCGCGACAGGGCGACCGAGTACGGTCCGCTCCCCCAGGGCATGTCCAGCGCTACCTTGAGCGCCCCGCTCGTCCCGTCCAGCACGTACACCTTGTCGGAATCGTGCGCGGCGACCCAGACCTCGGCGCCGTCCTCGGTGACGGCCAGGCCGCGCGGGACGTCGCGCCGGGCGGGGTCCGGCAGCGGGAAGCTCGCGGCCGCGCCGCTCTGCGTGTCGATGCGCGTCACGGCGTCGGCGTGGGCGTCGGCCACCCAGACCCAACGCCCATCGGCGGTGATCTGAATCGGCCCGCTCTTGAAGAGCCGCGTCGGCCCCGGCGGCGCCGCGCCGACCCCGGCGGGGCGCTGGCCGGCGAGCGCGAGGAGCACGGTAGCCGCGATAAGCCCCTGGAAAAGCCGTCTGCACTGCATGAGGTCACCTCCTGTCCTTCCGGTTAAAGATGGG
>CAZCJG010000236.1:0-7904 GCA_964498575.1 uncultured Anaerolineales bacterium | reverse complement strand
TCCAGGACAAAGCCGTGCGTCCCGGCGAACATGTAGGCCGGTTCGATCTCCAGGTCACGCCGGAAGGCCTCGCGCGCGCCCGGCACGTCGCCGCCGCGTTCCAACGCATCCCCGAGAAACCCCCAAGCCTGCGCCTCGCCGGGCGCCAGGCCGGTCATCCGCCGCGCCGCCTCGATCTCGCCCTCGCTGTCGCCCACCGCCTCATACCACTCCGCCAGGCATGTCCAACCCCAGTAGTAGCCCGGGTGAGTGTCGACCACGGCGCACATGTGGCGGATCGCGTCCGCCATCCGCCCCTGCCGGGCCATCACCCAGGCCGCGCGCCCGGCGAGCGTATGGGGTGGCCGGTCGCCGAAGATCGGCGGCGCACAGGCTGTCAGCGCCTCATCCAGGCGCCCCGCCTCGACCAGGAGGGCGACGCGCAGGTCGTGCGCGTCCACCTTCCGCGGGTCCAAGACCAGCGCGCGGTCGAAGGCCGCGATGCGGTCGGCCAAGATCGAGCCGCGGCGGTCCGCGTCTGCACCTTCCGCCCTGGGCATCATCCGCGCCAGGTGATACCAGCCCGCGGCATTGAAGGGGCGGCGCTCGGTGATCTCGCGCGCCAGGGCCGCTGGGATAGTCGATTGGTCGCAGGACCGGCACCACGCGGCAAGCCTATCCCACCTCTCGTCCGGCTCGGGATCCAGGCGGATGGCCTGGCTCAGCCGATCGATGGCCGCGGCCTGTTCCCCTCTTTCCCACAGCACGCTTGCCAGGGCGGCATGGTTCGCCGGCTCGCCGGGGATATGCCGGATAGCGCGTTCCAGGACCGCGCGCGCCGCGGCGGGGTCCTTCCGATGCGCCAGGAACAGGCTGGCCAGCGGCCGGGCCGCCGCCTCCCAACCCGGGTTGATCGAGAGTGCGCGCTCCAGGCAGGCCGCCTCGTCGTCGCGCTCGCCGAGCGCGGCGTGGACCTGTGCCCGGTCCAGCCAGGTGCGCGGCAGGTACGGGAAGCGTTCGGTCATGCCCAGCGCCAGCGCCTTGGCCGCCTCGGCCTGCCCCAGTCCCAGGTGCTGCATCAGGGTCGTCGACCAGGTCTGCCAGAGGTCCGGCCGCGCGGCATGAAGCTCTGCCAGCACGCCGAGCAAGCGTTCCGGCGCCAGGATGCCTTCGGCCACTTCGCTATAGGCCAGGATGCCGTCGCCACTGCCGGACTGCCGGACGATCTCGGAGCGCACCAGCTCCAGCGCCTGCCAGCACGCCGCCGGGCTGTCGCTGGCGGCGATCAGGTTGTAGATCGCGGGCTGGAAGTCCGCCGAGTGCCGGATCGCCGCGCGATAGCACTCCGCCGCGCCGGTGCGATCACCCGCCAGAGCGAGGACTTGCCCGAGGATCGCCGCCCCGGGAGCGCTGCGCGGCTCAATCTGGCCGGCCAGCTCGGCGTGGCTCCGCGCCTCGTCCAGGCGATGCTGGTCCGTCAGGTACAGCGCCAGCTCGCGGTGCGTCCAGGCATCGCGCGGGTTGATCGTGTCCAGGATATGCCGCAGCACGGCTTCCGCCGCGCCCACGTCGTCCTCGCGCAACCATTGCGCGTACAAGGCGTGCAGCGGCAGGTGGTGGGTGAAGCGCTCGCAGGCGGCCCGCAGGTGTGCCAGCACCGCTTCCCGCCCGGCGGCCTGGGCCAGCACCTGCGCCAGCGAGGCCTGGGCATCGATCGCCAGGGGCTCGACCTCCACCACGGCCTGCCAGTGCCGGCTGGCCAGCGCCAGGTCGCCGGCATGGACGGCCAGCGCCGCGGCCGAGCGCAGCCAGGCCGAGCGCGCGGCGCGGCCGCGCGCCGCGGCGTGCAGCGTCGCGGCCCGGTCCGGCTCGCCGTAGCGCGCGAAGACATTCGCCGCGTAGCACAGCAGATCGCCGTCGTCGGGATGCGCGTCCAGGGCCTCGTCGAGCAAGTCGAAGGCTTCGTCGACGCGGTCCACCTGTTCCAGCGCCCAGTGCAGCGTGCGGACCGGCAGGCTGGAGAGCGCCCCGAAGCGCCCGACGCGGTCGCGCAGGAGTCCAAAAGCCTGCCGCGGGTGCCCGGCCTGGATCGCGGTCGCAAAGTAGGCGGCCGCGAAGGCTTCTTGCTTGTCGTCCAGACAGGTGGCGAAGCGCAGGGGAGGCAGGGCCTGATCGAGGCTGCCGTCCTGCAGGTGCAGTCGGCCGAGCAGGTGGTGGGCCGGGCCACTCTGCGGGCGCGCGCGAATCGCCCGGCACAGCAGGCGCCTGGCGCGAGAATGCTCGCGGCTGTCGTCCAGCAGCGCGGCGGCGAGCAACTCCTTGAAGATCGGGTGCCCCCGGCGCCGGCTCGACAGCGTGTGCAGCATCTCGATCCGCGCCTGGTGGCGCTCCAACCCTTCCAGGAGCTGAAGTCGCCACGCGCTCAAGGTCTCGCTTTCGGGGAACTGGGCGAGCAGGGCCTCGACCGCTTCGAGCTGCGCCAGCTTGTCGCCATCATAGGCCGCGAGCGCGAGGCGTGCGAGCAGGGTCAGCCTGTGGGTGGCGGCGTCGGCCCGCAAGCGCTCGTAGGCGGCCTGCGCTCGCTCCCGGTCGTGAGCCTCAAGGGCGATCTGGACGTCGTAGAAAGCGTCGTAACGCACGGCGTCCGGCAGTTCCAGGCCGTCCAGCAGGTCCGACCGCTCGGCCGGGACCAGGGCCATGCCGCGCGGCCCGAAGTCCGCCATCGCCTCCAAACCGCCGTCGATCATGAGCTCGCCGACGCTGCTGAAGTAGGGATCGCGGATCAGGAGCGTTCCGCGCCCGGTGTCGTAGCCGATGATCGCCTGCAAGTGGCCGGCATCCGCGCTGGTCAAGGTGAAGGTGAAGGGAATGCCGCGATCGATCAGCGCGATGGCGCTGGGGCCATCGACGCTGAACTCGCGCACCCGCCAGCCGGCCCGCTCGGCCCAGCGCCGCTCGCTCTGGGCGGGCGTGCCGTCGTAGCAGATCTCCTCGGCGATCTCGAGATGCTCGGCCGGCATCGACCAGAAGCGCGCGATCGTCGACAGGGTCGCCGGGGCGCACGTCACATGGTGCTGCCGCACGAATCCGACCGACAGGAGGACCCGGCGGCCCAGCGCGCCGGCCTGCTTCAAGTTGGCGCTGACCTGGACCAGGAAAGGCTCGCCGCTGCGTTCGCCCAAGCGGATCGCGGCCTCGATGTCGCCGGCGCGATAGGCGGCGGCGGCGCGAGGCCCATCCAGCGCCTCGCGCAACGGCTCCTCCATCATCGGCAGGAGCGGGGGAACGACCTCATCCAGCAATTGCCGGGCCGCCCGGCAATCGTCGGCTTCAAGGTCGAGCGTGGCAAGCTGCAGTGCAAGCAAGCCCGACTCGACGTGCTCCAGCGCCGACCGCAGCAGTGCGCGCGCCTCGGCCGCGCGATCGCCCAGGTTGAGCAGCCGCGCCTTGGCCTGCAGCCCCGGGCGAAACCAGGCTCGCAGAGCAAGGCTCCCCTCGGCGGCCGCCAAGGCCTCGTCGTAACGATCCTCGGCTTCGAGCACCCCCGCGCGGACCACGTGCAACCAGGGTTCCTCCGGCGCCAAGCGCAGCGCGGCGGCGAGGTGCTGGTCCGCCCGGTGGAAATCCCGCAGCTCGGCGGCGATCTCGGCCAGGACCGCCAACCAGTCGGCGTGCAGCGCGGGCGTGACCCCCGGCAGCGCTTCAAACGCGCCGAAGCGCTCGGCGAAGGACCAGGCCGCCAGGGGTCCGCGCTGCCCGAGCTTGAGGCGCGTGTAGTAGCTGATCGCCTGGGGATGCTCCCGCGCACCGCGCCAGGCACGCGTGTGGAGCCAGCCCGCCAATCGCGGCGCGCCGAGGTTGCCCGCCAGCCGGCCCGCCAAGATCTGCGCATCCGGCCCGGCCCAGTCCTTCAGCGGGCCGAAGGTCGTCGCCAAGTCATGCGCCTGGCGGTACCGGCCATCCTCGTACAGCGCCAGAACCCGCGCGAGGTCCGTGGCCGGGACGACCACAGGCATGGCAGGCGGCGACCCCACTGCGGGATCGTCCGCGGCTGCGCTGCTGGACAGGGGTGGCTGGCTCTGTGTCACGGGAAGCTCCGAGCCTCGCCATTGTAGCATCGCGCCGAGGTCACACACCGCCCGCGCCGGCCGTTAACCGTGCCACCATCGCAGGATGGAACGCTGTTTCGCCAAAGGTTCTACCCATATTCGCCCAATGGAGACCCAACATGCCCGCTTCCCACCCGGAGATCCCTGATCGCGCCGACCTCATCGCGGCCATCCGCGACGCGCTCGAACCGCTCGACTACGTCCACGCCTTGTTCGAGGCCGGCTCGACCGCCTTCGGGCGCGCCGACGCGCTGAGCGACATCGACCTGACCGCCGACGTCGACGAAGGTCGCGAAGACGAGGCCTTTGCCGTCGTCGAGACCGCCCTGTCGCGCCTGGCGCCGATCGCGCTGCGCCTGCTCATCCCGACCCCCGCCTGGCACGGCATGGCGCAGCGCTTCTACCACCTGGCCGGAACCCCGCCCCACCTGATGGTCGACCTGACCCTCCGCCCCGCCACCCGCCCCGAGATCTTCGCCGAGCGCGAGCTGCATGGCGAGCCGCTGGTCTACTTCGACAAGCGCGGGCAGGTGCGCAGCATCGCCTGCGACCCCGCCAAGGTCCAGGCCGAGGCCGCCGCCCGCCTGGCGACCCTGCGCATCCAGATCCCGCTGTTCGAGCATCTTGTCACCAAGGAGCTCGCGCGCGGCCATCCCACCGACGCCCTCGGCTACTACCTCGGCCTCGTCCTCCGCCCCCTGGTCGAGCTCCTGCGCATCCGCCACTGCCCGGCCCGCCACGCCTTCGGCCTGCGCTACCTGGACCACGACCTCCCCCCCGCCGAGCTCGCCCGCCTCACCCCCTTGCTCTTTATCCGCGACGCCGACGATCTCGCTGCCAAGCATCAGGCGGCGGTGGGGTGGTGTCTCGAGCTGTTGGAAGTCTGAATCACGGACGAACACGGACGGTACGGAGGAAACGGGCGCACGACGCTGGACAACTATGCCTCCTGGCGCTACCCTCTGATTGTCCTCTTTGCCGTCCGTGCTCATCTGTAAGTCAGACGCCGTCAGCGCCAGGAGACCCAGCCCATGCGTTCCAACGATCGGTTCCTCATCGGCATCGTCATCGGCGTCGTGGTGCTGGTGGCGGTGGCCTTCGCCGTCACCTTGTCGCGGCCTGAGCCCACGTATCGCGACGACGACACGCCGGAAGCCAGCGTCCACAACTACTTGCTGGCGTTGAAGCTGAAGGACTACGAGCGGGCGCGGGGCTATCTCTCGCCCACGCTGCCGGGCTACCCGCCGTCGGCCGAGGCCTTCGCCGACGACGTGACCGAAAATCCCTGGCTGGTCGAGTTCAGCAATGTCGAGATCGGCGTCGACGAGGCGGACATCACGGGCGACCTGGCGGTGGTCAAGGTGCGGCGGACGGAGTTCTACAACTCCGGCTTGTTCGAGAGCGGCCAGAACACCGGCACCTTCGACGTCAAGGCGCGCCGCGAAGGCGATGCCTGGAAGCTGACCCACGCCGATAGCTTCTGGTGGGGCTGCTGGGACGATCCGGACGATCCCTACGGCGACTGCAAGCGCGGCAGGCTCGCGACGCCCGAGCGGGTAACGCCGTGAGGTTCCGATGAGGTTCCCGATGATCGCGATCCGCCGCGGCTACGTGTTCCTCGCCTGCGCGATCACGCTGCAGGCCAGCACGTGGGCGGTAATCTACCTGCTGCGCAACCTCGTGACGCGGGCCGACATCGCCGATTCGACCTCGATCGCCTTCCAGATCGCGGTGATCGTCGTCACGCTGCCGATCTTCGTCGCGCATTGGGTCTGGGCGGAGCGGCTGGCGGCGCGGGATCGGGACGAGCGCGGCTCGACCTTGCGACGGCTCTACCTGTATGTCATGCTTGCGCTCTTTACCGCGCCGCTGGCGACCAATGTTTTCGGCGTGGTGCGCACGGCGTTCGAGCTGGCGCTCGGCGTGGCGCCGTCCGGCGGCGGGTCGGACTGGCGGCCCAGCGCGGCCGAGGCTTTTCTGGACCCGCTGATCGCCATCGCGGTGCTGGGGGTGCTATGGATCTACCATTGGCGGATCATCGCGACCGACAGCGCGGCGGTGCCCGAGTCCGGCAACGCTGCGACAGTGCGCCGGCTGTACGTGCTGGGCTTCAGCGCGGCCGGGCTGGTCGCCACCGCCAGCGGCGCGGTCATCCTGATCCGGCGGACGCTGGCGGTGGTCGGCAGCGCGGTGCCGGTGGGCCTGACGATCGAGAGCGGACTGCCCTACGCGCTGGCGCAGGCGGTGGTCGGCCTTGGATTGTGGCTGATCTTTTGGACCTGGGCCGAGCGCCTGTTCCACGGTCCCGACGAGGCCGAGCGGAAGAGCGCGCTGCGCAAGCTCTACCTGTACGCGGTGCTGTTCGCGTCGGTGCTGTATGTCGTCGTCAGCACGGCGTTCATCGTCGCCGGTGCACTAAGGATGCTGCTCGACCTGCCGTCCATGGGGGACGTCCGCGAGCCGCTCAGCGTCATCATCGGGCTGGGCGTGGTCTGGGCCTATCACGCGCAGGTGCTGCGCCGGGACGCGGCGATGGCGGCGGAGGCCCCGCGCGCGGCCGCGATCCGTCGTCTCTACAGCTACATGCTGGCGGCGATCGGCCTGGCGGCCTTCCTGGTCGGCCTGGGCGGTGTGGCCAGCGTCTTGATCCGCGCGCTGGGCGAGGCGGTGGTCAGCTCGACCCTCAAAGAGCAGCTCGCCGGAGCGACCGCGGCGGTGATCGTCGGCCTGCCGCTCTGGCTCCGGCCCTGGCGCCGGGTGCAGGCGACCGCGCGTTCCGAAGGTGAGGCGGGGGCGGAAGAGCGCCGCTCCTTCGTCCGCAAGCTCTACCTCTACGTCGTCCTGCTCGCCACCGGCGTCACGGTGATCACCAGCGCGGTCTACCTCGTCTACCGCGCCGTGAGCTGGCTGCTCGGCGCCACGGTGCCGGCCGGCCAGCTCGGCACCGACCTGGCCCAGGCGACCGCCTTCGCCCTGATCGCCGGCGCGGCCTGGATCGCCCACGGCCTGGTCCTGCGCGCCGACGGCAGCCAGAGCGAGGCGGTGCAGACCGCGCGGCTGGCGACCCTGCGGGCGCTGGTGCTCTTCCCCGCCGCGGACGCGTTCGGTGCCACCCTCGCGCGGACCCTGGCGATCGAGCTGCCGGGGCTGGTGGTCGAGAGCCAGGACCTCGCGGCGCCGCCCGACCGTGCCGTGATCGACCAGATCGCGGCGGCGCAGGTGATCATCGGGCGATGGGACATCGCGGTGCCCGCGGTGGCTGTGGCGGGCGGGGCCGTGGTGAGCGTCGATGCTACGGACAGCAAGGCTGCAGCGGGCGAGGCCCCGGCCATCGGGGCGACTCCGATAGCCGGCGTCGCCCCGGAAATTGCGACGGCGGTGGCGGCCAGCCCGGCGCTGCGCATCCTGCTCCCGACACGGGCCGCCGGCTGGGAATGGGCGGGGGTGGACCGCTGGGACGACGAGGCGCTGATCGCGCAGGCGGTCCACGCGGTGCGGCAGTGGGCGGCGGGCGAGGCGATCGAGCCGGCGCGGCCGCTGGGGGCGGCGGCGGTGATCGGGATCGCGATCGGGGTGCTGATCTTGTTGGGGTTGTTGGGGATTCCGGTGGTGGTGTTCTTGATGAATGTGGGGTAGCAGGGATGGATGACAAGACGACGACCAGTTCGGCGCTGGACGCACAGGCATGGCTGTTTCCCGCATCCGCCGAAGCTGAACTGCATCTGCGCAAGCTCTGCGGTGGTGAGGGTGATATTTCCTTACACCACTTGCTGACCGCGGCCAGACTGGTGGGACATCGGCTCGACGTGTATGCCT
>CAZCJG010000235.1:3687-7946 GCA_964498575.1 uncultured Anaerolineales bacterium | reverse complement strand
GTCACGCGGTGACCCCCTCCATCAAAGGGATGTGTGGTCAGCTCACCCCGCCCCGCCCCACCGCCCACCTCTACCTCTCACCGCACCTCGACGACGCCGTGCTCTCCTGCGGCGGCATGATCCATCGCCAGGCGCGCGCCGGCGAACGCGTGGTGGTGCTGACCGTCTGCGCGGGCATGCCACCGCCCGGGCCGCTGTCGCCCTTCGCGGCGGCTCTCCACACCCGCTGGGGCATGCCGCCCGAAGCGGGCGCGGCGGCGGCAGCCGTGGTCGCGCACCGGCGGGCGGAGGACGCGGCGGCGCTGGTCCGCCTCGGCGTCGCGGGGCTGTACCTGGACGTGCCGGACGCGATCTACCGGCGCGACCCGTCCGGCGCGCCGCTGGTCGATGGCAAGGCGGCGCTGTTTGGCGGCTTCCAGTCTGCTGAGCAAGCCCTGGCCGATGCGATCGCGGGTCAGTTGGCGGCGCTCGCGGCGCCGGGTGCCCCGCCCCGCGTCTACGTCCCGCTCGGCGTCGGCGGTCATGTGGACCACTGGCTCGTCCGCGGGGTGGCCGAAGCCTGGGCGGAAGCAGAGCCGGCAGTCCGGCCGCGGCTCGCCTACTACGAGGACTACCCTTACAGCGCCAAGCCGGGCGAGATCGAGCGGGTGATCGGGTCCCGCCCGGACGCGCTGGCTGCCTGGACACCCTGCCCCGTCGATGTGGACGAGGCCGACCTGGCCGCCAAGATCGACGCGATCTCCGCCTACGCCTCGCAGATCTCGTCCTTTTGGCCCGACACGGCGGGCATGGGCCGGGCCGTGCGGGACTTCGCGCGGGGACGCGGGACGGCGGGCGGAGCGGGGGAGCGGCTGTGGGTGCGGGGTGAGTGCTTGGATGGGTAGGAATGGAGGGAAGGCGCTCGGCACGTCTCACGCGGACTGCACGATCAACTGTGGACCTACCGGCCTGCAGGGTGACCCTCTCGGGAGCAAGCTTGAGTCGGGGCGGCCGACACGGTAGACTTGAGCCGCCGAAACCGATGACGACTCAGTCGATCCCCCTCACCCCGGCCGACGACCCGCCCGGCCCGGCCAGCTCAGCGGCGCGCGCGCCGAAGCCGGAGCGCAGGCCGGACGAGACGGCGGCCCAGGCGCGGCTGCTGGCGCTGCTGACCGGCATCGCGCTGGCCGCGCTGGTCGTCGCGCGCGCCGCGGAGCTGGCCGGGGCGCCGGCGATGTTGTGGCGCGGCTTGTATGTCGTGGCCTATCTGACCGGCGGCTATTCGGGCGTGGTCAACGGGCTGGCGGCGCTGCGGCGGGGGATGCTGGACGTCAACATCCTGATGATCATCGCCGCTCTGGGCGCCGCCGCGCTGGGCGACTGGCTGGAGGGCGGCGTGCTGCTCTTCCTGTTCTCGCTCTCCGAAACCCTGCAAGTCTATGCGCTGGGGCGGACCAAAGGCGCCGTGCGCGCGCTGATGGACCTGCGGCCGGACCAGGCGACGCGGCGCGAGGGCGAGGCGCTGCGGGTGGTGCCGGTCGAGGCGCTGCAGCCGGGCGACGTCGTCGTCGTGCGGCCGGGCGAGCGGCTGCCGGCCGATGGGCGGATCGCCCGCGGCGAGAGCGACATCGACCAGGCGACGATCACCGGCGAGTCCGTGCCCGTCGCCAAAGGACCGGGCGACCCGGTCTTCGCCGCGACGATCAACGGTACCGGCGAGATCGACGTCCGGGTGACGCGGCGAGCGGCGGAGAGCACGGTGGCGCGGATCATCGACCTGGTGGCCGAGGCCCAGGCCACCCGCGCGCCGACCCAGCGCGTGATCGACCGCTTCGGCAACCGCTACGCCTGGGCGGTCATCCTCGGCAGCCTGGCCACCCTGGTGATCCCGATGGTCGCCCTGGGCTGGAGCTTCGACACCGCCTTCTACCGGGCGATGACCCTGCTCGTCGTCGCCAGTCCCTGCGCGCTGGTGATCTCGACGCCCGCCAGCTACCTCTCCGGCATCGCCAACGCGGCGCGCCACCGCGTGCTGTTCAAGGGCGGCGCCTACCTGGAAGCCGCGGCCGACATCGACTGCGTGGCCATCGACAAGACCGGCACCCTCACCCACGGCCGGCCGGCGCTGACCGACGTCGTCGCGCTGGGCGGGGGGAGCGGCGACGATCTCCTGGCCCTCGCCGCCTCCGTCGAGAGCCACAGCGAGCACCTGATCGCCCGCGCGGTGGTCGCCGGCGCCCGCGAGCGCGGCCTGGCGCTGGCCGAAGCCGTCGGCGCGCACGCCCTGCCGGGCATCGGCATCGAGGCGCAGGTCGATGGCCAGACGGTGCGTATCGTCAGCCCCCAGCACGGGCGAGTCGACGGGTTGCTGGAGGGCGAGGCGCTGCGGCGGGTCGAGGAGATCGAGCGCGAGGCCAAGACGGCGATGGTGGTGACCAACGGCCGCCCGGTCGGCGTGCTGGCGGTGGCGGATACGCCGCGGCCGGCGGCGAAGTCGACCCTCGCGGCCTTGCGCGCGGCGGGCGTGCGGCGCATCGTGATGGTCACCGGCGACAACCCGCACGTGGCGCGGGCGGTGGCGGCGGAGGTCGGTATCGCGCCGGACGATGTCTTCGCCGGCCTGATGCCCGCCGACAAGGTTGGTGTCGTCGAGCAATTGGAGACCGAGCGCCGGGTGGCCTTCGTCGGCGACGGGGTCAACGACGCGCCGGCGCTGGCCGCGGCCTCGCTGGGCATCGCGATGGGCGCCGGTGGCAGCGACGTGGCGCTGGAAACAGCGGACGTGGTGCTGATGGGCGACCAGATCGAGCGGTTGGGCTATGTCTTCGCGCTGGGCCGCGCCGCGCGGCG
Organism: uncultured Anaerolineales bacterium; assembly: GCA_964498575.1. Lineage (GTDB taxonomy): Bacteria > Chloroflexota > Anaerolineae > Epilineales > Epilineaceae > CAZCJG01. The sequence continues at coordinate 5,114 of CAZCJG010000235.1, read as the reverse complement.
CATCGTCAAGCAGAACATCGTCTTCAGCGTCGGTGTGATCGTCGTCCTGGTCCTGGCTACCCTGCTGGTCGGCATCCCCCTGCCGCTCGGCGTGGTCGGCCACGAGGGCAGCACGGTCATCGTCGTGCTCAACGGCCTGCGCCTGCTGGGCTTCAAGGGAGGGTCGGTGGTTCCGGGCGCCGCTCCTCCCGCCCGTAGCGCGCCGACAGGCCGAGGAAGGCGACGAAGAGCAGGCTGAAGGTCATCACCACGCCGAAGGTCGCCAGCGAGGCCAGCGCCGCGAGCCACAGGGTGTCGCCGGGCACCGGGGTTGGCCCCGCGCCATCCCCCCCGCCGGCCAGCGTGGTCAGCAGGACCACCAGGGCCAGGCAGTTCCACAGCCCATGCGTCGCGACGGCCAGGCCGAACTTCGACCCGCCGGCGAGCCAGCGGCGCCCGACCCAGGCGTCGAACCAGCCGGTCCCGGCCAGGGCGGTCAGCGTGGCGTGCAGGACGGTGGTGCAGGCGCGGCCGAGGAGCAGCACCGCCCAGCCCGCGGCGGTCAGCGCCATCGTGCCGAACATCACCGCCTCGAGGATGCCGAAGCCCGCCCCGGTGACCAGGCCCCAGGCCCAGGCCTGGCCGCGCCGCGCCGGCCGGCACCAGGCCACGCCGGCGACCTTGGCCGCCTCCTCGACCAGCGGTCCGATGACGCCGAGCAGGAGGAAGACCATGCCGACGACCTCCGGCCGGAGCACCAGGTCCCGCGCCAGCGCTTCCAGGTCGGCCTCGCAGCCGGCGGGCGGCGGCGTTGCCGCGGCGCAGCGCGAGAGCACCGCGCTCGCGGCCTCGATCGCCGCCCGGCCGTCCGCCGACAGGTAGAGCAGCAGCAGCGCCGCGATCACCAGCGCCACGACCGCCACCGCTTCCAGCACGAAGGCGATCCCCGTCGCCACCACGCCGCCCCACAGGAGCTGGCGGATCACCCCGGCCCAGGTCAGCCAGGCCGGCGCCCCCGCGCGCCAGGCGAAATAGGCCGCCACCGCCAGCGCCGGCGCCAGCGCGGCCATCACGTGCAGCGCCGGGAAGAGCAGCAGGGTCAGCCCGGGCAGCCCCACCGCCAGCACCGCGCTGCCGGCGACGAGCGCCGCGCCGAGCAGCGCCAGCCAGAACAACGGCCGGGCCGGCCCGAACACGCGCTGCGGGCGCACCTCGCCCGCGCGCGCCGCGGAACCGACCAGCATCCCCCCCACGAACGCGGCGAGATAGGCCAGGCTGCCCATGGCGATCGCCACGTCGAGCTGCTCCGCGTTGCCGAAGACGGCCAGCAGCGCCAACCCGATGTAGGCCAGCCCGAACACCGCGGCGCCCCCCAACGCCGCGACGCCGCAGCCCAGGCGGGGAATCACCGGCTCCCTTCCCTCTCAGCGGGCCGGTTCAACGGGCGA
>CAZCJG010000235.1:0-3587 GCA_964498575.1 uncultured Anaerolineales bacterium | reverse complement strand
GCCCGTTGAACCGGCCCGCCCGCGTTGCCCGCATCGCACAAACGTTCAATGCAAGGAGATGCGCGCAGCGGGAGGGGGCCGCCCCCTAACGATAGTCCCACGTCAACTGGTACGGGGCCTCGATCTGCGCGCCGAAGGTGTAGATCTGGATCCAGTACGCACTGGGCGGCAGCTCGCGCAGGTCGATCACCTCGTCGACCCCGGCCGGGTTGTCGGACTTGGCGATCCACGGGTCGTCCGGCAGGAACGGCTGGCCCTTCCACAACGCCAGGTCGTAGTCGGCGGCGGACTTCGGCACATCCAGCACCACCCGGACGCCGCCCGGCCGGCGCAGGTGGAACAGGAACCAGTCTTCGCGGTCGAGGGTACCCTCGTTGCGCCACAGGTGCCCGAGGTATTCCTCACGCAGGCACAGCTCCGGGCCGAGCTGGGAGAGGCCGGGCGTGTCGTTGGTCAGCGGGAAGGGCGCGTCATCGTTGACCCCCGACCAGGGCAGGGCGCAGGTCAACCATTGCTCGCGGAACAAGATGGGGAGATAGGCCGGCCGCGGCGTGGGCGTGGGCGTGTTGGTCGGCGTGGAGGTCGCGGTCGGGGTCGACGTGGAGGTGTTGGTCGGCGTGGGCGTGGAGGTGTGGGTCGGCGTGTCGGTCGGGGTGTTGGTCGGCGTGGGCGTGGGCGTGTTGGTCGGCGTGTTGGTCGCGGTCGGCGGCGGCGGCTGAGGGGTCGGCGTCTGGCCGCCGACCACGCCGGCGGTGAAGGACCACTGGACGAGCTCGCCGCCCAGGATCTTGATGACCACGTTGTACTGCCGGCCGGCGTCCAGCGGCTCGCGCGGCAGGAGCACCACCGCGTCGCGCGCACCGAGGATCTCTCGGCCGCGCGCCTGCTCGGCGGGGTCCGGGTTGGTATAGGTGGACTCGGTGAAGATGCACAGGTCCAGCACGCGCGCCCCGCGGCGCAGGCTGGCGAACTCCACCTGCGGGTTGCCGTCGCCGGGCCCGAGCAGCAGGTAGATCGCCGGCCCTGTCGGTGCGACATAGCCCTGGCAGTGGGTCAAGGGGTTGGGCGCCGCGGTGTCGCCGAGGAACTGGAGCTGCGGGATCGCGGTATCGGGGTAGCGCAAGGGGAAGGTCAGGCCCGGCGGCGGCGTGGCCTGCAACCCGCTTTCGACATCCAGCGTGGCGGCGTAGTGGTAGGTGCCGACCGCCTCGCGGAAGTCGCCGAAGCCGGCGACCGTCAGCCGGGGATCGAGCACCTGCACGCCGCGCAGGGGGTCCGCCAGCCAGCCGTCGATCGTCCGCTCCGTCGGCCAGTTGACGTCGCGGCTGCGCGCGACGATGCTGCGCGCGCCGACCTGGCTGCCCGCCTCGGTGTAGAAGGGGCTTGTCGGATCCTCGGTCGTGGTCAGCGCGTCGGTCATCACCAGATAACGCGAATGCAGCGCCGCCCCCACGCTCCACTCGGCCTCGGGATTGACCGCCAGCACCCGCGCGATGGCACGGTGGTAGTTCACCCGCGCGAGCCACTCCGGCTCGGGCGTCGCCGTGTCCGTGGGCGGCGCGTCCGCGGTGGGCGTCGCGTCGGCCGTGGCGTCGGTCGTCGAGGTTGCATCAACCGTCGGCGGCGGGTCGACCGTCGGGGTCGCGTCGGCCGTCGGGCTTGCATCGACCGTCGGGGTCATGTCCTGCTGCGGCGCCTGCCGCGGTGCGCGCCAGGGTGGGGCCTCGCGCCGGAACGGAGGCCCGTGCCAGGACAGGTCGCCACGTCCGGCCTGCGGGGCACCCTGCGGCGCTCCCGTCAGGATCCGCTCTTCCGGATCGCGGATCGGCGAGGCCAGGCCGCGGATGCGCCCGCCCACACCGCCACCGCTCATGCCCGCGTCGACCAGCGCCAGCACCCCGTGATCGGCGTCCCCAGCGTGATTCTGCGCGCCCGGGGTCGGCGGCTGCGGCTTCGGGGTCGGCGGATCGGGCTTGTCGGTCGGCTTCGGCTCGTCGGTCGGCGGCGGTGGCGGCGGCGCGGTCGGCGGCGCCACCGTGGGTTGGGGCGGCTTGGGCTTGTCGGGTTTCTCTTCTCCGCCTCCGCCGGGCGGGGGATTGGTCGGCGTCTCGGTCAGCGCCGGCACCGGCGTCGCCAGCGTCGGGCTCTCCAGGGGCACGGTCGTCCAGGTCGGCCACACGCGGGTGGGGAGGATCGCGCGGGTGGGCAGGGCCGCCGCCTCGGGGCCCAGGCTGACCGCGACCTGCACCACCGCCTCGCGGGCTGCGACGGTGCCGGCCTCGGGGCTCTGGCTGATCACGAAGCCCGGGGCGATGGTGGCGTGGTATTGACGGATCAGGTCCAGCCCGAGGTAGTTGCCGCGGATGATCTGCTCGGCGTCCTCGGCGGTGCGGCCCACCACGTTCGGCACCGCGATCGGCGTCGGCGTCGCCGGGGTCGGCGATTCGGTCGGCGCGGCGGTGACGGTCGCCGCCAGCGCCGGCACGGTCTCGATCGCCACGGCGATCGGGGCGTGGGCGGTAGGCTCGGCGAAGCGCACATTGGCGACGGCGCCCTGGATCTCGCGGCGGAAGATGAACAGGGCGAACAGCAGGATCAAGGTGCCGGCGGTGATGAAGACGGTCGGCCAGTGGACCTCTTGCGGCGGCGCGACCGGCGCCGGGATGGCGCGCGGCTCGAAGGGTTGCAGGACCAGCGCGGTCATGTCGTCGCCGCCAGCGCGCCCGGCGGCCAGCGCCACCAGGCGCCGTGCGCCGACGTTCGGCTCGTGGCCGGTGATCGCGCTGGCGATCTGGTCGTCGCCCAGGGTCTGGTAGACGCCGTCGCTGCACAGGACGACGCGATCGCCGCTGCCCAGTGGGATGCCGTCCAGGATCACCGGGCGGGGCGTGGGCCCGTGGCCGATGCCGGCGGTGGCGTCCGTGGCGTCGTCGGTCAGGCAGTAGGCGCGGCCGTCGCGCACCAGGTAGGCGCGCGGATCGCCGACATGGCCGACGATCAGCTCGTCGCCGCGGACCACGATCGCGACCAGGGTGACGCCGGTGGCGGCGCGGTCCGGCTCCTGGGCCAGCGCCTGGCGCAGCGCCCGGTCGGCGGCCAGCATGGCGACGGCCAGCGCGTCCGAGCGGCCGTACTCGCGCACCGCGCCGTAGTAGGCGCGCACGAGGGTGCGGATCGCCAGGTCGGCCAGCGCCGTGCCGCGCTCACCCGTGCCCTGGCCATCGGCGACGACGAAGACGCTGCCCGCGGCATCGGCCAGGCGCGGATCGTCCGGCCGGTAGAAGCCCAGCTTGTCCTGATTGAACGCGTGGTCGCGCCCGCGGTCGGTGGCGTAACCTAAAGTGGAATCGGTTCGAGCGGTCAACTCAGCCTGAATCCTTGGACTTCCCGGTGGGCGCATGGCCGCGGTACGCCGGCCCTGTCGCCGCGCGGACCGGGCGTGTCAGCCGCGCCCGAACACCGATCTGCCCGGCAACCTGCGCCCGGCGGCGGTGTCGGACCGCAAGTTTAGTGTAACCGGCCGGCCTGGGTCAAGGTTGGCCCGCGCCCTCGCCGCCGATCCCCTCGCTCGCCAGCCAGCCCAACAC
>CAZCJG010000234.1:0-7946 GCA_964498575.1 uncultured Anaerolineales bacterium | reverse complement strand
CGTTCCGCATGGGGGGCCGAGTATACCGCAGGGTCGGCCGGGTGGAGCGGGGGCTGCCGGGGATCGACCGTCTCGTTGCCGATAAACAGGTCCAGCCAGCCGTCGTTGTCGTAGTCGCCCCAGGTGGCGGTCTGGCTGGGGTGGAAGGACAGCAGGCCGGCGGCCTCGGTGACCTCGGTGAAGGTCCCGTTGCCGTTGTTGTGCAGCAGCGAGTCGGGGAACTGCCCGGCCTCCTGCAGCCAGGCCCCGCGCACGACGAACAGGTCCAGCCAGCCGTCGTTGTCGAAGTCCGTCTGCACCGCGTAGAGCCCGCCGACCAGGCCCGCCAGCCCGGCCGCCTCGGTCTGCTCGCTGAAGCCGGCGGCGCCGTCGTTGCGGAAGTAGCGCAGGGGGTCGCGCATGCCGCTGGACGAGAAGAAGACGTCGAGGTCGCCGTCGCCGTCGAAGTCGTCGCTGACGGCGGCGCCGGAATGGCCGACGACGTCCAGCCCCAGCGCCGGCGCGACGTCTGGGAAGCGCCCGATGTCGTACTCGGAGGCGAAGGCGCTTTCGGGGATCAGCCACTGCGGCGGCACGCCGTCGGGATAGGAGCCCAGGGTCATGTGGGCGATGTTGAGCATCCAGCGCGCGGTCAGGTCGTCGGGATGGGCGGCGAGGATCTCGGTGTACTTGTCGGCCGCCAGGCGCGAGCCGGTCTGGTCGACGTGGATGCCGCTGTCCTGGATCGGCAGCAGGCAGGAGTCCAGCGTATGCCGCTGGATGCAGTTGGTCTGCTCGCCGATGCGCAGGTAGGCCACCGCGAGCTGCTTCTGTATGTCGTCCACGGTGGCGGGATCGGGGTTGGCGGCCGCCTTCAGGCCCTGCTCGATCGTTTCGAGCCGCTTGATCGCCGGCTGGGTCTGGCCGGCGTAGAGCAGCATGTAGGCCAGCTCGAGCTCGTACTCGCGGCGCGCCATGCGTTCCTCGGGCGGGGTCTGGGCCAGCAGGTAGTTGGCGCGGTCCTGGCTGGCGAAGCTGTAGGCCGGGGGATCGACGGCGATCTTGGCGGCCAGGATCGCCAGCCGGTCGGGCATCGCCAGGCCCGGCGCCCGCGCGTCGCGCGCCGCCAGCGCGCGCGTGGCCGCGCCGAGCGTCCCCGTGGCCCCGCGGGCGTCGGCGGGTACCTGGGGAGCCTGGATCGAGGGTGCCGCCGATGTCCATTTTAGGAGGGCGATCACCCCCAGCAGCGAGACGACGAGCACGGCTGCGAGGCCGTTGGCGGGCCGGCGCAGCTTGCCGGGCGTACGGGGGGCGGTCTCAAGCGCGGGTGTGGTGGACATGGTGTGGTGGGCCAAGTTGCTTCACAGTAAGACGGTAAGGTATGGTTCTCGGGCGCCGGCGGGGCGTCATGCGTATGGAACGTTGGGCGTGAAATGAGGACGCATGGGATCAGCCGATGGTCGGCGCGCGGGGCGGCGCCGGCAATTGTAACAGCTTGTGAGGTCACCCGCCAATCCCCCGTATTCCCTCACTTAAAATGGTAACTACTCAGCCGCCCGCATGGGCCGGCGAATAGAATTCGCGCCTACCATCACAAAGCCGGCCTTCGCCGGCTATTCACGTGAGAGTTCGGCGTCCAGCCCGCGCAGGCGGGCTTCGTAATGGTAGCAGCGAATTCCATTCGCCAGGCCTGCCCATCCGTGATCCCGACGCCCATCACCGCACCCTCACTCGATCGACAAAGCGCGCCAGCGTCTTCTCGCCGATGCCGCTGACCGCCAGCAGTTCCTGGGGGCTGTCGAAGAGACCGTTGGCGTCGCGGTGGGCCACGATGCGTGAGGCGAGCGCCGGGCCGATGCCCGGGAGCGATTCGAGCTCGGCGGCGGTGGCTGTGTTCACGTTGATCGTGCTGCCGGTGTTCCCGCTGTTTGAGAATCCCCCCATGCCACCCACGCCGGCCGCCGCGCCAGGCGCGCCTGGCATAGTAGCGGGTGAGGCGCCTGGACCATCCGGTGCCGCCGCCTCGCCTTTGGCCGGCACGTAGAGCTGCTGGCCGTCGGCGAGTGGGGCCGCGAGGTTGATCGCGGTCCGATCGGCGAATGCGTCGAAACCTCCGGCAGCGGCGATGGCATCGTCCGCGCGCGCCCCTTCGGGCAGGATGACGACGTCGGGTGCGGCCACGGCGCCGGCGACGTCCACGTGCAGGCGGGCGGGCGTCGTGCTGGGTAGCGGGAGTGCCGTGGGCGGCGGCAGCACCTTGACCGCCGTGGCGCGCGGGTCGCGCAGCATGGCGACGATCAGCCCGAGCGCGGTCAGGTTGGCCAAGGTGATGGCGAGATAACCGCGGTGGCGACCCAGGAGTTTGATCATGCTCCAGTGTACGGCATTCGCCACCGGCTGCGCCAGCCCCCCGGCGCCATGATTGCGACACGATTGCGACAGGTTGCGCCTTCGACCATTGCTCAGCCGGCGCCAGACCGGCGCTCGCTCGACGCGCTGCACGAAGCGGCCGACTGTGCGCCGCGGATCCGGCGCGGCTGGTGGCGGATTTAGGGACCGACTTCGACGAAGACCGGGTCCGGGCCGACGTCCAGGTTGAACAGCCCGCCCGGTAGCTCGACCACGCGTTCGTTGCAGCATCGGCCGGCCAGCACGGCGGCGACGGGGAAGCTGCGGATCGTGACCCGGCGGCCAGCGGTGGCCGGGATGGTAAGGGACGCGGAGCGGTTGTCGGTGGAGCGGGCGATGACGTGGGTTTCGGCCGCGCGAGGCCAGTCGAAGCGGTAGGCGTGGATGCGGCTGGCGGGGATGCCCTCGCCGTTGCCGTTGGTGTGGCGGATCACGTGGGGCAGCACCTGGAGGGCGGGCTTGGGCGAACCGTCGGCGCGGATCAAGCCGCGCTGGGGCATTCCGACCTGGTCGGGGACGGTGGGCGGGTAGTCCTTCCAGCCGTACCAGTAGATGCGCTCGATGTTGGAGAAGGCCAGGACGTCGAGGATGTCTTGGGTAAGGAAGCGGATTTGATCGGCCTCGGGGGTGGGCCCCCAGGGCACCACCAGGCGATTGGTTTCCGTGAGCCAGATGGGCTTCGGATAGCCGTACCGAGCCAGGGTGGCGGTGACCACGCGGTGGCGCACGTATCCGGCGGGTTGGAAGGGGAAGTCGGGGAACCAGTGGTAGTTGAAGAAGTCGAAGTAGGGCCCGCCGCCGGCGGCGAGGAGCTGGTCGAGGAATTCGATGTCGAAGTCGTTGCGGCCGGAGGAGCGGCCGTCGACATAGGCCAGCCCGCCCAGGGTGACGCGCATGCGCGGATCGACCGCCTTGACGGATTCGTATGCCGCCTGGAGGAAGACCTTGTACTCCGCCGCCCGCCCGGCCCAGCAGCCGCCGTAGGGCGGCGCCGGCTCGCTGGGCCCCCAGCCGGGCGGGCGGCCGCGGTCCTCGCTGTCGATCACCAACATGCCGTCAGGCTCGTTGCCGATCTCCCAGGCGGCGATCCGGTAGGGCGGCTTGCCGTAGCGCTTGGCCAGCGCACCCATAAACTCGCGCCACTCGCCTTCCATGCCGGGCAGGAGGCGACCGCCGCAACCGTACTGCGTCGCCCAGCCGGGATAGCCGACGACGGAAACGAGCAAGTCGATCCCCTGGATGCTGTAGGCGCCGAGCTGTTGGTCGATTCGCCGCCAGTCGAACCGATCCGGCGTGGTGTTCTGCGGCTCGACCTGGTCCCAGCGCACCATCGTCCGCACGCTCGCGATGCCCGCCGCGCGCGCCCGCGGCAGCTCGCCGCGCAGGTCGGCGTTGTTCGCCTCGAGGTCGATCATCTCCATCACGAACTGCGTGCCCCACACCCGCGGCCGCGGCGGCATCAGGTCGGCCGAGCGGGCCAAGTAGGGCAGGTAGAGCGGCAGCGGGCGCCGTGGTCGCCGCGTGGCGGTAGGCCGTGGTGCCGTGGTGCCGGTGGGGCCTGTGGGAGGGGTGGTCGGAGTGGGGGTGGATGGGGTGGCGGTAGTCGAAGGCGTGGACGTGACGGACAAAGTGGATGTCGTGGTCGGGGTCGTGGTGAGGATGCCAGTGGGGGCAATTGGGATCGTCGGAGTATGTGTTCCGGTCGGCGTCAGTGTCCTGGTCGGCGAAATGTCCGCTGTAACAACGGGTGTCGATGTAGCGGATTCCGTCGCGACGGCGGTGGTGGTCGCGGTGATTGGGATCGCTGTGGTCGGTGTGGCAGCGACGGTCGCGGTGATCGTGCTCGTCGGGGTGGCGGTGATGGTGGCGGTTGCCGTGCCGGCAATCCCGCTGGTCGGGGTGGCAGGAATGGTCGCGGTGGCTGTGGCGGAGATCGTACTCGTCGGGGTAACGGTGATGGCGGCAGTCGCTGTGGCCGAGATCTCACCACTCGGGGTGACGGCCATAGTGGCGGTCGCTGTCGCTGTGTGCGTGATCGGACTAGTCGGACCCGCAGTGGGGACCTCGGTACCCTGGCGCGATGACAATGCCAAATGGGGTGCCTTGGGGATGGCAAGACCCAGACTACCCGCGACGCCGGCCAGAATAATCGCCAGCGTTGCGGCGGCCAGCCCGCGATGTATCGTTTCATTCAACCACAGCGGCTTCAATCGTCTCCACCACCCCTTCCGCGCAAGCGCCCGGGCTTCGCTTGGAGGTTGAGACGGATGGCGAGGGGGGATCGTTACACCAGGGGCGAGGTGGGATTCGATCGGCCGGATAGTCCACGCGGGATCAGGTGCGCCCCACGTGCTATGCTTCACCCGCAGGTAGCCAGAGAAATCAGCGCCTTCCGGGCCATCCGTGATCCAGGTCGTGGCTTATGATACACCCGCGAATGCACCGCCCCATGCTTGCCCTTTGCTTTGGACTGCTACTGACCGGAGCTCCCGGGGGCGAGGTGCGCAGCCAGGTCGCCGCCCCCCTGGCGGAGAACATGGTGTTCGTGACGGAAGATCGGGCCGTCGACGTGCCTGGTTGCGACGCCATAACGGTGTTCGGGTTACAGGGTCCCGCGCACAAGGTCGGCCAGGTGCTGTTCCGCAGCGCGTTCCAAGTGTCACCGGGCCGCTTGGCCGGCAGCGACGGCTTCCGCGTCGTTACCGCGCTAAGCTCGAACTCGAGTCCGAAGTTGCCGTTCCTCAAGATCCTGAAGCAGACCATGCCGGACCCGCCCACTTGGGAGGAGTCATCGGTGTCCAGCGAGCGACTCGTCTTGCTCGCGGGCCATGCCGTCCTGGCGGATGACGACACCGTGCTACTCCCCACCCAGGACCTTGCCCCGGATCCCCTCAACCCGCGATACTCTCTCGAGAAGTACCGGCTCAGCGAGATCAGCTCCGATCAGCTCGGCCCGCCGAGAGGTGCTCTCCCGCTCGACGGCCCCCCCATCCGCGTCTTCGTCGCCGACAGTGGTCGCACGATCCACGTGCCGACCACCACGGGAACCGTCTACTCCGCCGACGTGGCCACGATGAGCGAAATCGCGCCGCGGATTCCGATCATGCCCATCTCCGTGAGCAAGCCCGTCGATGCAACCGCGCGCCTCGCGCGGGCCCACGCCACCTTGAGCGCCGACGAGCGCTATCTCGCGACCAACACTTGGGAGACGGGGGGCATCGCGGTGGCCGACCTTCAATCGCGCACCGCCCGCGCGATGGTGCTCCGTCCCGGAAAAATCGTGGCAGGCGTGGAGTTCAGCCGGCGTGGCTACACGCGTGGTCTGCTCGCCGCCAACTTGCTGGACCGCGTCGCAATATTCACCCTGGAAGATGGCGCTCGAGTGCGCGAGGTCGCACGACAAGAAATTTCCCCGATAACTCACGATCTATGTTTCACTTATCACACCGAGATCTGCTCCGGTCCCTACGCCAGCATCGCCTGGGGCGGCGATGGTTCCTATCTCATCGCGGCAAGCAGGCAGGGCGAGAGTGAGTTCGCGGTGCTGAATGTCCAGGAAACCAGGCTCACGCTTTCGTCAGCCACCTGGCTGACCGCTTGCGACGACCCAACCGCGAACGACTTTCCCAACGACATCCTGACCGCCAATCGAACCACGCCGCCCGGCATGAACCCGGAGCCCACCTCAACCCCCGAGCCGAGCGCGATCTCATCTCCCACCTCGATCCCCACCCCGCTCCCCACCTCAACCACCACCGCCTCACCCACACAAACACCCACCATCCCCCCAACCGCCACCCCCACCCTCCGCTTCTCGGCCTACCTCCCCTTCACCCAGAGCCAACCCACCCCACCCGACGACATCAACATCAACCTTGCCCCACCTCAGCACCCCGTCCGTGTCCTCCGTGCCTTCCGTGTTCATCCGTGATTCAGGCCCCGTAGCGCTCCGGACCCAGCAACTCACTCGAGATCGACGCCCTCTCCCCCGACAGCAGCTCCGCGATCAGCTTGCCGGTGACCGCGCCGAGGCTGATGCCGAGCATCGCATGGCCGGCGGCAATTGAGAGGTTGGCATAGCGCGCGGAGCGGCCGACATAGGGCAGGCCGTCGGGCGTGCAGGGGCGCAGGCCGCGCCAGGGCCGGACGGCTCGGAAGTCGTCCGGCGCGAAGTCCCGGTAATAGCGCGGCACCGCCTTGACGATGCCGCGGATGCGGGCGGGGTTGATCGACTCGTCCAGCCCGACGATCTCCATCGTGCCACCGAAACGCAGCGCGCCGCCCATCGGCGTGACCGCGACGCGCGCCTCGGTGCAGATCGCGGGGATCGCCGGCAGGCGGGGCGGGGTAGGCAAGGTCAGGCTGTAGCCCTTGCCCGCCATCATCGGCAGCCGGAGCCCGAGGTCGCGGACGATCGCGGGTGCCCAGGCGCCGCCGCAGACGACATACTCGTCCGCGGTCAGGTCGCCGCGGGTCGTGCGGACCGCCGCGATGCGGTCGCCGCCGGGCGGTTCGATGTGCCAGCCGGTGACCTCGGTGTCCCAGCGGAGCTCGACTCCCGCCTCGACCAGGCGCCTCTGCAGGCTCGCCATCAGGCGGGCGGGTGTGAGGTGGCAGTCCTCGGGGAAGTAGACCGCGCCGGAGATGTCCAGGCGGACGCCGGGGTCCAGCGCGGCGGTTTGCGCAGGCGTCAGGACCTCCGCCGCCATGCCGAGCGCACGGGCCTGCACGGCGACCTCGGCCTCCTCGGCGAGCCGGTGCTCGGTCTTGCAGAGCATCAGGACGCCGCGCTCTTCCAGGCCGAAGTCGTTGCCGGCCTCGTCCGCGAAGGCGAGGTAGCCGGCGCGGCTGGCCAGCAGCAGCTCGGCGAGCAGCGGGGCGGCGCGGGCGACGCGTTCGGCGGTCGAGGCGCGAGCGAACTTCCAGCCCCAGTCGACCAGGTCGCGGCTGGGGCGCGGGCGGATGTAGAACGGGCTTTCGGGGCTGAGCATCCATTTCAGCCCGGCAGCCACCATGCCCGGAGCGGCCAGCGGCACGACGTGGCTCGGCGAGACCAGGCCGCAGTTGCCGAAAGAGCAGCCGCCGCGGTCGGCCGGCCCGCGCTCGACCACCGTGACCCGATGGCCCCGGCGCACGGCGTAGTAGGCGGACCACAGCCCGATAACGCCGCCGCCGACGATCAGAACCTGCTTGCTCATACCCACTTCCAGCTCACGCTTGAACCTGGCATCTCATCAGCGCAGTCCCCAGCACAGGGGATCACGCTCGTCCAGGATCAACACGGCCTCGGCGGTGATGAAAGCGCTGCCGCGGATCGTCGGATGTACCTGGCCGGTGGGTGTCGATGGCTCGGTCCAGGCATCGAACAAGCTGCCGGTAATGCTCTCCTGGCGCCAGACCTGGCCCGGCCGGAGCTTGCCGTCTGCCAGCAGGCAGGCGAGCTTGGCGCTGGTGCCCGTGCCGCAGGGCGAGCGGTCGTAAGCCCCGCCGGGGCAGAGCACGAAGTTGCGGGCGTCGGCGTCGGCACGCTGGGGCGGGCCGATGAGCTCGATGTGGTC
>CAZCJG010000233.1:0-7948 GCA_964498575.1 uncultured Anaerolineales bacterium | reverse complement strand
GGAGCCGACGGGCTGGGAGGAGACGGCGGTGCTGGCGGCGGCGATGAGTCCGGACCCGGGCGCGTTCGCCTCGGCGCTGGCGGAGGTCAACCTGCCGCTGGCAGGGCGCTGCGCGGCCCAGCCCGAGGCGCGGGTCAGCCCGGAGGTGAAGCGCGACATCGCCTGGCGGCTCGCCCGGCGGTCGCGTGACACCGCGGCGGACCTGCGGGCGCGGGTCGCGGCGGGGCTGATGTTGGGCGAGCTGGGCGATCCGCGCTTCGAGCGGCGGGCGGGGCCGCACGGCGCCTACCTCCTGCCGCCATTGGTGCTCATCCCCGGCGGGGACTACCCCATCGGCAGCGACGACGGTCCGCCCGACGAGCGGCCGCGGCACCTGGTCACGCTGGAACCCTTCTGGATCGGCCAGTTCCCGGTGACCAACGCCGAATGGGCGCTGTTCATGGCCGCGGGCGGTTACGAGGATGAGCGCTGGTGGGACACGCCGGCGGCGCGGGCGTGGCAGCGAGGGGAGGGGACGGCGGAGGGGGCGCGATCGGACTATCGGCAGTGGCGGCAGCGGTTTCTAGCACAGCCGGATCTGTTGGACGAGAAGCACAAGGCTGGGCGTGTACCCGAGGCGATCTTTCGCGGCTGGCAGGCGCGGCTGAAGATGACGGACGAGGAGTTCGAGGCACACCTTGTTCAGAAATGGCCCGGCGGACCGAAACGCGCGCCCGAGACCTGGCGTGACAGCGCCTTCACCAACCCGGCCCAGCCGGTGGTGGGCATTTCGTGGTTCGAGGCGCGGGCGTACTGCAACTGGCTGGCCGCACAGACCGGCCGGCCGTTCCGCCTGCCGTCGGAGGCCGAGTGGGAGGCGGCTGCGCGAGGGCCGGCGGGACGGCGGTACGCCTATGGCGATGAGCCGGCCGCGATGATGGGTAATACCACCGAGGCGCATGTTCGCCGACCGGCGCCGGTCGGCACCTTTCCGGACGGCGACACGCCCGAAGGCGTTACGGATCTAGCCGGCAATGTTTTTGACTGGACGCGTAGTCTCCATGGCCACCTCGGAGAAGAACCTGAGTTCCGCTACCCTTACCAAGGCGACGCTCGGGAGGACGGCCACGCCCCGGGAGACGTTTCTCGGGTCTTGCGGGGCGGCGCATGGTCGAACAGTTGCATGACCTTGCACGCTATGCAGCCTGTATTCAAGCTCCCCGCCTTTCGGGGGACGGATATCAGTATGCGCCTGACCTGCTAATGACCCCCGGCGAGAGCCAATTGCCCACCGACGGCAAGTAGATCCACGTTCGCGGCAACGGGGTCCGCGACGACGTCGGAGTCTCGGCAGGAGACTGCGTCGATGTGGGAGTCGGCGACACAGGTGTCTCGGTGGGTGATGGTGATGGTGATGGCGTCGATGTGGATGACGGCGTGTCGGTGGGAGACGGCGACTCAGTTGATGTGGATGACGGCGTCATGGTCGAGGTCTCCGTCAGCACAGGTGGGAGCGAGGGTGTAGGTGTCACCATCGATGTCGGCGATACTGTCGGCTGCACGACGACGGTGTCGACGGACCGCGCGTGGAAGGCCTGCGCTAGGAGCTCGCGTGGCTGAGTGTCGTACGCGTACCAATCGGCGAGCAGTACGACACCCCAATCGCCTTCTTTAATTTGGATCGTGATGGGTAGCTCATCACCGGCTTTGAGGACAGCCGAGGCCACCGGGGTGCCCAGGCTACGCATTAAATTGCCATTCGAGGGTAGCAAGTCACCCAAGGCCACCGGATCCTCGCTTGCTACCCCGCTGAGACGAAGGTACACTGTGCTATCTAAGTAGTTCGAAACAGTGATCGTCACCTTACCACTGTAATATGACCAGGCACTCGACCAATTCACTGTCACACATTGCTGGGGCGAGCTGGTCGTCGATAGAAACTCGGCTTTGATTTTATGCATCGGGTTTGTGTTTAATGTCGAGTTGTCCTGCAACGTGTAGCCAAAGTGCGCCCATGCTTGACGCGGAAGCTTTGTCGGCGGATTTTGCCACTCCAGGGTGATGGTGTTGGCGCTGTGGTTGAAGTTAGGTTGAATAGGGGGTGGAACAAAGGGGTTACAATGAGGAGGTGGGTTAGCTGCATCACATTGAACTTGGAACAAGTCCGGCACCGAATAGTTGCTTATGATCCCCTGGACACCCCAAAGTTCAAACCGAAACCCATCGGCATCGAATCCGCATGCGTTCATGACCGTAAGATTGACAACCTCGTTGGCACCGATGACCTTCTGCATCGGAGGGGTCGAGGTTGGGGTTGGCGTCGAGCTCGGCGTCATTCCCGGCTCCTTGCACTTCCCCGCCGAGCCGGCCGCGTAGATCGCGCGCACTTCGCTCTCGTCGAGTGCGCGCCCGATCAGCTCGACCTCGTCCAGCATCCCGTGCCAGAAGGCATCGCCCTCCGCGCGCCCGCCGATGCCCAGGGGCGCCGTGTTGCCGAGGTCATGGGCGCGCATCGAGACATCGAAGGGCACCGCCTGACCGTCGATGAAGAAGAAGGCCCCGCCCGCCCGGCGCACGCTGACGGCGACGAAGTGCCACGCCCCTTCGGTGATCACCACGCCCGAATCGAAGTTGGTGCACGAGGCCAGCTCGCGGTCGGTTGAGCAGGCATCGTTGGGTACGCTGGCATCGGCCATCTGGAACCCCACCCGGCCGTCGGCGGTGAACAGCGCATAGCCGTGGGTGGGCGAGAAAGTGCGCTTGTCGACGATCGTGCGGAGCCCGGTCGATCCCGGCCCGGGATAGACCCAGGCGTCGAGGGTGAAGTCGCGCTCGCCGAAGTCCAGCTCGGGATGATCCGCCACTTCGACGTAGTGATGCTTGTCCACGCCGTCCAGCGCCAGAGCGGTCCCGACCTTCCCGAGCTGGAAGACGGGCACATCGCTCTCGCCAGCACCACGCCACTGGCCGGCATTGGCCTCCTCCGCCCGATCATCGAAGGAGCCGTCCAGCGGATACCACGCGAGCATTCCGCCCGGCGGCGGGATGCAGGGCCTTTCGGGCGTCAGGGATACCGTCGGCGTTTCCTGATCACGATCCACCTTCCGCCCGGCGACAGCCTCGAGCCTCGCGCCCGGCCCGCCGGCGGCCACCAGCACCGACAGCAGCGCCAGAGCAAATAGTCCTATGACCTTGTATCGATTCCGTGTATCCATCGTCTTCTCCCGCTTGGTCGGATTATACTTGGGAAAGAGTCGGCCAAGCGGGCGACGCCTCACTCGCGACGCCGCCCGCCTGACCCGGTTGTGGTCCGTATTGGCCGCCGGAGAAGCCTGCCGACCGGTCCCGCGGGATCGTCGGCCTGGGCGAAGGCGCGGGCGGACATGCGCAGCGCGCCGAAGGTGAGGGCGGCCAGCGCCGCCAGGACGAGTTTGGTACGGAAGGTGCGATACATGGTGGGGTTCCTTTCCAGGGAGGTTGGGTGGATCGATCGGGTTGTGATCGTTGACACCAACAGTATCGCCGCAAAGGCGGGCCGGCCGCCACGGGTTTCCGCCAGGGGTCTGCCAGGTTTCTGCCAACACTGCGCCACGGGGTGGGGTTGCGGCTTGGCTGATGCCACGGTAAGGTTTTCCGGCGCGATCGCGCCTATCATTACTGGCGACACGCGTCGGCCGAGATCGCCGGCCACCCGTCGCGTAACCCGCCCCCGTCCACCATGCCGAGACCTGAATCACGCCGATGATCCGCAGCGCTCCCCCCACCGATGACACGCTCGTGCATCGCGCCCAACGCGGCGATCGCGGCGCGATGGTTCAACTCTACCAGCGTTACGTCAGCGAGATCTACGGCTATGCCTACAACCAGCTCGGCAGCGTCCAGGACGCCGAGGACGTCACCAGCGAGACCTTCCTGCGCGTGGTCGGCGCCCTGGGCGGCTACCGCGGCCAGTCCAGCTTCCGCACCTGGCTCTACGCCATCGCGCACAACCAGGTGCGGGATCACTGGCGAAGGAACGGCCACCAGCCCGCGACCGTCGAGCTCGATCAGGCGCGCGCCGCCATCGAGGACCTCGGGTACGCCACGGACGCCCGGGCTTCCGCAAATGGCCACGTGCTTGCGACCGCTGCGCCGGTCGGGCTGGACGCCGAGTCCACGGCCGACGACGACGAGCGGATCGGCGCGATCTCGCGCGGCACCGAGCTGGGCGGCGCCGTGCTCGCCGAGCTGCCGGAGCGCTATCGGACGATCCTGCGTTACCGAATCAT
Organism: uncultured Anaerolineales bacterium; assembly: GCA_964498575.1. Classification (GTDB taxonomy): domain Bacteria; phylum Chloroflexota; class Anaerolineae; order Epilineales; family Epilineaceae; genus CAZCJG01. The sequence goes on along the minus strand of CAZCJG010000233.1, from coordinate 3,701 downwards.
GGACGGGCGATCGATCCGCGACACCGCCGACGAGCTGGGCCTCAGCGAGAGCAATGTCAAGGTCCTGCAACACCGCGCCCTGCGGCGCGCGGCCGAGATCGCGCGCGGCCTGGACCCCGGCGGATCGCGGGACCCGGATGGACTAGACGAGGATGGACACGATGCAGCCTGAAAGCAGCCCGCGCTTCGAGGAACACGCCACCGAGGTCGCCGAGCTCCGCTACACACCGGCCGACCTGCGCTCCGCCGAAGCCGTCGACACCGCGCTCGCCGCGGCCGCGACCGGCGTCGATGCCGCCGCGATCCGCCGCGCCTGGGGTGACGAAGCCGGCGCGCTGACGGAGCTGGCGGAGCGTCTGGCGCCGGCCACGGCCCGCGCGGTCCCATCACTGCGCCCGGCCTTCGTCGGCGGGCTCGAGCGCCGCGTGGCCGACGCGTTCGACGCGCAGCCGGCCCGTCGGCGGCGGGCCTGGTCCCTGCCGCGTTTCGGACGCCTCACCGAGATGACGCTGGTGGGCGCGGCGGCGGTGGCGCTGGCGGCCGGGGCGTTCCTGCTCAGCCCCGGGCGCGGCCTCGCCCCGTACAGCACGCCCACGGCCGAGGCCGCCACCGAAGCGGCGACCGGGACGGCGACCCTGGCCACCCCCGAGGTCCAGGTCACTCGCTCGCCGGAGGACGGCGTTTCCGGGGCCAAGGCCGCTTCCGCCCCGCTGTGCTTCACCGACGGCTTATCCACGCCTCACGCGCCCATCAGCGAGGCGACCGATACTGGCAGCATGAACACCACGGCTGCCACGCTCGCGCGCAACGAAACGTCTCAGGATTGGCTCGCCATGCTCCCCTTGGCCACAAGTGGGTCACGCCGTTGGTCGCGCCAGCCGCACGCGGCCCCCGCCGGGCGCATAGATGCGCCCGGTTGGGCATACGCCGCGGCGGCGGACTGGTCCCTGGCCTGGCCCGATCCGGCCATCCACTGGAACGACGCGCCGGCACCGTTACCTTCACCGGCAACGGTCGAAGCGGGCAAACGCCGCCTGATGGCGCTCGCGGAGCGCTTGCAGGCCGAGCGGCGGACCGCCGTGCTGTACGCCGGAGCTTCCGGCACGAGCCAGGGGATCCCTAACCCGCCGGCAACGTAAACCGCACCGTCGCCCCTCGCCCGCGGTTGTTCTCCGCCCAGATGCGCCCGCCGTGGCCGGTGACGACGTGGCGGGCGATGGCCAGCCCTAGCCCGGCGCTGCGGCGTGTGCGGGCGCGATCGCCGCGGTAGAAACGCTCGAAGATGCGCTCGAGGTCGCCCGGCGGGATGCCCGGCCCCTCGTCGCTGACAGCGACCTCCACCTGGTCCGAATCCATGCCCGGTCCGGCGCTGATCCGAATAACGCCGCCCGCGGGCGAGAAGCGGCGCGCGTTGTCCAGGAGGTTGGTCAGCACGCGCACCACGTGCGGCCCGTCGGAGAGGACCCGCAGGTCCGGCGGGATGTCCAGCAGCGCCTGGACCTGGCCTTCGGCGAGCTGGGGCGCGATCGCATCGACCGCCGCCCGCGCCAGCTCGGCCAGCGGCTCGGACTGCAGGCGCAGGAGCGCGCGACCGCTCTCGAGCTGGTTGAGCTCGACCATGCCATCCGCCAGCGCCTCCAGCGTGGCGATCTGGTCTCGAATCTGCGCCACCACCGCCTCGCGGCGGCTTGGATCGTCGAAGGACGGCGTGAGCAGCGAGTCGGCCAGCAGGCCGATCGAGGTCAAGGGAGTGCGCAGGTCGTGCGAGACGTTGGCCACCAGGTCGCGCCGGGCCCGCGCCAGCCGCTCGAGCTCGGTGTCGTCGCGCAGGGCGACCACCGCGCCGCCGTCCGCGAGCTTGACCACGCTGGCGCGGTAGGCGCGGCCCGAGATGTGGACGCTGGCCACCTCGGGCTGCCCGACGCCGGCCATCTCTACGATGTCCTGCAGGTCGACCGAGCGCACGGCCGCCATCAGGGTCGGCGGGTCGCCGGCCGCCAGGTGGAACCAGGCACGGGCCGTCGGCGTCGCCCATTGGATCTGCCCGCGCGCGTCGACCAGCATCACCGCGTCGCTGACCGCGAGCCCGGCCGCCTCGAACAGCCGCTGCGTGCGCGCCGCCTCGCCCCGCGCAGCCTCAAGGTCGTGCCCGACCTGCGCGGCCCGTTGCGCTGCGTCGCGCAGCGCGCGCCCACGCCTCCGGCGCTGGCCGATGGCGGCACCAACCATGAGCGCAACGAGCACGGTCAGGGCGAGGGCGACAGCCTCACCCGTCAAACCGATACCCCACTCCGCGGATGGTCACGATCCGCTCGGGGACCGACGGATCGGGCTCGATCTTCTGGCGCAGCCAGCGGATGTGCACGTCGACCGTCCGGCTGTCACCGAGGTAGTCGTAACCCCACAGCTTTTCGAGCAACAGGTCGCGGCTGAGGACCACGCCGCGGTTGCGGACCAGCTCGGCGAGCAGGCTGAACTCCTTGTGGGTCAGCTTCAGCTCCTGACCGTCGCGCGTCGCGCGCCGGGCGATCAGGTCGATCACCAAGTCGCCGCATTCCAGCCGGTTGGTGCGCGAAGTCGGCGTCCGCCGCAAGAGCGCGCGCACCCGCGCCAGGAGCTCGCCCGTGCTGAACGGCTTGGTGACGTAGTCGTCGGCGCCCGACTCCAGGCCGACGATCTTGTCGAGGTCGCCCGAGCGAGCCGTCAGCATCAACACCGGCACGTCCAGCTCGGCGGTCCGCAGCGCGCGGCAGGCCGTCAGCCCGTCCAGGCCCGGCAGCATCACGTCCAGGATGACAAGCTGCGGGCCGTTCTGGCGCACGTAGTCGATCAACCCGCTCGCGTCGGGCACCGCGTCGGCGGCGTAGCCATGCGCCTCCAGCGTCAGCGCCAGCGTGGTGCGCAGCGTGGCATCGTCCTCGACGACGAGGATGCGGCTCATTCGGGCTGGCCGGCGCCCTCGGTCTCCGCCTCCGTCGGCGGGAGCACCAGGCCGCTCTCGTGGAAGTACTTCTCCCACGCCGAATGGCGCGCCCCGTTCGCGATGAAGGCGACCGCGATGTAGCGCGGCATCACCGGCGGGGCCATGAGCCGCATGCTCGCTTCCTCGGGCCGGCGCCCGCCCTTCTTGCGGTTGCAGGGCATGCAGGCCGTGACCAGGTTCTCCCAGCTCTTGGGCCCGCTCTGCGAGCGCGGCACGACGTGGTCGATCGTCAGGCCCTTGCGCCCTGGCTGCCGGCCGCAGTACTGGCAGGTGTAGCCGTCGCGCGCCAGCACGCCGCGCCGCGACACCGGCAGGCGCCAGCGGTGCGGAATGCGCACGTAGGCGACCAGGCGGATCACCAGCGGCTCGGGCAGCGCCATCCGCTCCGAGCGCAGGGCGGACTCCGCCGCCTCGACGATCTGGGCCTTGTCCTTGAGCAGGAGCACCACGGCCCGCCGCGTCGATACGACGTTGAGAGGTTCGTAGGAGGCGTTGAGTACTAGCACAGACATGTCAACCAGACCTCGGCGTTGTTCGACCTGCCGTCGTTCAACGCCCGAAAGTATAAGTTTTCCCGCGAACGCCTCCAAAATCCACGCGTTAACGGCGCCTTAAAGCAAAATCGCGCCCTCATCCATGGGGCGCGATACGCTGAGCCGACCGCCGAGTGCCGAGGGTGGGAGTCGAACCCACACGGGTGTTACCCCACCGGATTTTG
>CAZCJG010000232.1:0-8025 GCA_964498575.1 uncultured Anaerolineales bacterium | reverse complement strand
GTATCCACCAGCGGCGAGGCCGGATCGAGCGGATCGAGACCGACCTGGCCGCGCAGCGCGTTGAGATCGTCGAAGGTCCGTGGCGTGAGAACGCTGATGAGCGCCATGCCGAGCACGGTGGTGGCGACCAGGGCCAGCCCCACACCGAGCCAACGGTCCCTGGCCCGCCGCCGCTTCGCCCAGAGCAAGCCGAGCGCGACCAAGGCCAGCGCCACGTAGAGCGGTCGCATTCGCAGCAGCTCCGCGCCGCGCGAGCGCGGCGGCGTCGGCGCGATGATCACCTGGGCGACGGTCTGGACCAGCGCTGCGCCATCGGTCCGCACCATGTGGAGCTGAGGGAAGTACGTTCCGGTCGCATAGGTGTGGGTGATTGTGTACCGAGCGTCACTTGGGAAAGCGGGATAGGCATCGGGCGGCAGGGCATGGCACGCAAGCTCGCGCACGGTCCCATCCCCCAGCTCCGCCCAGACCCGGCGGCATCGGAGGTCGTCGGCCCGTTCCCAGCCGGCATCCAGCGGCAACTCGATCGGGCGCCCGGCCACGCCGCGGAACTCGGTCAGCGCCCAACCGCCTCCGTCCCCGATGCGCGTCACCACGGCGGCAGGCGTCGCGCTGCCGGCCGGCGTGGTCGCGGTACCGGAGGACGTTCGTGGCGAAGCCGGCGGGATCGCGTATCGCTGCAGGAGGATCAGCCCGCCCGCCAGGAGCAGCACGATCCCGGCGGCGAGGGCCTCGACCCCGCGCCAGCGACGTCGGGCCACCGTCGGCACCTGACGCGGCGCGGCTGATTCGCCCCGGGCGGTCTGGTCGCGGGCGACGCCGCCGGATCCGGCGGTGGGATTTCTCTCACGCGCGTGATCCAGCCCTGCCGCGGGCCGCAACAGCTCGGGCTGCCTCAGCCGCGCGACCAGGTCGGAGCTTGGCTCAGGCCAGGGCAGCGCCTTGATCGCCGCGATCCCGCGCCGGTGCTCGTCGAGCACGGCGGTGCAGGCGGCGCAGGTGTCGAGATGGCGTGCGAGGTCCGCGGGCGGCACGTCGCCACCGCCCAGGGCGCCGATCGCCCGCCGGGCCTGATCACATCGCATGGGATTCCTCCATCGCCGAGACGGCACGGAAGCGGGCGCTGGCGCGCTGCCAGCGCTTGGTCGCGGCGGCATGGCTGATGCCGAGCGTCGCGGCTGCCTCGGGCGCGGTGAAGTCGAGCACTCCCATGAGGATCAGGACCGCGCGGTCCTCGGGCTTCAGTTGATCGAGGATCGGGCTGATCTCGCCAAGCCCGGCCGGGTCGCCGCTTACGCCCGACTCGGCCCGATACTCCACGCTGTCCCACGGCAGCCATGACCATCGCTTCAGGCGCCTCAGGTGCTGCCGGGCCAGGTTGGCCGCGATGGTGTAAAGCCAGCCGCGCGCGGTGTCCGATCCGCGGAGCTGGTGCCACTGCTCGTAGGCGCGCAGGAAGGTGTCCTGCGTCAGGTCCTCGGCGGCGGCCTGGTCGCCGACCATCGCGACCAGCAGGCGGAATATCCCCGCCCCATGCTGCTCGACCAGCGCGGCATAGCCGGACTCACGATCGACGGCGGCGTCCAGGGCGACAATGTCCAGGGCGGACGACGGGGCGGGCGTACTCATTGCAGAGACGATGCACGAGCCGGGCGAATGTGGACAGGCGCGACGGATCTGTTCGCCAGAATGGATTGACGCGCGCGGGTCAAGATCTCGCGAGCCCGGTGACGGGCGCATGGCGATCCGCAGGGCTCACGCCGCACGGCGGCTCAGCCTTGGCTCGGACCGATGGTCACCGTCCGGCAGATCTCGTCCGAGCGCGTGCCGACCGCGGCGGGCCGGAGGACGCCCGGCAGCGCGACGACGTCGTACAGCTCGTCGACGATGCCCTCGAAGCGTAGCCAGTGCGCGATCTCGCCCCGCCGCAGGTCGATGACGTACAGGCCGCAGGTCGCCTCGGCGCCGCGCGTGCGCAGCGCGTCGTCCAGGGCCAGGCCGCTGAAGGTGCGGTTCTCGCGCGCCTTGGACGAGCCGACGATCGCGAAGTCGCCCGCGATGGCCAGGCCGCGCAGGAAGCCGGGGCAGAACGCGACCGGCTTGAAGGCGCCGCGCGCCGGGTCGATCCACCCCACCTCTCCGCTCCCCGCGTTCAGCAGCCACAGCCGATCGCGATGCCAGCGCGGCGAGTGGGGCATCGACAGGCCGGTGGCGACGATGGCGTCGCGCCGGACGTCGATCACCACCCCGCCCTCGAGCCGGTGGTCGCGCCAGCCGTCCGCGACGTCGGACGTGCTGACGGCGGTGACGTAGGCCGGCCAGCCGTCGCGCAGCGCCAGGCCGTTGAGGTGGCAGCGGTCCTCCGCCGCCAGCTTGGAGAGGAAGGGCGGCCGCCACAGGGGAACGAAGCTGTGCGCCTCGTCCACCGTCGCCAGGCAGCCGAAAAGCGTGTTGACGAAGACCAGCCGTCCCCCGCGCTCCACCGCCATGTCGTGGACGTCGATGTCGCCGGTGGTATGGGCCATCTGCGGCACGAACAGTCGGTCGTGCCCATCGGGCGTCACCCCGCCGGGCGGCAGCGCGTTCTCGAAGCGCCAGAGCTGGTAGAGCGTGCTCATGTACATCGTCTGCGCTTGCCTCGCCCCGGCGCCGGCGATCGCCAGGCCCATACAGCGGTTCCAGGTGCGCTCGGCCAGCCCCAGCCGCCCGTCGGGCTGGGCGCCCAGCAGCAGCAGCTTGCCGATCTGGTAGGTTGTCACCGCCAGGCTCAGCCGCTGGGCGATCATCCAGCCCATGAAGCCCGGCGAGGCCAGAATGTCCAGCCGCTGCTCCGGCTGCTCGCGGCTGGCGGCGGTGTAGATCAGGCTCTCGGCGGCGCGCGGCGTGGCCACGTCACACCACCCGCAGCGGCAGGAGCGGCGCGGGATCGCCGATCCGCAGCGTCCGCCGGACCTCGTCGCCGCGCAGGCCGATCAGCGTCGGCCGCCGCGCGCCCGGCAGCGCCGCCACGTCGGCGATCTCGGTGATCTGCCCGTCGATGCGCGCCCAATGGACCGTGTCGCCGCTCGCCAGGTCGATCACCGACAGCCCGCAGCGCGGCTCGGCCCGCCGCGCCCGCAACCGCTCGCCGAGCGGGAGATCCTCGAAGCCGCGGCCCGCCCGCGGCCTGGACGTGCCCACCACCGCGCAACCGCCGACGAAGGCCAGGCCGCGCGGGTAGCCTGGGCACAGGGCCACCGGCTCGAAGCGCCCCGCCTCCAGGTCCAGGTAGCCCAGCTCGCCCGTCCCCGCGCACAGCAGCCACAACCGCTCCTGGTGCCAGCGCGGGGAACGCGGCAGCGACAGCCCGGTGGCGACAGCCCGTCCGCTGCGCACGTCGATCACCGCGCCGCCGTCGGCAAGCCGCGCGCGCCAATCGCCTTGCCGGCGCCCGTCCGCCGGGCTCCGCCCACCGCCGTAGCCCACGCAGGTCACGTAAGCCGGCGCACCGTCGATCATCGCCAAACCGGTCAGGTGGCAGCGATCCGCCGCGGCCAAGCCATCCAACCACGGCGGCTGCCAGATCGGCGTGAAGCTGTGGGTCGGGCTCGGCCGCGCCAGGCAGTCGAACAGCGTGTTGACGAAGACCACGCTCTGGTCACCACCCGCCGCGCCGTCCTGTGTCTGCGCGGCTCCGCGACCGGAAACGGCGATGTCATGCATTTGCACGTCGCCCGTGGTGTAGGCGGTCATCGGCACGAACAGGCGATCCTCGCCGTCCGCGGTCCGCCCGCCCGCCGGCAAGGCGTTCTCGAAGCGCCAGAGCTGGTAGAGGGTGGCGAGGTACAGCGTCTGCCCGTCCGCCCACAGGCCGGTCGTGCGGTCGAAGATCCGCTGGAAGGCCTTCAAGGTCCCGTCCGGCTCGACATTGACCAGCACCAGCCGGCCCGTGCCCAGGCTGGTGAGCGCGATGCTCGCCCCCTCGCCCGCCAGCCAGCTCGTGAGCTGGCGCGACCCGAAGATCTCGAACTCGGGCACACGCGCATCCATCCCCGTCGTGGGGCCCCCGGCTTCGCTCATGCTTTCACCGGCAGCGACCTTACCACAACCGAACCCGCACGGCAACCTGCGCGAGGTCACGGCTTCCGCGGTCAAGGCTTGTTCGTTATGTCGAGATATAGCCGTTCCCCGTGCGGGCGCGGGTGTCGATCAGGCTGGCAGCGCGTGATCCTCAGTCCGGTGGCACATGATGGTCATGCGGGCGGTCCCAGATCCTCGATCCGATAGCCTTCCGGGTAGGACGGCTGCTTCATCCGGGTACGCATCCGCGGCTTGCGGCGCGCGGGCAGGTGGCGGATCGTGCGCGCGCGCAGGCGCATGGCCCCCTCCACGGCGCGGCGCATCGCGGGCGAGGGCTGGGGGAAGCCGCAGGCCGTCAGCAGCCGCTCGTCCATCAGGGCATAGACCGCCGGCTCGCCGAGCGTCCACAGGCTCCGCGGGAGGAGCCAGCTCAAGAAGAGATCGCGCACGGCGGCGGCAACCCTGTGGTTGGAATCCGCGAAGCGGAAGTTTTCGCGTTCGTAGGAAAGGTTGTACTGCTCGAAGGCCTCGATGGTCGGCGGGATGTCGTGGATGGCCATGCGGCGGCCGATCTCGCGCCAGAAGAGAAACTGGGCGAGCTGTTCGCCGCGCGTCATCGGCCGCCAGGCGAAGCGCTCCATCCAGCGGATCGGCTCGAAGACGAAGGTCGAGAGGACATACAAGAAGTCTTCGTTGGAGATCGGGAAGCGCCCGTGGATCTGGTTCATCCGGCGGATCGCCGCGCGGCCGCGCTCGCTGTCGTAGCCGTGCTCGGTGAACTCGCTGATGATGATGTCGGTGTCGTCGTAGCGTTTCTGCGCCCGCTCGGTGAACTCGCCGGTTCCCGCCAGGATGCCGGAGATGCGGGCCGAGGCGAAGGTTCGGAACAGCGCGAACTCCAGCGAGCGCGTCAGGTCGAACGGGAACTCGTAGGCGCTGAGCAGATAGACGATGCGCTGGTGGTCGCGCTCGGGATCGAGCGCGTGGATCTCGTCGCGAATGGCATAGCGGGACATCGGCTCCCTCCGATTTCAATGGCTCTGAAGGATGACTAGCTCTGATCTATGGCTTTGACACCGCGCGCCGCACGATGGCGTCGGTCATCCGCGCGACGCGGACCATCGGGCGGACGTCGTGGACGCGGACGATGTCGGCGCCGCGGGTGATCGCCACCGCCACGGCAGCGGCGGTGCCTTCGACCCGGTCGTCCGGTGGCAGGTCCAGGGTCAGCCCGATGAAGCTCTTGCGCGACGGGCCGACCAGCATGGGGAAGCCCAGCGCGCGGATCGCGTCCGTCCGGTCGAGCAGCTCGAGGTTCTGCGGCGGCGTCTTGCCGAACCCGATGCCCGGATCGAGGATGATCCGCGCGTCCGCGATCCCGGCCCGCCGCGCGATCTCGACCGACACCCGGAGCTCGCGGCGGACGTCGGCGATCAGGTCGGCATAGTCCGCCCGGGCGTAGAAGCCGCCAACCCGCTCGGCGACCGCCACGTCGGCCGGCGCGGAGCGGTTGTGCATGATGATCACCGGCACGCCGCGGCGAGCGACCAGCCCGGCCAGGTCGGGATCCGCCCGCAGGCCCCAGACGTCGTTGACCAGGTCGGCGCCGGCGTCCAGTCCTTCGACGGCGACCGCGGCCTTGGAGGTATCGACGGAGATCGGCACGTCGAAGCGTGCACGGAGCGCCCGGATCACCGGAACGACGCGCGCCAGCTCCTCGTCCACCTCCACCGGCCGGGCGCCGGGCCGCGTGGACTCGCCGCCGACGTCCAGGATGTCAGCGCCCTCGGCGATCGCCAGGGCGGCGCGGTCGACCGCCCGGTCGATCACCCGCCCCGCGGACGGGTCGGCGGCATCGTGGACGTCGGCGGCGAGATCCCCGGCATCAGCGGCAAGACCGTCGCCGGAGAACGAGTCCGGGGTGAGGTTGAGGATCGCCATCACGTAGGTCCGTGCGCCCCAGGTCAGCGTGAGGTTGCGCAGGGTGGTCGATGAGGCGATCCCGATGTCTGATGGCATGTCGGACGGCGGTGACTTCATGCTAGAACACCCTCAACGCCACGCCCGTACGTCCCCCGCGCCATGCTAGTACGCTCCCAGCTCCTCCAGCCGATCATCGTCGATGCCGAAGTGGTGGGCGAGCTCGTGCATCACAGTGTGGCGGACCTCGCGCGCGACCTCGACGGGGCCGGCGCAGATCTCGAGGATCGGGCCGCGGAAGAGCGTGATCTTGTCGGGCAGCACCATGCCGTAGTCGCCGCCGCGAGCGGTCCGCGGGATGCCTTCGTAGAGGCCGAGCAGGGTGTCGCCGGGCGGGACCTCGCCCGCGCGGAGCTGGGCGCGGGTCGGCCAGTCCTCGACCACGACCTGGACGTTCTCCATCCATGCCTGCACCTCGTCCGGCAGGCCGTCCAGCGCCGCGAAGGTCAGATCGGCGAAATCGTCGTAGCTCATCCACATGGGGTCGGATTGTAGCATGGGGTGGCAGTGACGGGGTGTGTGGCGTGGTATACTGCCCCGTGTCTGGGCCGGCGGCGGCGCGGCAACGGCGGCACGCGAGCCGCGGCTGGAAGCCCAATTCTCATGCTCACCGAGAGCTTGAACACCCAACTCTCGCGCTCCCCGGGGCCTTGACGCCCCGAATCCCGCGCCTTCCGGAGCAATCGACGATGCCTTCCACAACCCTTGACATCGAGCACCTCAAACACCGGGCCGGCGAGGCCGCCGCGGCGCTGGTCGAGACCGGGATGGCGGTCGGGCTTGGCACCGGGTCGACGGTGCGCTACACGATCGAGGCCATCGGCCGGCGCCTGGCGGAGGGCGACCTCGCCGGCGTGGTCGGCGTGCCCACGTCGCTGGCGACCGAGCGGCTGGCGCGGGCCCGCGGCATCCCGCTGGTCAGCTTGGCCGAGCGGCCGCTGCTCGACCTGACCATCGACGGCGCGGACGAGGTGTCCTCCGAGCTCGACCTGATCAAGGGCCTCGGCGGCGCGCTCCTGCGCGAGAAGATCGTCGCGGCGGCGGCGCGGCGCTTCGTCGTCGTCGCGGACGGCGGCAAGCGGGTGGCGCGACTCGGCACGCGCGCGCCGCTGCCGGTCGCGGTGGTCCCGTTCGGCTGGCAAACACATGTGGAACCCCTGCGCACGCTGGGCGCCGCCCCACGCCTGCGCCTGGACAGCGCGGGTAATCCCTTGACGACCGACGATGGGCTGTTCGTGCTCGACTGCCGCTTCCCGGAAGGCATCGACGATCCCGCCGGCCTGGAAGGCGTGCTGTGCAGTCGACCGGGCCTCGTCGCCACCGGCCTGTTCCTCGGGATGGCCGAGGTGGCGTTCATCGCGGAGGTCGGAGGGGTGGCGCGGCTGGACCGGCCGCGATCGCGGGGCGTGCCCGGCGGTCATGCGTGATCGCCTGCGCGTCGCCATCGACGCCAGCCCGTGGCGGCGCGGCGGCGCGGGCATGAGTCGTTATGTCGAGCAAATTGTCGAGCACGCGCCTCCGGCAGAGGTCGCCTGGTTCGTTCTGACCAATCGGCGCGGCGAGCTGCCCCCGCTCCCTGACCACGCCGCCTTGTCACCCGGCCGTGCGCTCCGGCCGACGCTCCTCTGGCAGCGCTGGGTGGTGCCGGGAATGCTGAGCACGCGGCCGGTCGATCTCGCCCACTTCACCACCGGGCGGGCGCCGCGGACCTGCCCCATCCCCTGCGTCCTGACCGTGCACGACCTGACGCCGCTCGACTATCCCGGATGGTATCCCTGGCGCGAGCGCCTGATGGTCGCACGCTGGCTGCCGGGCTCGATCCGGCGGGCGGCCGCGATCATCGCGGTGTCCGAGTCCACCCGCGCGGCGATCATCCGGCGCTTCCCCGGTGTGGCGGATCGGGTGCGCGTGATCCACGAAGCCGCCGCGCCGCAGTTCCATGCGCCGGTCGATCGCAGCCGGATCTACGCCATCCGAGGGCGCCAT
>CAZCJG010000231.1:0-8064 GCA_964498575.1 uncultured Anaerolineales bacterium | reverse complement strand
CCTCGCTCCGCTCGGCCACCCCTGCACCCCAACGCGCCAACGGCAGGCGCGTCGGGGACCCCGCACCCCTGCACCCCAACGCGCCAACGGCAGGCGCGTCGGGGACCCCACCCCTCCCCCGCAAGCGGGAGAGGGGATTCATCCTCTGAAGCGCTTCAATACTCTCTACCCATGCCATCACCCCCCCCACTCACCCTCACCACCCTCCGGCAATCCGCCTCGGCCTTGGCGCGAGCTCTGCGCCTGGTGTGGGACGCCGCGCCGCGGCAGACCGCGGCGGCCGGCGTCCTGCTGGTGGTTGAAGGCATCCTGCCGGTGATCGGCATCTGGCTGACGCGCGCGGCGGTCAACGGCCTGGTCGCGGTGATCGAGGCGGGTGATGCCGCGACCGCCGCCGATGCCCGCCTGCCGATCGCCGCCGCGGCCGGCATCGCCGTCGTCGCCGTGCTCGGCCAGCTCGCGCAGACCGCCAGCCACCTGGTCCGCGCCGACCAGTCCGAGCGGGTGCGCGACCACATCTCGACCTTGATCCAGGACCAGTCGGTGGCCGCCGACCTGGCGTTTTACGACCAGCCGGACTACCACGACCACATGTACCGCGCCCGCGCCGAAGCCGGCTATCGGCCGCTGGCGATGCTCGACAGCCTCGGCGAGGTCGCGAAGAGCAGCCTGACGCTGGCCGGGTTGATGTTGGTTCTCATCCCTTACGGCCGCTGGCTGCCGGTGCTGCTCGCGCTGGGCGTCGTGCCGGCGGCCTTCGTCACGGTGCGGCACACCCTGCTGCGCCACGCCTGGCGCCGCGAGACCACGCCCGCCGAGCGCCGGAGCTGGTACTACGACTGGCTGCTCACCGAACGCGAGCCGGCGGCCGAGCTGCGCCTGTATGGTCTCGCGCCGCACTTCCGTGCCCGGTTCCACGGCTTGCGGGCGGAATTGCGCGCCGCCAACCTGCGCCTGGCCACCGCCCAGGCCCGGTCCGAGCTCGTCGCGGGTGGCCTGGCGATGCTGGTTACCGGCGCGGTGATGGCCTGGATGCTGTGGCGGACGCTCGTCGGCACCGCCAGCCTGGGCGACCTGACCTTGTTCTACCAGACCTTCAACCAGGGCCAGTCGCTGGCCCGCACCCTGCTCGGCAACCTGGGCCAGGTCTACGCCAACACCCGCTTCGTCGGCGACCTGTTCGAGTTCCTGGCGCTCCGGCCGCGCGTGGTCGATCCGGCGGAGCCGGTGGAGCTGGGCGGTCCCGATGTCGGTGCTCCCGGCGAGGGCACCGCCAACGGACGGGCGACGGCTCCAGCCTTCGCTTCGTCCGTGCTCCCGGCCACCAACGGCTCGGCCGCCGGCGTCCCGCTTGTCGTCGTCCCGCGGACCATCGGCCCGAGCGTTCGCTTCGAGCAGGTGTCGTTCGCCTATCCCGGCGGCGAGCGCGGGGTGTTGGAGGGGCTGGACCTGGACATCCCCGCCGGGCAGGTCGCCGCCATCGTCGGGCCCAACGGCGCCGGCAAGAGCACCTTGATCAAGCTCCTGTGCCGCTTCTACGATCCGACCGAGGGGGCGATCACCCTGGACGGCATCGACCTGCGCCGCCTGCGCCTGGACGACCTGCGGCGCCAGCTCTCGGTCTTGTTCCAGACGCCCGTCGAGTACAACGCCACGTTTGCCGAGAACATCGCCATGGGCCGCCTGGGCCTGGCGCCGGAGGGCGCGGAGATCCGCCGGGCCGCCGTTGCCGCCGGGGCGGACACGCTCGCCGCGCGCCTGCCGCAGGGCTACGCCACACCGCTCGGCACCTGGTTCGACGCCGGTACCGACCTCAGCGTCGGCGAATGGCAGCGCCTGGCCCTCGCGCGCGCCTACCTGCGCGAGGCCCGCCTGATCGTCCTCGACGAGCCGACCAGCGCGATGGACCCCTGGGCCGAGGCCGACTGGCTCGATCGCTGGCGGGCGCTGGTGCGCGGGCGCACGGCGATCATCATCACCCATCGCTGGACGACCGCCCGCCACGCCGACCGCATCCACGTGATCGACGCCGGCCGCGTGGTCGAATCCGGTTCACATGGCGCGCTGCTGGCCCGGGGTGGTCCCTACGCCCAGGCCTGGGTCGCGCAGATGCGGCAGCTCGAGGCCGGGCCGCCGGTGCTGGCGGGGTCAGGATGAGCGGCGGCATGACCGATGGAGCCGCCAGCACACCTCGGCAGGCGCCCGTTGACGCCTCCGGCGACCTGGCCAACTGCGTCCTCGCCTGCTTGTGCGCGCGCCACGATCCCGCCGCGCTGAGCAAGGTTTGGCGCGCGATCGCGTCGGGCCGGGTGACCTGGGACGGTTTGCGGCAGGCGCTGGTCGACGCGCGGCTCGATGGTCTGGCCTACCCGGTCCTGTGCGACCAGCCCGGCGTCCCGAGGGAGCTGCTGGCGGAGCTGCGGCAGGCCTATGCCGGGTACGCGGTGCGCAATACGCTGATGCTGGCCGCGCTGGAAGATGCCGTCGGGCGGCTCGCGGCGGCCGGGATCCCCACCCTGGTGCTCAAGGGCGCGGCGCTGATCGAGTCGATCTACCCCAGCCTGGGCCAGCGGCCGATGAACGACCTCGACGTGCTGGTGCCGCACGACCGGGCGGCCGCGGCCGATCGCGTCCTGTGCGCCAACGGCTACGCCTGGTCGAACCCGACCGACCTCGCCGCGACCCTGGAGTTCGAAAACGAGCTGATGCTACAGCGCGCGGGACCGGTCGAGGTCGCGATCGAGCTGCACTGGCACCTGATCAATGCGCCGCACTACCAGCGCCGCATCCCGATGGCCTGGTTTTGGGAGACCGCCCGGCCAATCCACATCAACGGCAGCGCGACGCTGATGCTCGGCGCGGAGGCCCAGCTCCTGCACCTGTGCAGCCACCTGGTGCTGCACCACGGACAGGCCGCCGGCCTCGACCTGCGCCTGTTGGTGGACGTCGCCGAGCTGCTGCGCCAGACGGTGGACGTGGCGAACGATGGGGCGGACCGCACGGCGGATCACCAGCCGGGGCAGAGGGTGGACGGCATCGACTGGGCGCTTGTGCTGCGGCGGGCCCAGGCCTGGGACCTGGTGATCGCCCTGCAGCGGGTGCTGCCGGATGCCGCCGCCCGCCTCGGCGCGCCGGTCCCGGCGACGGCGCTCGCCGAGCTGCGCCGGCTGCGCCCCAGGCCGGAGGAAGCGCGGGTCGTCGCGGCATTGACGACCGTGGACGCGGGGGTGGCCGAGCGCTTCTGGACCGACCTGGCCGGCCTCTCCGGCACGCGGGCACGGCTGCGCTTCATCCGGTACAACCTGTTCCCGTCCGCGGACTACATGCGCCAGCGCTACGGCCATCGCGGCGCGGTGCCGCCCTGGGCCTACCTGTACCGCTGGTGGCTGGGCGCGCGGGATGCGGCGCGGGCGGCCCGCCGATCGCCGGGCGAGGACGCCGATCCGCCGCGCATCGAATCGGGCGCATCGCGCGTCTCAATGTTAGAATAACCGATTTCGGAGCTGATATTGATGACAATGGAACTTCGCGATTACTTCGCCATCGGGCGGCGCTGGGCGTGGCTGCTCGTGCTTGCGACGGCTGTAGCCGCCGTCGGGGCCTGGGTCGGCACGCGCTTCATGGCGCGCACCTATATGTCGACGAGCACGATCATGGTCGGACGTCCCTTTGACAACGCTAACGTGACGTCGGATTCGATCTTCCTCAGCAACGAGCTGGCCACGACCTATGCCGGCATGACCACGCGCGAGCCGGTGCTCAAGGGGGTTGTCGCCGCGCTCGGGCTCGACGCGGACTGGCGCGAGCTCCAGGGCATGGTCAAGGCCGCGCCCCAGCCGGGCGCGCCGCTGTTCGAGATCAGCGTGATCGCCACGGATCCCACCTTGGCCGAGGAGATCGCCAGGGAGACCGCCGAGCAGCTCATCCAGCAGAGCCCGACCGAGCGCCAGCGCCAGCTCATGCAAGATGACGCCTTCATTCTCCAGCAGATCAACCAGCTCCGCGCCAACCTGACCACGGTCGACGGCGAGATCGCCGAGCTCCAGTCCCAGATCGATCTGGAGACCAGTGCGCGCGGCATCTCGGAGCTGGAAAGCCGGCTGGCGGCCAAGGTTGAGCAACGCGACCGCTGGCAGGAGCGCTTCGTCGAGCTGCGCACCTCGCGCGAAGGCGGCGCGACCAATGCGCTGGCGGTGATCGAGCCGGCCACGTCCGGGGTCGAGGTCGGCCCGAATGTGCGGATGAACGTGCTCTTGGCGGCGCTGATCGGCTTCGGCCTCGCCCTGGGCGCGGTGCTCGTGCTCGAGTACCTGGACGATACCGTCAAGACCACCGAGGACCTCGAGCGGCGGCTCGGCGTGACCGGGCTCGGCTCGGTCGACCGCTTCGACAACGTTGAGCAGCGCGCGGATACCCTGATCACCCTCAAGCACCCGCGCTCGCCGATTGCCGAGGCCTACCGCACGCTGCGCACCAACCTGCAGTTCGCGCTGCTCCAGCGGCCGAACGGCGTGCTCGTCGTCACCAGCCCCAGCCCCGGCGAAGGCAAGAGCACCAGCGC
Organism: uncultured Anaerolineales bacterium; assembly: GCA_964498575.1. Taxonomy (GTDB): domain Bacteria; phylum Chloroflexota; class Anaerolineae; order Epilineales; family Epilineaceae; genus CAZCJG01. Next base: position 3,503 of record CAZCJG010000231.1, on the reverse strand, counting down.
GGTCAACCTGGCGGTGGTCCTGGCGCAGGGCGGCAAACGGGTTGTGCTGATCGACGGCGACTTGCGCAAACCCTCGATCCACCGCTTCTTCGGCCTGCCCAACAGCCTGGGCATGACCTCGCTCCTCCTGGACCCGGGCCTGACCCCGCGCGACGGCTTGCGCGAGATCCCGGAGGTGCCCGGCCTGCGCGTGCTGACCAGCGGACCGCTGCCGCCCAACCCGGCCGAAGTGCTGGGCTCGGCGCGCATGAAGGAGCTGCTGGCCGCGCTGCAGGCGGACGCGGACCTGGTGATCGTCGACAGCCCGCCGATCCTCCTGGTCACCGACGCGGCGATCGCGGCGGCCGAGGCCAGCGGCACCTTGCTGGTGCTGGATTCCGGCTCGACTCGGACCGACGCGGCGCGCAAGGCGCTCGAAATGCTGAACAAGGCCGGGATTACGCCGCTGGGCGCGATCGTCAACAAGCTGGATCGCAGCCGCGGCGGGGGCTACTACTACCGCTATTCCTACTACCGCTACGGCTACGGCCGGTATTCGGACTACTACGGCAGCACACCGCCGGGCGACGACCGCGGCGAGGGCGGCGATCGGCCGGACGGCGGCGCGCGGCCCGAGGGCGGCACGCGCCGCCAGCCCCGCCCGGCGCCCGCCGGCGGTTGGCGCCAGCGCCTGGCGGCCATGCGCAGCTCGCTCCTGGGTTAGAGCTTGCCCGGCGACATCGCCCGCCTTCGATCCTCCACGTTACCTGCCCTGAAATCACCACACCTGCCCTGGAATATCGTGCCTACCGACCTTCCCAACCCATCCGTCCCGACCGCCGATCTCACCGGCGCACAGGCCGCCCGGCCCTGCCCCTACCTCGGGCGGCCGGGCGATCCCGAGACCTTCTTCATGCAGCCCCACGATGGGCATTGCTGCCATGCGGTGGACCCGGCCGAGCCGATCGACCTGCCGCATCAGGCGCGGCACTGCTACGCCGATCCGGCCGCTTGCCCGCGCTTCATCCCGTTGACCGCCGACGGCCGCCGCGCTCCATCGAGGGCGATCTCCACCGCCGGGGGCGGTCCGGTCGCGGGCGAGCATAGGGGATCGGAGGAGCCGATGCCCGGATCACCGCGTCTGCCTGCCGCCATCGCCGGCGCGGCGGTCGCGACCCGCGCGCCGGTTGTCCGGACCAACGGTGTGACCGCGGCAAACAACGGTGTGACCGCGGCGCCCGAGGGCGCGCCCGACAAGTCGCGGATCGTCGACGCGACCCCACGCCAGCCCGCGGCCGAAGCCGCGCGTGCCGGCACGGGGCTGCGCGCGCGCCTGGGCCGGCTGTCCTTCGAGGAATGGCTGGTCTATGCCGTCACCGGAGCCTTGGTGGCCGTCATCATATACTTCGCCTTTCTGGCCGGTCCGACGGCGCCGGCGAATCCCTGGCCGTCGACGGGCGATCGCGTGGCGCAGATGGCCGCCGCCTTGCAGGCCACGGACACCGCGACCGCCGCGCCACTTCCCAGCATCACCCCACGGCCGACCCGCGCGGCGGACCTGGGGCCGCCGGCGACCGCGGTCGTGCCGACGCCGGCCCAGGGCGGGCTGATCGCCGCGCTGTCGCCTTCCGAGCGCGGTGTGGGCGTGTTCGACGACCGCGACCGGGTGCCGGAGTTCGGCGACCGCAACCTGCGCGTCGGCCGTTTCGACGAGCGGGAATATGTCGGCGGGGTTCTCTTCCCGCTCGGCAAGCTGCCCAAAGGCTCGCGCGTCTCCTATGTTGCGCTCGAGCTGGCCGGCCTGTCGGATTCCAACCTCAGCGGCACGGGCACCTGGACGGTCGAGATGCTCGATCCCGCCGCGGTCGACGAATGGTCCAACCTGACCTTCGAGACCCTGTCGGCGGCGCCCGCCAGCCAGATGCGCACGGCCTGGCAGCTCCCGGCCGCGGAGCTGGCGGCGCGCAAGATCAACGTCCTGGCCTTCTCGGACGAGGCGCGCGATCTGTTCATGCAGCGCCTCGACCAGGGCAAGGTCGCCTTCCGCATCCGCGGCCCGAAGGCCGGGACGGGCGACAACCTGTTCACCTGGGATACCGGCTTCGGCCAGGGCTTCGGCACCCGGCCGGTGCTGCGGGTGGCCTTCGTCCCGCCGCCGCCGACACCGGGCCCGCCGCCCGGCCAGGTGGCGACGGCGACGCCCCTGCCCTTGATCGTCTGGGTCTCCGATCCCACCCCGGCGCCCACCGCCACGCCGCTGCCGGGCGAGGTGCCGGGCCTGCTTTCCGGCATGATCCTGTTCCTGTCGGACCGCTTCGGCGGGACCAGCCTGATGGTCTACGATCCGGCCCAGGGCCGGGTCGGCCAAGTCACCCAGTCCTGGCCCTATGCCCTGGCCAAGCAACGCCAGGCGGCGGCCGGCGGCACGGCGGTGCGGGTGCAGGCCACGGCCTGCGGCGGTGTCACGCACGTCGTCAACGGCGACGAGGTGCTGGTCGATCCCAAGGACCCGGCGCGCGAATGCGCCCAGCTCGTGATCGACGATCCCGCCACCGGCGCACCGCGCGAGATCACCCAGCCCGGCAAGATGCACTACGACCCGGCGGTGTCGCCCGACGGACAGTGGATCGCCTATGTCTCGACCACCACCGGCAACGACGAGATCTTCAAGATCCGGCCCGACGGCAGCGACAACACCCGCCTGACCGAGAACGTCTGGGAATGGGACAAGCACCCCGCCTGGTCCCCCGACGGCGCGCGCCTCATCTTCTGGTCCAACCGCGACGGCCACAAGCAGCTTTACCTGATGAACGCCGACGGCGGCGACCTGCGCAACATCAGCGCCAACGCCTACAACGACTGGGACCCGGTGTGGGTGCGGTAGGGCCGACCCTGCCGCCATCCGCATGCCCGGCCCGCTTTGTTTTTGATCCTTCCTTTGCTTGCTTCAGATGATCGTACCCTTTAGGAGACAGCACATGCGTATCCTTGTAACCGGCGGGGCCGGCTTCATCGGCTCGCACGTCGTCGATGCCTGCATCGAGGCCGGGCACGACGTGGTGGTGGTCGACAACCTGTCGAGCGGCCGGCGGGCCAATGTGAGCCCGCGCGCGCGGCTCTACGAGCTGGACATCCGCGACCCGCGGCTCGACGACGTGTTCGCCCGCGAGCGGCCGGAGGTGGTCAGCCACCACGCCGCCCAGGTTGATGTCCGGCGCTCGACCGCCGATCCCTTGTACGATGCCGAGGTCAACCTGCTCGGCGGCCTGAACGTCCTCCGCAGTGCGGTCCGCCACAAGGCGCGCAAGGTGATCTACATCTCGACGGCCGCGGTCTACGGCGAGCCGCGCTACCTGCCGGTCGACGAGGAGCATCCGATCGAGCCGTTGTGCGAGTACGGCGCGTCCAAGCACGCCATCGAGCACTACCTGTACATGTACGCCGAGAACTACGACCTGGACTATAGCGTGCTGCGCTACCCCAACGTCTACGGCCCGCGCCAGGACCCGCACGGCGAGGCCGGG
>CAZCJG010000230.1:0-8069 GCA_964498575.1 uncultured Anaerolineales bacterium | reverse complement strand
AGGGCGACAGCGGGCGCGGGCTGGTGATGCTGGAGATCGACGGCCTGAGCTACTGGCACCTGCAGAAGGCGCTGGGCGAGGGCGTGATGCCGACGCTCCGGAAGATGATCGACGAGGATGGCTACCGGGTATCGCGGGTGGACTGCGGGCTGCCCTCGCAGACCTCGGCCTGCCAGGCGGGGATCATGTTCGGCGACAATCACGACATCCCCTCGTTCCGCTGGCTGGACAAGGACCTCGGGCGGCTGATGGTCAGCACCAAGGAAGCCGCGACGCTCAACACGCGCTACTCCAAGGGCGAGGGGCTGATGCGCCAGGGGTCCAGCATCAACAACCTGCTCGACGGCGACGCGGCCAAGAGCCTCCTCACCATCGCCAACGTCACCACCGGCAGCGCGGAGGAGAAGAAGCAGCGCGCGCAGGATGTCTACCTGCTGATGCTCAACCCCTACTACCTGATGCGCTCGATGGCGCTGTTCGTGTGGGACGTGATCATCGAGCTCTACGACGGCTGGCAGCAGGAGCGCGGGGACGTCCAGCCGCGGCTCAACCGGCGGGCGCACTTCTACCCCTTCCTGCGCGCGGCGACGACGACCTTGATGCGCGACATCCCGGCCAACCTGGTGACGCTGGACATCCTGCGCGGCAGCCCGGCGATCTACTCGACCTATGTCGGCTACGACGAGGTCGCCCACCACAGCGGGCCGTGGACCAAGGACGCGTTCAGGACGCTGCGGCAGTTCGACCAGGTGATCGCGCGCATCAAGGACGTCATCGAGCGCAAGGCGCCGCGGCCCTATGAGCTGATCATCCTGTCGGACCACGGCCAGTCTTTCGGGCATACCTTCAAGCAGCGCTACGGCATCGACATCAAGGGCTTCATCCAGTCCCTGCTCCCTCATGGCACCCAGGTCGCTCAGACCTCGGGTGGCGACGAGGGCTCGGTGTCGGTCGGGGCGATGGGCGACGAACTGGCCAACATCCAGGAGCAAGGCGTCGGCGGCGGCGCGGGGCGCGCGATCGTCAAGCAGGCGCACAAGGCGGCCGAGCGCGGCATGGAGGAGCAGGCGGCCGAAGAAGGCGCGGCGGTCGCCGCCGCCGACGTGACGGTCTGCGGCAGCGGCAACATCGCCCAGGTGTATTTCGACCTGTTCCCACGCAAGATCCTGCGGCACGAGCTCGAAGCCGCTTACCCCGGCCTGGTCGACGGCCTGGTCGCCCACGAGGGCATCGGCTTCGTTGTCGCCTACGCCGAGGACGGCGCGCCGATCGCCTATGGCAAGGGCGGCCAGCGCAACCTGCGATCCGGCGAGGTGACCGGCGCGGACCCGCTCCTCCCCTACGCCAGCGATCTCAGCCCGGTGAGCTTGCGCGCGGCGCAGGTGGGGCGGGTGGCGGACTTCCCGCACGCGGGCGACCTGATCATCAACAGCCCGGTCTTCCCCGACGGCACGGTGGCGGCGATGGAGGAGCTGATCGGCAACCACGGCGGGCTGGGCGGCGAGCAGACCGATGCCTTCCTCTTCCACCCGGGCGATATGGACGTGCCGCCGACCTCCAACGCCACCGACGTCTACACCCTGCTCAACGCCCGCCGCGGCCTGCCGCCGGCGCCGCCGAAGCCCAAGGCCGCCCTGCCCAAGGGCATCGACGCCTGGTCGCCGGCGATTTTGATCAGTGGTCTCGGCCAGGTCGCGACCTGGCTGGGGCGGGCGGCGCGCGCGACGCTGCTGGAGCCGAGCGCCTATCGCGAGGTGGCCGAGGATGCCCTGATGACCGGCCCGGCGGTGCTGATCGGCGTCGCGGCCTCGATCCTGGCCTCGGTGGTGCGCTCCGGCGGCTTCGACCTGCGGGATGTGGTGCTGCGCATCGCCCTCTTCGTGGTCGCGACCGTCGTTGTCTTCGGCGCGGCGCGCCTGCTCGGCGGCAAGGGCGACTTCACGAAGACGCTGCGCGCGGTAGGCTTCGCCCAGGCGCCCTTCGCGCTCCTGCTGCTCGCCGTCATTCCGCCGCTCGCGCCCTTGACCCGGATCTTCGCCATCAGCCTGTCGCTGTTCGGCATCTGGGTCGGCGCGGCGCAAGCGCAGGAGCTGCGCGGCTGGCGCGGCCTGGTCCTGCCGATCGCGGCGGCGTTGGTCACCGTGGTCAGCGTGGTGGTGCTCCGCGCCCTGTTCGCGGGCGCGGGGCTCACGCTGGACGCGTTGGGGCAGGAGTTCGGCGTGCTGCCGCCGTCTCAATAGCCAGCCGATGGACCACGACCTACCTTTATCGAGAGGATGACTGAACCATGGCACCCAACCCTTCCAAGACGAGCAGCCGCGCCAAGGCAACCGAGGGCGCCGAGTCCAAGCCCTCCGCCCGCGCCAAGTCCACTGACGGCGCCGAGACCAAGCCCAAAGCCGGCAGCGACGCCAAGCCGAAAGCTGGCGCCGAGGCCGAGACGAAGACGGGCACCGAGACCAAGCCCAAAGCCGGCGCCCGGGCCAAGCGGCCCGGCGCCGCCGAGCGCCAGGCGGCGGCGTTGGCGGGCGCGGCCGATCTGGCGGCCGAGGTTGCCGCGGCCGAGGGCGCGGTGGAGATGGCCGAGGGCGCGGCCACGCTGCGCGCCGCCAAGTCCGCCGCGCGCGCCAGCCGGGCCGCCGCGATACAGGGCGCCAGCGACGTGACGCGCGGGCTGGACGCGCTGGCCGCCGCCGGGACCATGACCGACATCGGTGAGGCGACGGCGATCGGCGGCGCGCGCGATGTCGAGCAGGGCACGGAGATGCTGGCGGTGTCGGACGACCTCGTCGCGCTCAGCCGGTTGGTCAAGGCGATGAGCCTGGAAGACGTCGAGCGCGGCATGACCCTGGCCGGGATCAGCGGCCAACTGTCGACCGTGGGCACCGTCCTCTACGCGCTGGAGATGCGCTCGCTGGCCGGCTTCCTGGTGGGCACCGGCCGGCGCCTGAAGGGAATCGCGGTCGACGACCTGCTGCGCGCGCGCGGCGCGCGGGCGCTGTCGGCTGCCCTGCGCGAGACCGGCGACCAGGTGGCGGACTTCGGCACGACCGAGGTCGCCGAGGGCCTGGTGCGCATCTCGATCGCCGAGGCGATGTCCGAGCGCGGCGAAGCGCTCGCCGAGGTCGGCGCCGCCGACATCGCCGCCGGCATCGCCGAGCTCGAAGCTTCCGAAGAGCTGCGCGCGCTGGGCGCCGCCGAGGCCGCGGCGGGCATCGCCGAGGTCACCGAAGGCGCCGAGGACCTCGGCCAGGCCGAGGCGCTCGCGGCGGTGGCGGAAGCGGCGCGGGCGAAGGCGTGACGATCGTAACTGACAATCAACTATCCTCGTTGCGATGCACATCCACCCCACGGCTGACCCGTGTGCCATCCGGCAGGCTGAAGAGGAAGCGATACTGCATCGTCTTCTCCTTCGACCCATCGAGCATCGTCGCGAAGCACTTGTCGACCTGTGGTAACGACTCGGTGCTACCGTTTGAACAATCGACGGCGATCCCGTTGCCATAGCCCAGTCGCTGGAACACGCAGTCTGTAGGTTGGCCCTGCACCTCCCACCGAAAGCCCGCGCACTCCTGACCTTCATCCAGAATGAAGTCGGTTTGAAAGCGGTGGTTTTCCTCGAAGAACACGACGTCGGTGATCGAGGCCAATCGCGTTGCCTCTGCCTGCGCCGCCGCAGTGGCTTGACTTGCCGCCTCTCCCGTCTGCTGCACGACGACCGCCGTGGCCTGGCGCGCCGCGTCCGTCTGGCGCGCGACGGCTGCCCCCGCAGCCTGGGCCGCCGCAGTCTCGGCGGCTGCATTCTGGGCCGCCACAGCCTCGGTCTGCTGCGCCGCGGCTGTGGCCTGGCGCGCTGCTTCGTCGGCAACTGAGGTCGCTTCGACCGCGCCTGATGCAGCAGACCGCGTCGCCGCGTCGTCCGTTGCTCGCGCGATCTCAGCCCTCATGGCGGCCAAGGTCTGCTCAGCAGGGGCGAGGAGTGCCACGGCGGTTTCGGTAGCCTCGGCTGGCGTCAGTCCAACACCCAAAATCGGGCGGGCAAGGAGGATAGCGAGGACCACAACCAAGGCGATACCCAGAACTCCCAGCGCGACAAGCAGCCCCCTATTGTCCTTCGAGCGCGGTGGCAGGGGCGGCGGCGAGGCTGGCTCCACACAAGCCTTCTCCAGCTCCTTCGCGAACTCCCCGGCCGATGCGTACCGCACCTCGGACACTCTGGCCGCCGCGGTGCGCAGGACCGCATCGACCTGCTCGACCACCGCGGGCGAGGCCGAATCCAGTCGGAGCGGCGGCAGATCCTGCTCCAGCTTGGCCTTGAGCGTGGGCCAGGGGTTGCCATCCGGGGACGCGGGATAGGCGGGGTAGCCGGTGAGCGCCTCGTAGGCGACCAGGGCCAGGCCGTAGATGTCGGTACGGAGGGAGATGCCCTGGCCTGTGATCTGCTCGGGCGCCATATACGGCGGCGTGCCGGCGATCGTCTGGGTGACGGTGACGGGCGTGCGGTCGAGCTGCTTGGCCAGGCCGAAGTCGGTCAGCACGGCGCCGTCGGGGGTGAGGAAGATGTTGGCCGGCTTAACGTCTCTGTGCACCCGGCCGCGGGCATGCGCATTGTCCAGCCCCGCCGCGATCTCGCCGACGATCTTCACGACCCGCGGCAGCGGCAGCCCCGTGTGCCCTTCGAGCGCGGCCTCGAGCGTGGTGCCTTCAAGCAAGCGCATGGCAATGTAGTGCCAGCCGACACAGTTGCCATAGCTGTAGATGTGAACGAGGTGGGGATGGTTCAGCCGGGCCATGTGATAGGCCTCGTCGGCGAAGCGCTCTACATTGCCCGGGAATCGCGCCTGGGATGGCTTGAGGACCTTTACCGCGACTTCAATCCGCAGATCGGTCGCCCAAGCCCGATAGACTTCGCCGAAACCTCCCTCGTCGATGAACTCGCGTATCTCGTACCGGTCCAGGGCGTAGCCTTCGAGGTGAGTTTCGCGCATGGTGTCCCCCTTGGCATCGATGATACACCCTTGCGCGGGGCTTGTCCAGGCATGGGTTTCGGGTGAACACGGCGGCGGGCGCGGGCGAGTCGCGCCTGAGCAGGGGGGGCGGCGCGGATGTCGGTTTGGAGGCGCAGGGGCGCATCCTCCGGGCCGGTAGGGGTGTTATAAGGGGTGGATCTGACACCAGATCCGTTCGCTCACCCGGTCCACTTGCAAGGAGAAAACGCAATGCAAGACCTGTCATTCGCCCAGACCATGCTCTACGCGCTGCTCGCGCTGATCATCGGCGCCGCGCTGTGCTTCGGGGGCTATCGCTTCGCCCGCATCCTGTTCCCGATCTGGGGCTTCTTCGCCGGCTTCCAGTGGGGCGCGACCGCGATCACGCAGATTTTCGGCGGCGGCTTCCTGGCGACCACCACCGGCTGGGTCGTCGGGCTCGTCACCGGGCTGATCCTGGCGGCCCTGGCTTACTTCGTCTACCAGCTCGCGGTGCTGATCCTGGCCGCTTCGGTCGGCTACTACCTCGGCGCCGGGCTCTTGACCGCGATCAACATCGACAGCGCGCTTCTGTTGTTCATGGCGGGGATCGTCGTCGCCCTGGCCTTCGCCGCGGCGGTGGTCCTGTTCCGGTTGCCCAAGGTCTTCCTGATCCTGCTCACCGCGCTCGGCGGCGCGGCGACCATCGTCTACGGCATCCTGCTGCTCTTCGGCCAGGTCGGCCTGAGCGGGCTGGAGTTCGGCGCGGTCGGGGCGATCATCCGGCACTCCTGGCTGTGGTTCCTGATCTACCTCGGGGTCGTCGTCGCCGGCGTCATCGCCCAGGTGCGCTTGAACCAGGCCTACGAGATCGAGGAGTGGTCGTACCAGCAGACGACGACCTCGGAGGCCGTGTAAACACAGCGCATGGACCGCGAGACCTTCGTCAAGCCCTTCATCGTCCCGCCCGGCAAGCCCATCTCGCTGGTGCGGGATTACGACCCGGGCTACAAGGCCGGGTTCGCGAAGAAGGCGGACGCGCAACAGACCTTGCAGCAGGGCATCCAGCGCCTGGCCGAGTACCAGGACATGCTGTATGCCCAGAACACCTATGCGCTGCTGGTGATCTTCCAGGCGCTGGACGCGGCGGGCAAAGACGGGGTGGTCAAGCACGTGATGTCGGGCGTCAACCCGCAGGGCTGCCAGGTGTTCAGCTTCAAGGCGCCGTCGCCCGAAGAGCTCGACCACGACTACCTGTGGCGCAACTTCAAGGCGCTGCCCGAGCGCGGGCGGATCGGCATCTTCAACCGCTCCTACTACGAGGAGGTGCTGGTCGTCCGCGTCCATCCCGAGCTCCTGGACCGGCAGCAGCTCCCGCCGGAGCTCAAGGGCCCCGATATCTGGAGGCGGCGCTTCGAGCACATCAACTGCTTCGAGCGCTACCTGGTCGAGAACGGCATCGTGGTCCTCAAGTTCTTCCTCAACGTGTCGCGCGCCGAGCAGAAGAAGCGCTTCCTCGAGCGCATCGACCGGCCCGAGAAGAACTGGAAGTTCTCGGCTGCCGACGTCCACGAGCGCACATACTGGGATGCCTATATCGCGGCCTACGAGGACATGTTCAACCACACCAGCACCGAGTGGGCGCCCTGGTACATCATCCCGGCCGACCCCAAGTGGTTCACCCGCCTGGCCGTCGCCGGCATCATCGACTACGCGCTGAAGGACCTCAACCTGGCCTACCCCAAGCTTAGCGACGATCGCATACAGGAGCTGCTGGAGGCGCGGGCGATGCTGCAGAGCGAGGGGGATTAGGTCTGTCGTTCGGACAGAAGAGTTGACCACAGAGACACGGAGCGCACAGAGGAGTTCTAGCCTCTGTGCGCTCCGTGTCTCTGTGGTCAACTCTCTCCACAAGCAGTCGAGGCCGTATTCTCGACGTCAGATCTCCTCCAACACCAGATCCGCCACCAGCGCCATGTGATCCGACGGGTAGAGCGCCGGGTCGTGCGGCGCGGGCTGGTGCAGCGCCACTTGGCAGGCCAGCACGCGCACGGCGGGGTCGACGAAGATGTAGTCCAAGGTGCCCTGCCAGCCCGCCTGGCCGCCGAGGAGCAGCGGGCCGACGATGCGTAGGCCGGCCGCGCGCAGGCGGTGGCGGACGCCGGGGCCGCGCTTGAGCGGCGTCGGGAAGGTCGGATGGGCGTCGGCGCCGAAGATGGCGACCTGGGCCGACACGAAGCGCTCGCGCATCGCCGCCACCGCCTGGTAGTGCGGCAAGGCGTTGAAGTCACCGCAGATCACGCTCGGCGCGTCCGCCGGCAGCCAGTCGAGCAGGCGGCGGACCTGGCGGCGGCGCGCCTGGTCGTCGCGCAGGCTCCAGTGCAGGTGCGCGTTGCACACCGTCCAGCGCTGCCGGCCCTGCCACAGGCTGAGCTGCTGCGCCACCCGGCCTTGCTTGCCGAAGGCCAGCGTCGCGTGGTCACCCGTCGGCAGGCGCGTCAGGATCGCCAGCGCCTCGTGCTCGCTGCGCCGGCCGGTCTTGGGGCAGAGGTGGACCGAGTAGCCGCCGAGCTGGGCCGCGAGCCAGGCGGCGTTGTTGAGCGGCAGGCTGACCTCTTGCATGGCGATGACGTCCGGCGCCAGCGCGGCCAGCCCGGCGGCGATCAACGGCGCCCGCTCCCGCCAGAACGTCAGGTCGTTGAGCAGATTAAAGGTGACAACGCGCAGCGCGCCGGGCTCGCGCATCATCGTCGGATGGCCCGACGCCGGTCAGGCCGGCTCAGTACTGCTCCGGAATATAGCGCCAGGGATAGTCCGGCTCGACGTAATCGCCCACGGGCTGGCGGCGTGGCAGCTTGACCGGCTCGCGGGCGACCTCCTCGTAAGGGATCAGGCTGAGGAAGTGGCTGATGCAGTTCAGCCGGCCGCGCCGCTGGTCGTTGGAGTCGATGACGTACCACGGCGACTCTGGCGTGTCGGTGGCCAGGAACATCGCGTCGCGCGCCCGGGAGTAGTCGTACCAGCGGCGATGGGATTCGAGGTCCATCGGGCTGAGCTTCCAGATCTTGCGGCCATCGGTGATGCGCTCCTTGAAGCCCACGG
>CAZCJG010000229.1:0-8093 GCA_964498575.1 uncultured Anaerolineales bacterium | reverse complement strand
ACGGCAGGCGCGTCGGGGACCCCACCCCTCCCCCGCAAGCGGGAGAGGGGATTCACACTCAGCCGCATTGCAGCCGAGTGACAGTCGCTATGGCTGCGCTGCCGCCTCGACCAACGCACCGCCGCCCGCGTTCCACCAGGCGTCGAAGGTCGGGGAACTCACCTGGCCGCGCTCGCGCCACATTCCAGTGACCCAGGTGCGATAGCGATCCGTCTCGGCGGGCAGCGCTTGCCCGTTGAGGTGGCGCAGGACCGTGCCGGGGCCGCCGTTGTAGGCCGCCGCTGCCAGCGCCAGCGTGGCCTCGCCGCTCGGGTCGCCCGGCTGCCCGAAGCGCTTCCACTGATCCGCCAAATACCACGCGCCGAGGTCGATGTTGGCCGCCGGATCCCAAAGCTGGTCGCCGCCGAAGCCGGCCAGACCGCGTGCGCGGGCGATGTCCTGCGCGGTCGCCGGCATGACCTGCATCAAGCCGCTAGCGCCGGCCGGGCTGACCGCGTTGGGGCCACCGCCGGACTCGACCAGGACGACGATCGCCAGCAGCGCGGGATCGATGCCATGCCGCCGGCCCGCCGCCACCAGCAGCGGCCACCAGCGGGCGACGGTATCCGGCAGCCATGGGATGGGCACGCCTGACACGGCGGCTTGTGTGTCGATGGCGGCCTGCGGTGCGGCATCGCGGGCGCCGATTGCGGCCTCAGCCGCGGCGTCCTCGGCTGTCGTCTCGTCGAGCGGTGCGCCGGTCGCGATTCCGGCGCCTGCCGCCGCCACGGCGGCCTCCGGCGCATCCTCACCCAGGCGCAACCCGCTCGCGGCGTCGGTGCGAGCCGCGGGATCCGGCGCGAGGAAGGCTGGCAGTTGGAACCGCCCGGTCGACAGGCGCGGCGCATGGCCGGAGACGATGTCGACAGCGGTCGCCGGCAAGAAGCCGTAGATCCGACCCCCATCCGGCCCCGGCGCCGCGACCCACAGGGCTTCGGCGGTCGAAAGTCCGGCCGGCAGGGCGACGTGACCGCCGATGCTGACCCATGTGCCGGCCGGCACCTCTGCCAGCCGGTCCGCCCTGCCCGGCGCCGAGCCGAGCACGGCCGCCGCCGGCAGCACGCCGACGGCGAAGTTGGCGAAGGCCGGGCGCGCCGCCGCCCCGGCGACCGGCCGGCCCGCGCGGCCGAGCATGCCGCCGGCGAGCACGACGCCGAGCAGCCCGGCGACCGCGAGCATGCGCGGTACAGTCTGGGGGGTTGATCCGACCGGAAAGCTTGCGTGAATTGGCTTGGACATCACTCACACTCCCTCACTGGAGGTCTCGGTGTCGCACTCCTCGAACTGTGCGACACTTGTTAGAACGTATGTTCTGATTCAAGATAGCAGAACGCATGTTCTGTGTCAAGTGAGATCGCGGCGAAGTCGGCCCAGAGCGCTGTGATATAATTTCGGGGTATGCCCCGACTCTTGTTTGAGGTGACCGCGCGCGATTCCGAGTCCGCCGCTCGCGTGGGCTGCCTGCGCACCGCGCATGGGCCGATCTCCACCCCTGCCTTCGCCCCGGTCGGCACTCTGGGCACCGTCAAGTCCCTGGCACCGGAGGATTTAAAGCAACTCGGCGTCCCAGTGGTGATGTGCAACGCCTACCATCTCGCGCTGCGCCCCGGCGCCGAGACGGTGCGCGCGCTGGGCGGCCTGCACGCGATCGCCGGGTGGGACGGGCCGCTGATGACCGACTCCGGCGGTTTCCAGATCTTCAGCCTGGACACCGGCACGCGGGTGGACGCGGACGGGGTGACGTTCCGCTCGCATGTCGACGGCTCCGAGCAGCGCTTCACCCCCGAGTCGCTGATCCGGTGGCAGGCGGAGCTCGGCGCGGACCTGGTGATGCCCCTGGACGTATGCACCGGCTACCCGGCCACGCGCGAAACCGCGGCGTCCGAGATGCGCCTCACCCACGCCTGGGCGGAGCGGGCGCGGCGGGCGCATGAACGCGAGGGCCAGGTGCTCTACGGCATCGTCCAGGGATCGGTCTTCCCGGATCTACGCGCCGAGAGCGCTCGGGCGATCGCGGCGCTGGACTTCGAGGCCTACGCGATCGGCGGGGTCAGCGTCGGCGAGTCGAAGGCCGAGATGTGGGCCGCGGTCGACGCGGCCGTGCCGGAGCTGCCGGACGCCGCGCCGCGGCACCTGCTCGGCGTGGGCTATCCCGAGGACCTGGTCGAGGGCGTGGCGCGCGGGATCGACACCTTCGACTGCGTGATGCCCACCCGCATCGCCCGCAACGCCGGGGCGCTGACCGACGCCGGGCGGCTCAACCTGCGCAACGCGGCCTTCGCGCGCGACGACCGGCCGCTGGTCGAAGCTTGCGCCTGCTACGCCTGCCAACACTTCAGCCGCGGCGCGATCCGCCACTTCGTCATGGCCGAGGAGATCCTCGGCCTGCACCTCCTGACCCTGCACAACCTGCACTACATCCTGACCCTGATGTGCCAGATCCGCGCGGCGCTCGCTGCCGGCACCTTCGCCGCGTTCCGGCGGGATTTCCTGGCGCGCTACGCCGGCGGCGCGTTCGCGCTGTCACCATTGGACGACATCCCGAATCCACAGTCTCCCCTCACATGATCCCTGTGCCCGTGATGAAGGTTCACGAGCACGTGAGATGACGCAATGCGCACTCGACGTTTCCCGTATCTCCCGTGGATATTCGCCGTGACGATCGCCCTCGCCGCCGTGCTTGTGGCGATCGCGTTGATGCGGATGCCTGCACCGGAGAGTGAGACAGGTGCCCTGGCGAAATGCCCGGGGTCGATGTCGGAGAGTCAAGCCAAGCAAAGGGGGCTTGCGGAAGCGTCACGGCTGAAGCTCTCCGCGGCGAGTATCGTAAAGTCACGTTTGCTTACTCGATCCCAGTTGGAGTCCAGCACGCGCCTGACGCTCGGCGAACCTGGGGCGACCTGCGTGTGGTACCTGGAGATGTCGGGGTATCGCGTGGAGACCGATTTTCCTCCAGGGACGTCTCGCCCCACGCCTCCTGCGATGTCTACAGTGCTCGAAATGGCGCTGGATTCCGAGTCCGGCTGGCCGGTGACATATATAATTGCCGCGCAACCGGACGCGACGACAACACCCTGAATACCATCGGAGACCATCTACCCAATGAACGAACGCGCGATCCTCGATCAACGCATCATCACGCTCAACGGCTTGCTCGGCACCCCCGGCGGGCCGCTCGGCCCGAAGGCCGATAGCTTGGGCCGCCAGCTTCAGGATCGCTGGGAGGCCGAGCGCCGGCTGATCGCGCGCATCCTGGAGGAGACGCCCACCGACGCGCCCGACGCCGAGATCGAGGCCACGCTCAACATGTGGTACGACCGCACGGCGGCCTTCATTAAGAGCGCGGGCAACGACCACCCGACCTGGACCGATCGACAGAGCACGGTCTGGGACGCCAAGCAGGTGCTTTTGATCGTCGACGACCTCCGCGAGCGCATCGAAGCCTGGCAGGCCGCGGACGAGCTGGCGCTTGAAGGCGCCGACGAGGGGGGCTGATTGCGATGCCCCTGATCCTCCACAACGCCCGCATCCACACCCTCGGCGCGCCGGGCACGGTCGCCGCGCTGGCCATCGACGAAGGCCGGATCGTCGCGGCCGGCGGGATCGCGGACGCCTGGTCCGCCGTCGGCTCGGACGCGCCGTCGGTCGACCTCGGCGGGCAGACGGTTCTGCCCGGCCTGATCGACGCCCACGTCCACTGGGGCAAGGTCGCATCGGCCCGGCGCCGGGTCCAGCTCGATCCCGAGCTCGACCTGGACGCCGTCCTGGCGCGGATCGCCGCCGAAGCGCGATCCCGCCCGCGCGGCACCTGGATCCTCGGCCGCGGCTGGGACCATAGCGCCTGGGGCCGCTGGCCGTGCGCGGCGGACCTCGACGCGGTAGCGCCGGATCACCCGATCAGCCTGACGCGCAAGGATGGGCACGCCGTCTGGCTCAACTCGGCCGCCCTCGCCGCCGCGGGCATCGACGCGAGCCGGCCGGACCCCGCGGGCGGCGAGATCCAGCGTGACGAGCGCGGCGCGCCGACCGGCATCCTGCTGGAAAACGCGATCGGGCTCGCGCAGGCCGCCATCCCCCAGCCGGACGCGGCCGAGCGCCGCGCCGCGCTGGTCGACGCCTGGCAGGATGCCTGGAGCACCGGCCTGGTCGGCGTCCACGACATGGGCTTTTACGGCATGGCGCTGTGGGACGACCTGACGGCCCTGCGCGCCGAGGGCAAGCTGGGCTTGCGCGTGGTGTGGTACCCGCTGCAGGATGCGCTGGACGAGGTGATCGCGCGCGGCCTGACGAGCGGCAGCGGCGACGCCTGGCTGTCGGTCGGCGGGCTGAAGCTCTTCCTCGACGGCACACTCGGCTCGCAGACCGCCGACATGCTCGAACCCTTCGAGGGCCAGCCGGGCAACCGCGGCATCGCCACGCTGGAGTTCGAAACCTTCTGCGACCTGGCCACGCGCGCAGCGGACCACGGCCTCGCCACCACCGTCCACGCCATCGGCGACGCCGCCAACCGCAAGGCGCTCGACGGCCTGGCGCTGGTCCAGCAGCGCCGCCCGCCCGACGCGAAGCCCCTGCGCCACCGCATCGAGCACGCGCAAATCGTCCATCCCGCCGACTTCCCGCGGTACGCCGAGCTCGGCATCGTAGCCTCGATGCAGCCGATCCACGCCATCAGCGACATGGCGGTCGCCGACCGCTGGTGGGGCGCCCGAACCGCCCACGCCTACGCCTGGCGCACCATCCTCGACCACGGCACCCGCCTCGCCCTCGGCACCGACGCGCCGATCGAACCTCTCGACGCCTTCGCCAACCTCCACGCGGCGGTCACGCGCCAGGACGCGCACGGCAACCCGGCCGGCGGCTGGCATCCCGAGCAGCGGTTGACCCTGGATGAGGCGCTGCGCGCCTACACGCTCGGCGCGGCGTGGGCGGGGGGTAGGGATACGGAGCTGGGGTCGCTGGAGGTGGGAAAGCGAGCGGATTTGATCATGGTCGATCGCGATCCGTTCGGGGTGCCGGCGGCGGAGCTGCGGGGGGTGCGGGTGGTGCGGACGATGGTGGAGGGGGTGTGGGTGTGGGAGGGGGCGGGACTGTAGGGGGTAGGACTGTAGGGAGAAGCGCGCTTCATCCGCAAGTGCTTCGCGGTGTACCCGCTGCCGTCGATGCAGTGGCGTGCTCGTCACGGACGTGTCGCTACGCATCACCTTCCAATGGCGTGCGGTCGGGCACACGATCGAGCACGCGCTGATACTCCGCCGCATTGCCGCGACGGGCACGCTCCTCGAGATACTCCACGGTCATGATGGCCGATAGCTTCTCGGCCACCGCCATGGCGATGAACTGGTTGATCGATATCTGGTCCCTTACCGCCAACTCCTTCACCTTCTGGTGAATCGAGTCCGGCAGGCGCAGGCTTAGCGTACTCATGTGCGAACTCCCAGTCTCCGGAGGAACTCACCGGGTGTGATGGCCTCGATCCCGAACTGCTTACTGCCGGCAAAGTCGCGGATGTTGTGGGTGACGATGTATCGACACTCAGCGACAACCGCGACCTCCAGCACGAGCTCGTCTTGGGGGTCCTTGAGCGTTGGTCGCCAAAGGAAGTAGATCGCATGTTTGTCCGCCACCGAGCACAGAAAGTCCAGGACTGTGTCGACATCCGCCGAGCGCAGGCCGAGCTCGAGTGCACGGCGCCGGAGCACGGCTTCGTACTCAAGCACCAGCGGCACTGACAGAACCGGGCGAATCAGCGGCCCACCCAGAAGCGATAAGAGGTGAAATGACGCTCCGCGGTGTGACCACAATCCCGCCACCAGCACGCTGGTATCCAGTACAAAACGCTTTGGCACAACTCAATAGTACTACCACTGATACCGAAGTGCAACCCGGCGTGTCGCAACTGGCAACGACAAGCGAACCGCTTCGCGGATCTGGGTCTCCGCATGGGCAGATGCAGCACCCCGGCTGGATGGACGCACCAAAGTCAGACTCCGCCGATCGCTTGCACCGGAACCGACGCTCACCGTCCACGCCATCGGCGACGCCGCCAACCGCAAGGCGCTCGACGGCCTGGCGCTGGTCCAGCAGCGCCGCCCGCCCGACGCGAAGCCCCTGCGCCACCGCATCGAGCACGCGCAAATCGTCCATCCCGCCGACTTCCCGCGGTACGCCGAGCTCGGCATCGTAGCCTCGATGCAGCCGATCCACGCCATCAGCGACATGGCGGTCGCCGACCGCTGGTGGGGCGCCCGAACCGCCCACGCCTACGCCTGGCGCACCATCCTCGACCACGGCACCCGCCTCGCCCTCGGCACCGACGCGCCGATCGAACCTCTCGACGCCTTCGCCAACCTCCACGCGGCGGTCACGCGCCAGGACGCGCACGGCAACCCGGCCGGCGGCTGGCACCCGGAGCAGCGGCTGACGCTCGCCGAGGCCCTGCACGCCTACACGCTGGGCTCGGCATGGGCGGGGGGTTGGGATGCGGAGCTGGGCTCGCTGGAGGTTGGGAAGCGGGCGGATTTGGTGGTGGTGAATCGGGATCCGTTCGGGGTGGGGGCGGAGGAGCTGCGGGGGGTGCGGGTGGTGTGGACGATGGTGGAGGGGGGATGGGTGTGGGGCTGGTAGGTGTGGGACGGGGGAGAGGAAGTTGGGGGCTTGACAGAAGTGGGCATATCGTGGATAATGTGCGCTACGGACGACCGGCTTGGTATCGAGCAAGAGCTGCGGGCTTTGCGTGTTGAGACGCGTTCCTGGCTGATGCGAGCGCTGGGTTCGTTTCTTCGTTTCGGTCCGGTTTGTGATACAGATTGGTGAATGGGGTTTCGGGACACATGGCCGGTCTGAGACTCTGAATTGACAGAGGGAGTCTGGCAGGTGCACCGGAATCGGTCGTTTGGGGGACATACTTTTGAGATCCTCGACAATCGCGCAACTTAATTGGAGCTGCGATCTTCCCGGAGGCAGACAGAGGAACCGGCAGGGAGATAAAGCTGAATATCCAGATTGTGCCGATCCACTCGATCCGACTCTCCAACTGCTCGATTTTCGCGCCCTGCTCGCCCAGCCTCGTCTCCAATACCTCGACCCGCTCGCGCAGCTCTGCGTTCTCCTGGCTCAAGCGGGCGTTCTCCTCGCGCAGCCGACGATTCTCCGCCTCAAGCCCGCTCTGAGACCCTCCGCCCAGCACCTTCTCGATCATGTCTCGCAGATTACACCCGGTCCGTCAAACACGCAAGTCAGCTCAACCGTCCACGCTCTCCTAGCCAGCCCGCTCCCCCTCTGCCGCTCCCGGCACCTGAACGCTTACGGGCGGACAACCGGGGTGTATTACGTGGTGACTGCCCGCTCCGCCAGCCGGAAAGAGCGGCGGATGTACGGGCGGCATCAAGGAGATGGTACCCAATGACGAACAGCAGCGCGGAACCCAAAACCAGCAAGATCCCAGAGTTCGCCAGTCGCGAGGAAGAGGCGGCGTTCTGGGACAATCACGACTTCAGTGAGTTTGAGGGCGAGCTGACGCCCGTCAAGGTTCGCTTCGCCAAGCGGCTCTCTCAGGGCTTGGCGGTGCGGTTCGACGAGGAGACGCTGGAGGCACTACGGGCCCAGGCCAGACGGAAGGGGGTTGGCCCAACGACCCTGATCCGCATGTGGGTGATCGAGCGGCTTCGCGAGGAAGTCGGCCACACAGCGGGCTAGAGCAAGGCAGATCCACCCGTAACTGTCCCGGCGAGGCACGCTGGTGGGTCGTCTCGACGGTCCCCAAGTCCTGCCGCTCCACTCCGGCCTGGCAGACTTCGAGCTTCGCCCAAGATCCTGAGGCACCGCGACTGACACCGCTGTGCATCACCAGCGCGACATGGCACAATCTCGTGGATGGCCAGTAACTCCGCCGCGGCGCAGCACCTGCGCGACCTCGTGCTGCTGCGCCGCGCCCGCGACCGGATCGACCGGGAGTATGAGCAGCCGCTGGACGTCGAGGCGCTTGCCCGCGGCGCGCACATGTCGGCCGGGCACTTCAGCCGCGAGTTCCGGCGCGCCTACGGCGAGTCGCCGTA
>CAZCJG010000228.1:0-8129 GCA_964498575.1 uncultured Anaerolineales bacterium | reverse complement strand
GACGACTACGGCCGGTTCAAGCAAGCCTACCACGACGGCACTTCATGGGACGGCATCCCCCTGGCCAAGACCTACGGCCCGCCGCTGGCGGTGAACGTGCTGCGGAACTGCCCGGGCGACGTGACGCCGGGCGTGACGGTCAGCGCGAGCTACAACGGCGTGACAGAGCTGGGGGCCTTCGATCCGATTTTCGGCGGCCACGGCTACTACGTCCCGCTGATCTACTCCGACAAGGCCGGGTTCAACACCCAGCTCTATTTACAGAACGCCGGCACGGTGTGCAATTCGGTCGAGATCTGGTTCAAGGCCCAGGACGACTGCCTGCGGGCGCGGGCCTGCGAGATCACGACCTTGGCGCCCGGCGAATCCTTCGTGTTCGACGCGAGCGACTGCCAGGGGCCGGACTGGCAAGGCAGCGCGTGGATTCGCAGCGGCGGGCCCTTGGCGCTCAGCGTGGACATCGCCGGCCGCGACGTGCTGATGAGCTACGAAGGGGTCCCGGCCGCGTCCAACGATGTGTTGGCGGATGGCGGCTTGACCGAGCGCTCTTCTGGCAGCCCGGTGAACTACGCTCCGTTGATGTACAGCGAGTACCAGGGTTGGGACACCGCGGTGCAAGTTCAGAATCTCAACTCTAAGGTGAACGCCAAGGTCAAGGTCTACTTCCTGGATCGCTCGGGTGACATCATCACCTCACTTGTCGACTGGATCTGCCCCCGCGGCAGCACGACCTTCTTCCTGCCCGTAATACAAGATCTGCCGGGTAATTGGGCGGGGAGCGTAAGGGTGGAGAGCCAAGATTGGTGGACGCCGGGTGTGTCGCAGCCGGCCGCCCCGGACATCGCCGGCGTGGCGACCCTGGTGAAGTTCAGCGACCGCGCGCGCAGCCAGACGCTGGCCGCCGTCGCCTACAACCTGCTCTCCGAACGCGAGGGTCTCAAGTGGGGAAAGTACGGCGAAGGCGACGGCGCCGGCGGGTTGGCCAGCGGCACCGGGCTGATCGCGCTGCCCGGCCTGATGCGCGCCTCGAACCCGACCGGCGCCCGATCGGATATCGCGGTAACCAATCTGGTCAAGCCCAACGGCTATACGGACTACAGCCTCGTGCTCTTCGACACCAACGGGCACTTCGACACGCTTTGCCAGCGCATCCACGACGGGCAGGTGGACTACATCGACCTCGACCGCTGGGGCTACGTCACGCCCGGCTTCGTCGGCAGCGCGCTGATCAGCGCCGGCTTCTGGCAGCACGAGGTGCGCGACGCGACCGGCGACTTCATCCGCAACTTGGTCGGCCTTGGCGCGGTCGTCGTCCAGGTAGGCGACGGCCCGCTCGCCAACGTCGCATCCGTCCCCGGCGACCACTTGTCGGCCTCGACCGGCTTCGCGCTGGATGCCAAGGCCGGCGCCGGCCTCGCCGCCACCCTTGCCGGCTCGAACTGCCCCCGGCCGGACGCCGCGCCGAGCCCGCCGAGCAGTTGGCCGGAGTCCGCTGCGCCGCCGAAGGTTCACCTGCCCGCCCTCCGCCCCTGGGGCGATGACAGAGATGGCGTGACCTGCGCCAGCGAGCTCTCGATCATGAACCTCGGCGGCGAGCCGAGCAAGGCGATCCTGCTGACCTTCGAGGGCGAGGGCGCCTGCGCGGCGCCTGGGACGGCCTGCGCGGGTCCCGGCGCCATCGAATGCACCGGCCTGATCGCCCCGGGCGCGACCTGGAAGGTTCCGGCGAGCGCGATTCCGCCCCAGACCCGCAGCGGCATCGTCTTCAGCCTGAGCGCTAAGACCACCGCCGATCTCGGCATCCCGCGCCCGGCACCGGCAGTCGTCGCCGACGTGATCTGCGACGCGCTGCGGGCGGGCGTGGTCGGCGAGGCGGGCGACTGCGCGGCCTACAACCTGTTCCAGCACGCCTATCAGGGCGGGACCTTCGCCGGCATCCCGCTGAACCGGACCAGCGGCGCCTGGGGCGCGAACCTCGCCGTCCAGGTCCTCCGCGCCTGCCCGGGCGAGCCGAACCCCAACGCCAAGATCACGTCGGCCTATGCCGGCTTGGACACGCGCGCCCTCGGCCGCCCGACCCCGCCGCTCATCGGCGTCCAGCACTACGAGTACGGCCTTCCGGTGGTCCACCTCGGCGGCGGCGACCTGACCAGCGTCGTCTACATCCAGAACGCGAGCCTGGAGTGCAACGAGGTCGAGCTGTGGCTCTCGGACCCCACCGACTGCGACGCGCCGCCGCGGAAGTGCGGCGCCTTCAGCCTGGCGCCGGGCCAGGCGCGGGCGGTCGACGCGTGGGGCTGCGGCGGCGGCATCGGCATCGGCAACATCGGTCGGGTGGATACCTTCGGCTGGGTGCGCGCGGTCGGGCCGGCGGCGGTGGTGGTGGACAGCACGAAGTGGAGTACGGCGATCGACAGCCTGCTGACCTACACCGCCCGGCCGCGCTACATCTTCGCCGCGAATCCGCGCCACAACGGGGACGTCCAGCCCGCCGGCAGCCCGGTGGCGTTCGCGCCGCTCGTGTACTCGGAGTACCAGGGCTGGGACAATTCGCTCCATGTGCTGAACCTGGGCCTGGACCAGCCGGCCAAGGTGAAGGTCACCATCCTGGACCGCTCGGGCGACATCATCGGCTCCTTCGTCGACTGGGTTTGCCCCGGCGGCGCGAAGTCGTTCTTCCTGCCGTTGCTCGCGGGCCTGCCGGGCAACTGGGTCGGCTCGGCACGGATCGAGAGCGTCGCCTACCGCATGTCCGATGGCACCTGGCGCGACCCGCCGCCGATCCAGGCGATCGCGGAAATGGTCCAGCGGGTGGCGGACGCGGATGGCAACCTGACGGTGTCCAGCGCGCTGTCCTACGAGTGCCTGACCGAGCCGGAGGCGCTCGACTGGGCGCTGGGCGGCGATCCCGGCGGGCTGGCCGGCGGCATCGGCGTGATCGCCCTGCCGGGCGTAGCCAAGGCCAAAGACCAGAAGGGCGTGACGAGCGAGATCGCCGTCGCCAACCTGGTCTCCCAGCCGGGCTACACCGACTTCACGGTGCTGATCTTCGACGCCAACGGCTTGACCGACCTGGTGTGCCAGAAGCTCCACGACCGCCAGGTGGAATACATCGACCTGGCGACCTGGGGCTATATCAACCCGGGCTTCGTCGGCAGCCTGGTGATCAGCGCGGTACGCTGGTCGCACACCCACGTGGAGGAAGGCCAGGAGATCCGCGACGTGGTCGGCCTCGGCGCGGTGCTGATCCAGCGGGGCGACACGAAGCTCGGCGACGACATCCCCGGCGACGAGGCCGCCGCCCTGGCCGGCATCCCCCTCTCCGGCGCCGCCGCGCGGGCGCTCACCGGCCAGTACACCGGCGCGGACCCCTGCCCGATCCCGCCGACCGCGACGCCCGAGCCGCCCACGCCCGTACCGAGCCCGTCGTCCACGGCCGAAGCCACCGCCACGGCCCCGTCCCGCCTGGCCACGGCCACGATCATCGCCACCGCGACGATGAGCACGACCGTGCCGACGCGCCGGCCGCCGCCGACCGAGACACCGGTTCGGGCAACCCCGGCGACACCGACGCCGACAGGGATGCCGGGGGCGAGTCCGACCGCGGAGGCCAGCCCGACGATGATCGCGCCAAGCCCGACAAGCCCTGCGCCCCAGATCGCCCCGACCGCGATCCCGATCCACGTCTGCCCGGGCCTGGACCGCCGCGTGCCGCCGAGCGTGTTGGCCAGCAAGCTGGAACAGCCCCGGATGCTCTCCGGCTGGGGCGAGCGCTGCAACCCCGCGCTGCCGGCCAGCCCGTGGAACGGCCCGCGGCGCTCGCTGACGCTGGCGAACCCGGCGCGGGCCTATCAGCCGGTGTTCAACGATGTAGTGCTGAGGTGCGGGTGCCGGTGAGGTGGGGGGGAGTGGCGCGGACCGGCACCCTTGCCTTCGGGCTGCTCATCCTCCTCTACCCCACCCCCGCCGCCGCCCAGTCCCACCCCACGCCGACGCCGGGGGCGAGCGGGACGGCGACGGTGCGCCCGACGGTCCCGACGCCGGCCGCCAGCCCGACCGGCCTCGGCCCCTTCCTGCCGATGCCCGACCCGATCCACCTGCCGGTGCTCGGCTTCCGCGCCGACGACGAGGTCTGCAACAGTTGGGTGCAGGTGGAGAACATCGGCGGCGAGCCGGGCAAGGCGGCGCTGGTCACTTGGGACGCGTCGACGGCCTGCGCGCCGCGCTGCGCCGGGCCGCTGGCGGTGTCCTGCTCCGGCCTCATCGCGCCGGGCGGCACCTGGCGCTTCGCGCCGGACGCGGAGCGCGGGGCGGCCAAGAGCGGCGTCGTCTACAGCTTCAGCACGCGCACGCTGGGGCAACTCGGCATCGGCGGCGCTGGGGATGAGGATGAGATCGCCGCCGACTGGATGTGCGTGGCGCTGTTCTTCGGCGTGACCGGCGATTGCGACGATTACCTGAGGTTCAAGAAGGCCTTCGAGAGTCAGGGGACCTTCGCAGGCGTCCCGGTGGCGCGCACCTACGGCCCGGCGCTGGCGGCCGAAGTGCTGCGGCTGTGCCAGGGCGACGTCGAGAAGGTGCGCCAGGCGACCTCGAGCTACGCCGGCATCGCCGGGCGGGACTTCGGCGGGCGCGACCATGTGTTCGACATCTCGGCCTACCACGCCACGCTGATCAACCACGGCCGCGACGGCTTCGACAGCGTGCTCTACGTCCAGAACGGCGGCCTCAACTGCGCCAACGTCGAGCTGTGGCTGCAGGAGCAGGGACAGTGCCGGCCCTCGCAGCTCTGCAAGACCTTCGATCTGGCTCAGGGCACCAGCCTCAGCGTCGACCTGGCGGACTGCGAGGTCGAGGGCTGGGAGGGCAGCGTCGTCTGGCTCCAGTCCAGCGAGCCGCTGGCGGTCGCCGTCGACGTCTACGGCGACGACACCCTGATGACCTACACCGCCGCGCCCTCCGAGCTGCGCTATACCTGGGAGGGCCCGCCGGAGTTTACCGCCGGCAGCGTGCAGGCCTTCGGGCCGCTGATCTACGGCCGCGACCGCGGCTGGGATACCCGGCTGCACGTCCAGAACCTCAGCAGCGTCAGCGCCGCCCATGTGCGGGTGACCTTCTTCGACCCGAACGGCACGCCGATCGAGACCAGCGACCCGGTCTGGGTTTGCCCTTACGGCAGCCGCGCCTTCACCGTCCACGCCACCGACTACCTGCCCGGCCCCTGGGTGGGCAGCGTGCGCGTCGAAAGCCTGCCCTGGCCGGCGCCCGAGCCCACGCCGGGTCCCAGCACCCCGGCGCCCGCCGCACCGACACCGACCCCCAGCCGACCGAACATCACCGCCATCGCCGAGCTGATCCGCCGCCGCGCGCCTCGGGAAGGCGACGTCCGCAATGGCGCGATCGACGCGGCGCTGGCCTACAACCTCCTGCCCGCCCCGCCGGCGCCGGATCGCCGCGGCGGGATCGACCTGCCGCGCGGTACGGCGCTGATCGCCGTCCCCAGCCTGGTCGCGCGGGCGGATGCACGCGGCGTCTCCAGCCGCCTGGCGGTGGCCAACTACATCCCGGACGCCGGCCGGACCCACGTGTCGGTGTTCTTCTTCGACGCCAACGGCCTGGTCGACCTCGCCTGCCTGGCGCTCGGCCCGCAAGCCGTCGCCTACCTCGACCTCGGCGGCTGGGGCTACCTCAGCCCGAGCTTCCGCGGCAGCGCCGTCGTCAGCGCGGTGGAATGGCGGCATCCGGTCTACGACGAGCGCCAGCGGGCGATCGACAACCGCGTCGGCCTGGCGGCCGTGGCGGTGCAGGAGATCGGCGCGGCGCTGCCGGGCGGCGCGGACGGCGACGCCTTCGCCGCGACGGCCGGGCTGCCCTTCAAGCCGGAAGGCCCGCGCTACCGTCTCATCCCCCCCGGCGTGGCGGTCCCAAGCTGCCGGCCGACCGCGGCGCCGGGCGGGGCGGTGCGGGGGCGGGCGTGGCTGCCCTGGGTTGGGCGACAGGGATCGCCGCGGGGCTGAACATCCTGCTGGCGCGGTGCCCACGCACGTGCTATGATCGCTCGCGCCCGAAAGCAAGCGCGATGCCCGTCCCAGACCCGTTGATCCCTACCTCGCCCGATCGCCTCGGCGGCACTCCCGTGTTTGCCGGAACCCGCGTTCCCGTTCAAACCCTGATCGACTATCTCCAAGCGGGCGATCGATTGGACGACTTTCTTCAAGATTTCCCATCCGTCTCGCGAGATCACGCGATTGCGGCCCTCGAGATCGCACGAGCGGCGCTCTTGGCATATCCGGCATAGCGGGTCCAGTGGGGTGAGCCGGGGGGGCGCAGTGATCACGGAGGAGCGGCCGCCGAGCGACGGGGAACGGCCGCCTGCACAGCCGGAACAGGTCGCCGGCTTCACACGCTTCCGCGGCGGTCTGCGCACGGTCGCGCGGGTGGGGTGGTGCGGTCTTGCCCTCCTGGTGGTCCTGATGCTGTTCTTGTCGATCCCGCCGAGCCTGGCGATCGTGGGATCGGGCTGCCCGCAGGAGCCTTGCCTCGACCACGGCCTTTCGGCCTCCGAGATCCAGTCCTTGGCGGCCATCGGGCTGTCGGTGACGAGCTACGCGATCCTCAGCCTGCTCGCCAACTTGATCCCGCCCCTGGTCTACCTGGCCGTCGCGCTCGTCCTCTTCCTGCGCAAGCCCGACGACGGCATGGCCTACTTTACATCCGTGAGCCTGGTCCTGTTCGGCGGGGCGGCCTACCCGGATATGCTGCTGATGCTCGCTGACGGCAATGCGTTTTGGGCCATCCCCTATGTCGTGCTGAAGTATCTCGGCAACGTGTGCATCATGGCCTTGTTCTTTATCTTCCCGACCGGGGTCTTCATTCCGCGGTGGACCCGCTGGGTCGTGGTGTTCTGGATGATCGCTCAGGTGCTGGACGTCGTGTCCACCCCGCCGCTTCGGTGGAACATCGTGTCCGAGCGCCTGAGCAACGCGCCGCTCGTCCTGGTGCTCGCCGCCGTGCTGTATGCGCAGATCTACCGCTACCGGCGCGTGTCGAATGCCGTCCAGCGCCGGCAGACCAAGTGGGTCGTGTTCGGAACGGTGTGGTCCTTGTCGGCGATCCTCGTCGCCGGCCTGCTCGTCCTGTTCGACCTCATCCCCGCCGACAACGTACCGCTCGTCTTGTTCTTCAAGTCGCTGTTCGTCCTGTCGGCCACGCTGATCCCCGTCTCGATCGGGATCGCGATCCTGCGATCCAACCTCTACGACATCGACTTCATCATCAACCGCGCCCTGGTCTACGGCCTGGTCACCGCGATCCTCGCCGGCGTGCTGGCGGTCTCGTCGGATCTGACCAAGCGGGTCTTCCTGGCGCTGCCCGGCGGGTCCTCCGAGCTCGCGCCGATCGTCGCGACGTTGATCGTGGTGGCTGCGTTCGATCCCGTCCGCAAGTGGGCCGGGCGTGTCATCGATGCCCGCTTCAAGTACCCCACGCGCAGCTTCGGCGAGTTCGGGGCCAGGCTGCGCGAGCACGTGGAGCTTGGCGACCCCGAGGCGCTGCTCACCCGCTTCCTGAAGGAGGCCAGCGACCGGCTCGGCGCCCGATCCGGCGCGGTCTACCTCGGCCAAGGTGACGATCTGCGCCTGGTGCACCGCATCGCGGCCGACGAGGCGGAGATCAGCGAGCCGCCAGCCGGCCTGTCCCTGCCCCTCGTCCACGCCGGCCGGCAGGCCGGGCTGATCGCGCTCGGCGCGCGGGCGGATGGCGAGGCCTACGACGACGCGGATCGGCGCGGCCTGGCGGAGGCGGGCGAGCTCGTCGCCCACGCGATTCAACTGGCCGACCCGCATCGGCGCTGAGGAGATTGCGGAGCGGCTGCGCGCGTCGAACCCGGATCGCGGGCAGGTGTGCTAGAATCCGCGCTAGAACACGCATCATGTGGGACCGCTTCCTCCGCGCCTGCCGGCGTGAGCCCGTCGACCGCACGCCGGTGTGGTTCATGCGCCAGGCCGGGCGCTACATGCCGGAATATCGCGCGCTGCGCGAACGCTACGGCATCCTCGAGCTGATCAAGACGCCCGAGCTGGCCGCCGAGGTCACCCGCCAGCCGCTCGCCGCCTTCGAGCTGGACGCCG
>CAZCJG010000227.1:0-8133 GCA_964498575.1 uncultured Anaerolineales bacterium | reverse complement strand
TACTGGCACTTCGTCGACCTGGTGTGGATTCTGCTGTTCAACATCGTCTACTTGGTCTGACAGAGCGCGGAAGGCACCGAGAAAGAGAGGAGGATGGTCTTTGGACAAGCTCAAGACGATGCCGGACTACGCCAAGGTCTTCGTGGCGCTGGCGGTCATCACCCTGGTCGAGGTCTGGGTGGCCGGGCTGCCGGCGGCGCGCGTGCTGGTCGTCATCACGCTGTTCGTGCTGACGGTGTGCAAGGCGGTGCTGGTGGCCCTGTACTACATGCACTTGCGCTACGACCGCAAGCTGCTCAGCTACTTCGCCATCGTGCCCTACCTTATCGCGCTGGTGATGATGGCGATCATGCTGTCCGACACCACGCTGCGCCAGGTGTTGCCGCACTGATGGCGCGGGCTAGGGTCGCGGATTCGGCCAGGCACGATCGAAGTAACCACAGAGACACAGAGACACAGAGAGATTTGCTCCGTGGTCTCTGTGTCTCCGTGGTGAACTCTGTATCGTGCGGGGCCGAAGTGATGGCGGTCGTCATCGCGCTCGGCCTGACCCTGGCCCTGCCCGGCGTCGCGCGCGCCTGCTCGATGTGCAAGGGCTCGCTGGACAACCCGGCGGCGGCCAGGCTGGCGCTCGGCTACGGGCTGAGCGTCAGCCTGATGCTGACGGTGCTGTTCGGCCTGCTCATCGTCGGCGGCTCGCAGCTCGCGCGGGCGGTCGATCCCGAGGGTTACGCGCGCTTCCTCGCCCGCCTGCGCCACTTCGGCGGCTGGCGCGGGCGGCTGGCGGCGCTGGTGGTGGCGGTGCTGTTCGTCCTCTCCGCCGTCTACACCACCGGCGCCGCGCGCTACGCACCGCCGGACAGGTTGCCGGTGGAGGTGCTGGCGGGGCGGCCGTTGATCCGGGCGGAAGCGGGGGCCATGACCACTGCCGGCACCTCGGACGCCGCCCGGGGCGTGATCGGCGCGCGCGACTTGACCGGCCGGCCGGTGGTCGTGACCTTCTTCGCCTCCTGGTGCGTGCCCTGCCGCGGGCAGATCGACGACCTTGCGGCGCTCCGGCGGGAGCTGGGCGACCGGGTCGGAATCGTCGCGGTCAACATCTTCGAGAGCAACCCCGACCTGCCGGCGGAGCGCCACGTCCACGCCGACGGCAGCGTGCACTTCCATCCCGTGCCGCCGCCCGACTACTCGGTGGGCGCCTGGCTGGCGGCGCAGGGGATCGAGCTGCCGGTCGTCGGCGCCGGCCGCGAGCTCGTGCGCGCCTTCGGCGGCGTGTCGCGCATCCCCAGCACCTTCGTCTTCGCGCCGGACGGGCGCCTGGTCCAGGCCTACATCAACGACCCGGTCGGCGACTTCGTCCGGCCGGACCTGGCGAGCTTGCGGGCGGCGGTGGGGATCGTCCCCGCGCAGGCGGGAAGCCTGCCGGCGCAGGGTCAGTGATTTTTATTCGACCCCGGGAGGGGCGTCCACCAGCGGTGCGCCCCGACACATCGATGTCTTTCAGGAGCCAAGCATGACAGTTTCATCCGACACCAACGGCCACAGCGCTCAGATCCTGGCCACGAACGGGCATGCGCCCGGGACCCGGACCGAGCCGCTGGCGACCGCGTCCCCGGACGGCCTCTACCGCAGGATCCTGATCCCGGTGGACAACTCGGAGCTGTGCCATGCCGGCATCGCCTGGGGCATCGACCTGGCCAAGCAGTACGGCGCGACCCTGGTCGGCAACCACGTCTACGCCGCGCGGCTGCACGATGACCGCTTCCGCCAGCTCGAGAGCGGCCTGCCGGCGCGCTTCCAGACGCCGGTCGAGCTGTCCAAGCAGCGCAAAATCCACGACAAGCTGATCGAGATGGGCCTGATCCTGATCTCCGACTCGTTCATCGACCTCCTGGAGAAGAAGGGCGCGCGCGAGAACGTCACGGTCGAGCGCAAGCTGATGGAGGGCATCCACTTCGAGCAGCTCGCCAAGGACATCAACAGCGGCGACTACGACTTGGTGGTGATGGGCGCGCACGGCATCGGGCGGGTCAAGCACAGCCAGCTCGGCAGCGTCACCGCCCGCGTCGCGCGGTTGATCACCACGGACATGCTGGTGATGCGCCACGCCGAGCGGCCGCTTTTCGGCGGGCGCTTCGTGATGGCGGTCGACGGCAGCGCCTACTCCTACGTCGCGCTGCGCAAGGTCCTGCGGCTGGCGCGGGACTTCGGGGCGGAGCTGCACGTCGTCAGCGCCTTCGACCCCTTCTACCACTACGCGGCCTTCGAGAACATCCGCTACGTGCTCTCGGAGCAGGCCGGCAAGGTCTTCAAGTTCGAGGAGCAGGAGGAGCTGCACAACAACATCATCGACCGCGGCCTGAAGAAGGTCTGCGAGGCCAACCTGATGCGGGCCGAGGCGGTGGCGGCCGAGCTCGGCTACCCGATCCACACCGAGGTGCTGGTCGGCAAGCCCTTCGCCAAGGTCCTGGACTACGTGCAGACGGTGAACGCCGACCTGCTCGTCACCGGCCGCTACGGCGCGCACCACGTCGAGGGGGCGGACCTCGGCTCGCAGGCCGACAACCTGCTGCACCTGGCGGACTGCAACGTGCTCTTGGTCGGGGCGGTCGACGCCAAGCCCTACGACATCCCGGTGATCGAGGACTACGAGGAGCAGCCGCTGGAGTGGACCGACGAGGCGCTCAAGCTGATCCTGCGCGCGCCGCCCTTCGCCCAGGGCATGGCCAAGGTGTCGGTGGAGGAGTATGCGCGCGAGGCGGGCTACGAGGTGGTGACGCTGGAGCTGCTGCACGGGGCGCTGGGCGGTCTCCTCCCGGCCTCGGCCAAGCACCTGATGGGCCTGGAGGCCGAGGACCGCTCGGTCGCGGTCGCCCGCAAGTCCGCGCGCTCGCCGATCGAGGAGTACGCGCCGCACGAGTCGACCTACCGCTGGACCGACGGCGCGCGGCGGCGGGTGGAGGAGCGCGTGCCGGCCTTCGTCCGGCCGATCGCGATCCTGGCCATCGAACGCTACGCGCGCGAGAAGCAAATCGACGAGATCACCGAGGAGGTCGCCAAGGAGGTCGCCCGGCGCCTGGGCTACGAGCCCGACGGGGCGGAGACGCCTGCGCCGATGACCTGGACGCCCGAGGCGACCGCCCGGCTCAGCCGCGTGCCTTCCTTCGAGCGCGACATGGTGCGCGAGATGGTCGAGACCATCGCCCGCACCGATGGACATTCCGAGATCAGCTACGAGGTCGCCGACGCGACGCTGGGCAAGGTGCGCGCCTACTACGAGGCGGCGATGGCCGGCGGTACCGGCTTCTTCACCGACATGGCCGAGGCCAAGGCCAAGGTGGCGGAGGTGGCGGCGCGGGATGGGTACGACCTCTAGGGTGATGTCCGACACCTCCCAAGTCGCCGCCCAGCTCCGCGCCCACCGCGCCGCGCTTGAAGCGCGCCTGGCGCAGGTGCGCCATGTCGTGGCCGTGATGAGCGGCAAGGGCGGGGTGGGCAAGTCCGCGGTGACCGCCAACCTGGCGGCGGCGCTGGCGGCGGACGGTGCGCGGGTCGGGGCGCTGGACGCCGACCTCAGCGGCCAGTCGCTGGCGCTCTTGCTCGGCGTGCGCGCGCAGCGGCTGGCCCTGACCGACGGCGGGGTGCGACCGGCCATCGGCGCCGCGGACGTGCGGGTGATGTCGATGGACCTGTGGATGCGCGGCGACGCCTCGCCCTTGACCTGGGACCATGTGGGCGGCCTGGCCGCCGATACCTTCGTCTGGCGCGGCCTGGTCGAGGCCAACGCCCTGCGCGAGCTGGCCGCCGACACGGCCTGGGGGGCGCTGGACTACCTGTTGGTCGACCTGCCGCCGGGAACCGATCGCTTCGACACCACGTGGCGCATCCTGCCCCGCCTGGACGCGGTGGTGGCGGTGACGACGCCGTCCGAGGTGTCGCTCCTGGTCGTCCGCAAAGCGATCCGCGGCGTGCAGACCGCCGGCGCACCCTTGGGGGGGCTGGTGGTCAACATGGCGGGCGCCCGGTGCGCGGACTGCGGGGCGCTGGTCCCGCTCTTCGGGCCGGTCGGCGCCGCGGAGATCATGGCGGCCGAGATGGGCACGTCGGTGCTCGGGGCGGTCCCCTTCGACGCCGCGCTCAACGCGGCCTGCGAGTCCGGCCTCCCGCTCGTCCTGACACAGCCCGAGGCCGAGGCGAGCCGGGCGATCCGCGGCATCGCGGCGGGCTTGCGGGGATATCTGGACGGGCGAACGACGGACGGGCATGATCTGGTCGAAGCGCTACGCCCGGCACGGGCAGAGCCAGTCCCCGAGCTGGGGATGGGGCCAGGGGGTCTGTCATGAAGTTCCTGTGCGTTGCTTGCGACCGGGCGATGGAGCTCCAGACGACCGGCGACGCCGGACCGGGCGCGCTGGCGATCGTCTACGCCTGCGAGACCTGCGGCAACCGGATCGCGATGGTCACCAACCCCGGCGAGACCCAGCTCGTGCGCTCGCTGGGCGTGCAGATCGGCCACGAGCGGGTGGCGCCCGAGCCGATGGGCGTGCTGCGCGGCGCGCTGGCGGACGGGCGGACGCTGGAGGCCGCTTCGCCCGACCCGGTGTGGACCGAAGCGGCCGAGCGCCGGCTGGCCGCCGCGCCGGCCTTCGTCCAGGGCATGGTCCGCCGGCTGTACAACGACTGGGCGCGCGAGAACGGCGTCACCGAGATCACCCCGCAGGTGATGAACCAGGCGCGCGACGCGCTGGGCCTGGAGATGATGTAAGATGGACGGGAACGGCGGGCCGCGCGAGACAGGCGCGATCGGCGCGACAGGTGCCGCCGGCGGGAACGGCGCTTCCGGCGCCAACGGCCTGGCCTACCGCTCGCACGTGATCTCGTGGAACCTCACCCGCAAGTGCAACGAGCACTGCGAGCACTGCTACATCCACGCCGGCCCGCTAGCCAGGCTCAACGACGAGCTATCGACCGCCGAATGCCTGCGGGTGGTCGACCAGCTCGCCGAGGTCAACCCCGGCGCGCTGGTCATCCTCACCGGCGGCGAGCCGCTGCTGCGGCCGGACGTGTTCGAGATCAGCCGCTACGCCACGGACGCCGGGTTCATGGTCGTCATGGGCACCAACGGCGTCCTGATCCGCCCGCACGTGGCCGAGCGGATGATCGACGCCGGCATCCAGGGCGTGGCGATCTCCATCGATTCGCTGCGTCCCGAGCTGCACGACGCCTTCCGCGGCTACACCGGCGCCTGGGCCAACAGCGTGCAGGGCATGCGGGTGCTGGACGAGCTCGGCCTGCCGTTCCTGATCCAGACCACCGTGATCGAGGAGAACTACCACGAGCTGCCGGAGCTCGTCGCCTGGGCGCATGCGCGCGGCGCGCTGGTGTTCAACCTGTACTTCCTGGTCCCCACCGGCCGCGGCGCCTTCATGTCGACGATCACGCCCGCCCACTACGAGGCCCTGATGCGGGACTTGGTCGAGCTCGGCGCCGCCTACCGTGGCAAGATGCTGATCAACGCCAAGTGCGCGCCGCACTACCAGCGGGTGCTGTGGGAGCACGACCCCGAGCACCCGCTGCTCAAGACCTTCGTCGGCGCGGGCGCCTGCCCGGCCGGCATGCAGTACGTGGGCATCCGGCCCAACGGCGACGTCACGCCCTGCCCCTACCTGCCGGTCTACGGCGGCAACCTGCGCGAGCAGAGCTTCGCCGCGATCTGGACCGACAGCGAGGTGTTCAAGCGCATCCGCCGGCGCGGCGAGCTGGGCGGCAAGTGCGGCCCGTGCGAGTTCAGCCAACTGTGCAGCGGCTGCCGGGCGCGCGCCTACGGCCTGACCGGCGACTTCATGGCGGAAGATCCGTGGTGCGTCTACGAGCCGGGCGCCTACGGCGGCGGGACGATCGCCCCGCCGCGCGAGACCTATGGCCTCGGCGGCGACTTCGCGCTCCACTGGACGCCGGAAGCCGCCGCGCGGGCCAAGCTCATCCCCGGCTTCGTGCGCGGCAAGGTCGTCGCCGGCGTCGAGAGCTGGGCGCGCGAGCACGGGCACGCGACAATCACGCCGGAGATCATGCACCGGGCGCGCGAGGAGCGCCTCGGCGGGCGCGTCGCCGGCGTGCCGGAGTTCGTGCGGCGGATGATCGCCCGCCCGTCGGCCGAGACCGTCCCGGCCGATACACCTGCGTCCGGGGGGACGGCCCATGCGGACCCCTGAGGCTGAGGCCGAGTAGGATGCCCTACACGATCACCTCCGCCTGCACCGCCTGCGGCGACTGCCTGCCGCTGTGCCCGATCGACGCGATCTCGGCCGGCGAGCCGATCTACGTCATCGATCCGATGCTCTGCGTCGACTTCGAGGAATGCTTGCCGGCCTGCCCGGTTGATGCCATCATCCAGGTCGAGGACGCCGGCACCCTCCGCGACTCCGCCGCGAGTCCAGCCATCCCGCCCCGGGAGAAAGAGGTCAGCCTGAGATGACCACCGAACCATCCGCGACCACGTCATCCGCGGCCACGCCGTCCGTGACCACCAGCGCGCCGCTCGAGCGCCACACCCGCTTGTTCTCGGCGGGCGACCTCTGGGCCGGCGCCGCCGCCGGCCTGATCGGCGGGATGGCCATGGGCCTCTTGACGTTCTTCGTCAGCGGCCTCTACGCCGACACGATCGACGTGTGGGCGCCCGTCAAGTACATCGCCGGCGTGATCTACCCCGAAGCGATCGTCGCCCAGCCCGGCTTCGACCTGGGTCCGGTGCTGGCCGGGACCCTGATCCAGTTCACCGTCGCCGCCCTGCTCGGCGTCGTGTTCGCCCTGCTCTACCGCCGCGTGCTCAAGCTGCCCTTCGCCCTGGGTCTCCCGGCCCTCATGGGCGGCGTCTACGGCCTGGCGCTGTGGGGGCTGACGCACTTCCTCCTGCCCTGGCTCAACCCGATCATGGCCGCCACCGACAAGCCGGCCTTCCTCCTCGTCCACCTGGTCTACGGCGTGGTGCTCGGCGTGGCCTACCAGGCGCTGCACCCCAAGCTGCCGCGGCGGAATGTGGCGGCGGGGGGGGATCAGGGGTAGGGGCGTCTGTCCCCTAACATCGTGCACTTGACCATAACGCGATCTCGGCCGCCTCTGATCTGAGCCGCCAGGTCTGTCGTGGTGCGCGATGTTAGGACAGACGCCAAGCCGACGCTTGGGGAGGAGGGAAGGTTACGGTTGGGGACCGGCCACGACGGACGCCCGCCGGCGGCGGATTCCGCTGTCGGCTTGGCGTCGACCCGAGGGGTTTCCTACCCCGCCTTCCCCACCCGCGTCACGTAGTCGCCCGTGCGGGTGTCCACGCGGATGATGTCGCCGCGCTCGATGAAGAAGGGCACCTGGACCTTCAGGCCGTTGACCAGGGTCACCGGCTTGCCGCCGCCGCTGGCGGTGTCGCCCTTGAAGCCGGGCGGGGATTCGTCGACCACCAGGTCGACCGTCACCGGCAGCTCGATCTGCACCGGCTTGCCGTTGTGCATCGCGAGCTGCAGCTCCATGTTCTCGACCAGGTAGACCGCTACGTCCTCGACCGAGGCGGCCGGGAGGGCCGGCTGCTCGTAGGTCTCGACGTCCATGAAGTGGTAGAGGTCGCCGTCGGTGTAGAGATACTGCACACGCCGGCTCTCCAGGCGCACGTCGGTCAGGCGCTCGTTGGAGCCGAAGGTGCGGCTGATCGTCCCGCCGGTCACCAGGTTCTTCAGCTTGGTGTTGACGTTGGCGCCGCCGCGGCCCATCTTGACCAGTTGCTGGTCCATGCAGCGGTAGAGCTCGCCTTCGAGCTCGATCACGGTCCCGCGGCGGATTTGTGCGGCTTCAATCATCGGGGTCTCCTTCATATGATCGGTGGTGCCCGGCGCGCGGCGCGGCGGGCTCGGCGGTGCCGACGGTGCCGTCGCCGGCACACCAGCGCGCGGCGACGTTGGCCAGGGCGGCCAGCGGGCCCTCGAAACGCCGGCAGGGCGGCAGCGCGTCGAGGAACATCCAGCCGTAGGACTTGGTCGTGAGGCGGCTGTCCAGCACCACCACCACCCCGCGGTCGCCGGCGCTGCGGATCAGCCGGCCGAAGCCCTGCCGGAAGCGCAGCACCGCCTGCGGTACGGCGAAGTCGCG
>CAZCJG010000226.1:7918-8137 GCA_964498575.1 uncultured Anaerolineales bacterium | reverse complement strand
TGTTGGTCGGCGTGACGGTGGCCGTGGTGGGAGTGGGCGTCGGTGTCCTGGTCGGCGTGACGGTGGCGGTGGTGGGGGTCGGCGTCGGCGTGTTGGTCGGCGTGACAGTGGCGGTGGTGGGGGTCGGCGTCGGCGTGTTGGTCGGCGTGTTGGTCGGTGTAACGGTAGCCGTGGTCGGCGTGGGCGTCGGCGTGTTGGTCGGCGTGACGGTAGCCGTGG
>CAZCJG010000226.1:0-7818 GCA_964498575.1 uncultured Anaerolineales bacterium | reverse complement strand
TCGGCGTGGGTGTCGGGGTGTTGGTCGGCGTAACGGTAGCCGTGGTCGGCGTGGGTGTCGGGGTGTTGGTCGGCGTAACGGTAGCCGTGGTCGGCGTGGGCGTCGGCGTGTTGGTCGGCGTAAAGGTAGCCGTGGTCGGCGTGGGCGTCGGCGTGTTGGTCGGCGTGACGGTGGCCGTCGTCGGCGTGGGCGTCGGCGTCAGCGTCCTGGTCGGTGTCGCCGTGGCGGTGGTCGGCGTGGGCGTCGGCGTGTTGGTCGGCGTGACGGTGGCCGTCGTCGGCGTGGGCGTCGGCGTGTCGGTCGGCGTGATGGTGGCCGTCGTCGGCGTGGGCGTCGGCGTGTCGGTCGGAGTCGTCGAGGTTGCCGTCGCGGTGGTGGGCGTCGGTGTGGACGTGGGTGTTGTAGATGTCGCCGTGGCCGTCGTAGGCGTCGGTGTGGAAGTCCCCGTCTCGGTGGCTGTTGCCGTCTCGGTGGCTGTCGTTGTCACCGTCGCTGTTGCCGTCTGGGTAGCCGTGGCGGTCGCGGTCGCGCTGCCGGTGCTTGTGGCGGTTGGCGTCGCGGTGGGCGTGGCTACGAGGCAGCAGTTGATGTTGAGCTGGCGGACCACCCAGTTCTGCATGCCCCCTGGGGCGACCGCAGAGTACAAAATGCCGAACTCGACCTGTTGTCCCGCGAGGTAAGCCCCCCCATTCCACAGCACGGAGTATCGGTAGCTCGTGTTGTTGACCCTGGCAAATACGCAAATGTTGCTTGGCGTCCCCTGGTTCAACGGCATACCGGCGGCACACTCCGAGGGATCGCAGCCAAATCTCACGGCCAGCATGTCGTTCTTCCCGAAGCGGACCGGGGGGGCAAGCGCGGGCGGCAGGAGCGGGCCGGAGAGCAGGTCGGTGACGTTCGACGGCGGGCCCGGGCGCTGGAGAACCACCCGGTGCACATAAGGATCAGTCGGGAAATCCAGCGCAACCTGGCATTCACCGACAAGCACGACGAAGCCTCCCGAGTTGGGCGGCGTGGTCCCGGTCGGCATCGGAGGCGGGGTCAGCGAGGGGGTCGCGGTAGCCTGGGAAGGCTGGTCGTCGGGCTTGCGCAAGGCACCGGGATCCGGCAGGATCAGGCCCAAGGCGAACCCTACCATCGCCAGGAGGCTGACGAGGGCTGCTGCCTTGTTCACCTGTCACCCCCTTCATCCAAATCAGCATCCGCCGATGGCGTCGCGCATCTCAACAAGCCGCTGCTCGTCCAACCCAATGTTACAGCATCCTGCCTGTTACAACGCATTTCGGGCGGCTCTGGATACGCCGGCGCCACCCAATCCGCCGGGTTGCAGCCCGCCCACACGGGATCGCACGCCCCTTTCATGGAACCGCGCAGGCGAGCCGCTCCACGATTTGGCGGTAGATGCGATCGAGGTCGCCCGCGGAAGGTGACTCGAAGTAGTCCTCGGGCCGGGTCGCGACCGACGCCAGGAGCGCGCGGTCGATCGTCTCGCCCAGACCGATGGTGTAGATCAGCGCGCCGAGCGCCTTCAAGCGGTTCGCCTCGTCCTGCACCGCGCCGGGCGGCGCTTCGGCCGCCTGGAGGCCGTCGGTCAAGAGGATCACCACCGGGCGCGCGCCCCGGCGCCCGCCCTCGGCCAGCGCCATTCGCGCTTCCGCCAGCCCCCGGTCGATCCGCGTGCCCGGCGAGGTCGCCAGGCCGTCCAGCGCCGCCTGGAGCAGGTCGCGCCGGCTGGTCAGGCCGGCCGCGCGCCGCGCCGAGTCGTGGAAGGCCACCACCGCCACCCGGTCGCGCCCGAGCTGCAAGCGGTCGACGAAGGTCCCTGCCGCCCCCCGCGCCGCGGCGAGCTTGGTCCGCCCGTCGCCGGCCGGCTCGTCCATGCTCTGCGAAGCGTCCAACACCAGCACCACGTCCAACCCAACCCCGGAACGGAAGCAAGCCCGCGCCGCGCCGAAGGGCAGGTAGGCCCGGTGGATCGGCGGGGCGTGCACCCGGACGCGGGGGATCGGGAAGACCAGTCGGCCCTCCCGGCCCAGCGCGTCGCGGTAGTCCGCCACCGCCTCGACATTGGTCGGCCAGGTGCCGACTTCCAGCGGCTCGAGCCGATAGGCGAGGCGCAGCCCTTCCAGCACCAGCACGTCGTCCAGCACCCAGGTCAGCGTATGCTGGGCGGGATCGTACTGTGCCGTCGGCACGGCCGAGTCCGGCACGTAGCGCATGTTGGCCGGGATCACGTCGCGCACCGTGATCGTCGCGAAGAGGCCGTCCTCGCTGTGGGTATCGACCAGCTTGGCGGCGAACTCGCCCAGCGTCCAGCGATCCGGGTCGAGGATCACGCGCTCGCGGCCGCCGGTCACCGGGGCGAGCGAGCTGATGCCCATAAACTCCGCCGTCCGCGTCACCAGGGCGTAAATTTCGATGCCTTCGGCCCGCGCGCGCTCGGCATCGGCCACCGGCTGGTCCTTGAAGCCCCCGTCGGTCACCATCAGGATGATCTGCCGCAACGGCGGATCACGCCGCCCGCCGGCCAGCGTCGCACGCGCCAGCTCGATCCCGGCGCCCATCCGCGTGTCGCCGACCGCCTGCGCCGCCGCCACGCGCGCCGCCACCGCCGCGGGATCCCGCCCCAGCGGCGTCG
Source organism: uncultured Anaerolineales bacterium (assembly GCA_964498575.1). GTDB lineage: Bacteria > Chloroflexota > Anaerolineae > Epilineales > Epilineaceae > CAZCJG01. Next base: position 5,180 of record CAZCJG010000226.1, on the reverse strand, counting down.
CCAGGGCCGCGCCGTCGGCGAAGGTCACCAGCGCCACCTCGACCGCATCGACGTCGAGCCGGGCGAGGAGGCCCAGCACCGCCTCGCGCGCGCGCTCGATGGCGCTGTTCCCGTTCATCGAGCGCGAGGTGTCCAGCACGATGGCGATCTGGGCCGGGGCGACCCGCGGCGGGCAGTGCCCGTCCACCGCCAGCGCCACCTCGACGGTATCGCCGAGCGGGATCTCCGCCGGCGCCGCGGTCTTGTCCGGCCAGGCCAGGCAGCCCTCCGCCCCGGGCGGGTCGACATCCGGCCCCGGCGCCGGCTCGAAGACCCAGACCCCGGCCTGGGTGAAGGCCTGTACCCAGCTCCCGCGCGGCTCGCGCATCGGCTCGCGCTTGACGAAGCTGATCCATACCCGCCCATCCGCGGCCGCCGCGATGTCCAGCGGCTCGACCGCCGCGTCGGGCATCGCCCAGGTCGCGACGAGCCGGCCGTCGGGCCCGTAGCGATAGGCCCGGCCGCCGCGGCCCAGCATGAACAGGTCGCCCCCGCCGCCGCCCGCATCCCGAGGGCTTGCGGCGATCCGCAGCGGACCATCGTGAACCGGCCACGTTCCAAGGTCCGCGCCATCCATCCCACGGACCGCGATCCGATTGCGCCCGCCTTCAGCCAAGTACACGCGATCTCCCGATAGGGCGATATCGATCGGCATGGCCCCGCTTCCTGAGCCGCCATTGTCCGCGTATGACCAGGCATCGACCAGCGTGCCGCCGGCATCCACCATCACCACCTTGCCGAGACCGACGTCGATCGCCGCCACTCGCCCGCCGTCCGCCGCGAGCGCGGCCAGGCGCGACTCCTCGCCCTGCGCGGCCAGCTCGCCCGGCCAGTACGACCAGGCCGGGAAGTGAGCGTCCGCCCGGCGCTGGATGAAGCGCGGATCCAGCGTGTAGACGTCGCTCCCCTCCGCCGCCACGTCCGTGGCCCACCACACCTCCGCGCCGAAGGGGCCGCCCGCGCACAGCCCGAGCTGATCCGCCAAATCCCCCGCCCTCGACCAGCGCTGCACGCTCTGCGGCTCGGACTCCGGCGAGATCGACGCCGGATGGTAGGTCTGATCGGGCCGATCCCCCTGGATCGCGAAGCGCCCCTGCATCACCGCCAGCCCATCGCCCAGCGCGATGCGCAGCGGGAACGCCGGCCCCTCCAGCGGCGGCGCGTCGATGCCCCCGGCATAGCTCGCCCGCGCCGGCCGCCGGCCGGGCTCCGCGAGCGTCACCACCCCCTGGAAATAGCAATGCCACAAGCTCGCCAGCAGCCGTCCGTCCGCCGCCACATCCAAATGCACCGGCTCGCCCCCGAACAGCGACATCCGGGTCGGGTACGGCGCGGCATACACCGGCTCAGCCTGCCTCAACACGAAGACCTCGAGATCCCGCGCCACGAACACCCCCGCCCCGCCCACCGCCACATCGCTCGCCCCGTTGAACGCCACCGTCTCCCGATACCCGTAGTCCGCCCCGAAGATCACCACCCCCTCGCCCGCCCGCTCCCCCGGCGTGGCCGTCGCCACCGGCGTCTCGCTCGCCACCGCCGTCGGCTGATCCACCCCCTTCCCCGACTCCCCCGGTTCCCTCAGCGCATCCAATACCCCCCCACTCCCCAATCTGTCCAATCCGCCGAGTCCGCGTATCCGCTTGTCAATCCGTTGTGTGGACGGCTCCGTAGGCCCCGGCTCCGGCCCCGGCGTCGCCGGGTTCGCCGGCGCCGGCACGCGATTGACGACGTAGGCCACCCCATCCGCCCCCACATCCAGCGCGTCCGGCACGCTGAGCTCGTCCAGCCCGAACGATGCCCGCCGCCCGCCGGTCGCGTCGAAGACGTCCACCCGCGGCAGCCCCGAGGCCGCGCTGAGGTAGACCGCGCCGTCCGGGCCGATCGCCAGGTCGGCGTAGGCGAAATCGGTCTCGAAGCCCCGCCCGCGCGTGCCGTCCGGTGCGAACACATCCACCCGCGTGCGCACGGTGCCGAACACGGCCGGCGTGCGTCGCAGCACGTGCAGCGCCCCGTCGAAGCCGACATCCAGCCGCACCGCCGCCCAAATGCGCCCGTCCTGCAGCGCGGGGACGGCGAACACCCCCTGCGGCCGACCGTCGGCGCCGATGACGTGCACGGCGTTGTAGCTCAGGTCCAGCACGTAGGTCGTGCCGTCCGGAGCCGAGCTCAGGTCACTGGCGTGGCCGTAGCGGCCGGCGGTAAGGGCCCAGGGGGCGTCGGCCCAGGTGGCGGCAAGGCGGTAGGTGTAGGTGGGGGTGGACGTAGTGGACCGAGTGGACTTGGTGGACCCCGTGGATGTGGTGGACCGTGCGGGCTGGGGGGAGGGTTCGGCTAGGCCGAGGGTGGGCTGGGGGCGCTGCGCGTGCAAGCGGGGGGGAGCCGCCGCCGCAATGGTCGTGGCCAGCGCGACCAGGATTGCCAGAGGGAGGCGCCTAGCGCACATCGCAGGCCATGCGCTCCGACACCTGATGATAGATCGCCGGCAGGTCCTCGGCGGCGGGCGATTCGAGGTAGCCGGCCGGCTCGGTCGCAACGGAGCGCAGGAGATCGCGGTCGATGTCCGCGCCGAGGCCGATGGCGTAGATCCAGGCGCCCATCGCCTTGAGCCGTGCCGCCTCGGTCCGCACCGGCTCGACCGGGCCGGCTTGCAGGCCATCGGTCAGCACGATCGCGACCCGCGCCACGCCGGGCCGCGCTTCGGCCAGCACCGCCGCCGCCTCGGCCAGCCCGAGGTCGATGCGCGTGCCGAGCGCGGTATCCAGGCCGGCCAGCGCCTGCCGGATCGCCGCCCGGTCCGAGCTCAGGCCGACCGCCCGCCGGGCCCCGGCGTTGAAGGCGACCAGCGCCACCCGGTCGCGGCCGAGGTCCAGAAGGTCGACGAAGTCCTCGGCCGCCCGGCGCGCCGCGTCAAGCTTGCGGCCGCCACCGGCCGCCGGTTCGGCCATGCTGCTCGAGGTGTCGATGATCAGCGCGATGTCCGTCGGCAGCTTGGGGCGGAAGCAGGCGCGCTGCGGGCTTTGCGGTAAGAAGATGCGGTAGCCCAGGCTGGCGCGGTCCCAGACCTTGACCATTGGAATCGGGAAGACCAGCCGGCCGTCCTGCCCGCGTGCGTCGCGGTAGTCGGCCGTCGCGACCACGTTGGTCGGCCAGGTGCCGACCTCCAGCGGCTGGAGCCGGTAACGCAGGCCGATCCCGGTCGCGGCGGCGGACGGCCCGAGCACCCAGGTCAAGGTCCGCGTCGCGGGATCGAAGCGCGCCGGCGGCACGGCTGAGCCTTCGATGTAGCGCATATTGGCCGGCACCACGTCGTCGACCGTCACGCGCTCGAACAGGCCGTCCTCGGGCTGCTCGCCGCCGAGCCGCGCGGCCAGCGTTTCGAGCGCGCTCTCACCGGGATCGACCCACACCGTGTCGGGCCCGCCGAGCAGGTTGGCGAGGTTGGCCGCCTGGTCGGCGCCGTAGCCCGGCCCGGGGAAGACCAGGGCCAGGAGCGGGATCCCCGCCGCCTGGGCCGCTTCGACCGCCGGCACCGCGCGGTCCTTGTAGCCGCCGTCGGTCACCACGACGATCAGCGGCTGCGCCCTGGGATCCCGCCGTGCGCCGACCAGCTCCAGGCGGGCGGCATCGATGCCCGTGCCCATCCGCGTGTCGCCCCGGGCATCCAGCGCCGCCACCCGCGCCGCCACCGCGCCGAGGTCGTGCGACAACGGCCGGTCGAGCGCGGCGTCCTCGTCGAAGGTGACGAGCGCGGCCTCCACCAGGTCGGGGTCCAGCCGGCCCAGCAGCTCGATCGCGCCGGCCTTGGCGCGGTCCAGCGCCGTATCGACATGCATCGAGCGCGAGGTGTCGAAGACCAGCGCCACTTGCGCCCGGCTGCGGCGCGGCGGGCAAGCGCCGTGGACGTCCAATCGGACTTCGACCGTCTCGCCCAGCGGGATCACGCCCGGCGCCGCGGTCTTGTCCGGCGCGGCCAGGCAGCCGCCGGGGGGGATGCTGGGCGCCACCGGACCGATTGGCGCCGGCTCGAAGACCCAGATGCCGGCGTCCAGGATCTCGTTCATCGCCGGCAGCGATCCCGGCGACTCGGGCTGGAGCCGCACGTAGCCGACGTAGACCCGCCCATCGTCGCCGACCGCCAGGTCGACCGGGGTGAGGCTGCGGTCGGGCAAGGGCCAGCTCGCCCTCAGCACGCCGTCCGGGCTGTAGCGCAGGCCCCAGCCCCCACGCCCAAGGACGTAGACGTCGCCATCCGGCCCGGTGTCGATGCCGATCGGCCCGGCGTGGATCGGCCATTCGCCGAGCTCCGCCCCGCCGGGTCCGCGCACCAGCACCCGGCCGCGGCCGCGGTCCGCCAGGTACAGCCGATCGCCCGCCAGCGCCAGGTCGACGGGCAAGGCGTCGGCGGCCGCCCCGGCGTGAACCGGCCAGTGTTCGATCACCGCCCCAAACGCGTCCAGCACGATCACCTCGCGCGTGCCGGCGTCCAGCGCTGCCACCCGTCCCCCGCCCGCCGCCACGGCTACGAGATGCGGCTGGCTGCTGGCGTCCGGGTCGGCGAGCAGGCCCGGCCAAAAGGTCCAGCCAGGGAAGGTGTCGTCCGGGCGAGCCTCGATCAAGAGCGGCTGCACCGCATACACCGTCCGCCCGTCGAGCGCGACGTCGCGTGTCCACCAGGCGCTGGTGAGGTCGGTATACCACAGCGTCGACACCCCGCCGCACAGGCCGAGCTGCGAGTCGAGCGCGCCGTCGGCGGACCAGCGTTGGACCGACTGCGGCAGGTCGGCGAAGGCCCAGGTCCGGTAGCCCCACGGCGGCGCGTCGCCGAAGCGCGAGAAGCGCCCACCCAGCACCGCCACCTCGCTCGCGGCCGCCAGCCGCATCGGATACACCGGTCCCGCCAGCGCCGGCAGGTCCAGCGCGCCCGCCAGTCGTGGGGCCGCGGGCCGGGCGTCCGGCGCGTCGAAGGCGACGAGACCCTGGAAATAACAGTGCGCCATGCTCGCCAGCAACCGTCCATCGGCCGCCGCGGCGAGGTGCAGGATGGCATTGCCGCCGAAGGGGATCTGCACCTGGCCCACCGGCCCGCTGTACAGCGGCTCGCGCTCGCGCAGCGCGAAGATCTCGACGTTGCGCGAGACGAA
>CAZCJG010000225.1:0-8149 GCA_964498575.1 uncultured Anaerolineales bacterium | reverse complement strand
CGGCAACCCGGCGGCTTCTTCCTCCTGGTCGAAGAGGAAGGCACCGACACCTACGCGCACGTCAACGACGGCGCGCGCACGGTGCGGGCCGCGCTGGAGCTGGCGGACGCGGTGCAGGCCGCGCGCGACTGGGCCGAGACGAACCGCGACACGCTGATCGTCGTCACCGCCGACCACGAGACCGGCGGCCTCAGCCTGCTGCGTGGCAACGGCGCCGGCAAGCTCCCCGAGCTGCGCTGGACGACGCTCGACCATACCACCGCCGCCGTGCCGGTCTACGCCATCGGCCCGCGCGCGGACCGCGTCGTCGGCCGGCTGGACAACACCGACCTCGCCGCGATCCTGCTGCCACCGACGGCGCTGTCGCGCTGCGCGGGGCACGGGGCGAACTGAGCCGAATGTCCCCGACGGAAAGCCATCGGCCTCAGCGTACTTGCAGCCCCCTCAGCCTGTTGAGCGCCGCCGCCAGATCGTGCCGGCGGAAAGCCGCGAGGTCGCCGACCCGGCGGTGGTCCAGCGCGTCCGGCCCGCCCGTGTCGATGGCGGCCAGCACGGCATCCAGGATCTCCGCGACGCTCCGCCGGCCGTCGATGAGGCCTTGCTCGCGCGCGTAGGCCAGCGCGAGGCCGATCGCCCGCGTCTGGGGGGTCGCCACGATCTGCTCGACCGCCGCCAGGTCCAGATCCTCCTCGCCGAGCTGCAGCAGGTCGCGCCCGCGCACCTTCACGCCGACCTCCGACCGGCCGTAGCGCTCGCGCAGCTCGATTGAGCGGGGCAGCGGGACGCGCGGCGCCGGGTGACCAAGGGCGCGGATGACCTCGCTCTGCCGGCCGGTCGGGTAGTCGGCGGCGACTTGCCGCGCGGCCGCGGTCAGGTCCACCGGCCGGTAGGCCGTCATCCCGATCACCGTATCCGCGACGTCCAGATAGTCCCCGCTGCCGCCGATCACCAGCACCGTGCTGACGCCATGTGCCGCGACGAGCTCGCGCACGCGGTCGATGAACGGGGTGATCGGCTCGTCCGCGCGCGCGACCAGCGCTTGCATCCGGCGGTCGCGGAGCATGAAGTTGGTGGCGGAGGTGTCCTCGTCGATGAGCAAGCAGGTCGCCCCGGCCTCAAGCGCCTCGACGATCGCCGCCGCCTGGCTGGTCGAGCCGCTGGCGCTCTGCGTGGAGAACGCGGTCGTCGACTGCCCCTGCGGCAGGTCGCCGATGAAGGCCGAGATGTCCACCCCGGCGACCGAACGCCCGTCCTCGGCGCGGATCTTGACCGCGCTCCCCACCGCCACCGCCCGTTCGCGCCCATCGCCCGGCCGGTGGTTCCACACGCCGTGGGCGATGGCGCGCAGCAGGGTCGACTTGCCATGGAAGCCGCCGCCGGTGATCAAGGTGACGCCGCGCGGAATGCCCAGGCCCGCCACGGTACCCGCGTGCGGCAGGTCGATCGCCACCCTCAGCGCATCCGGGGCATGCATGGGGATCGCGCCTTCGGCCAGCGGCCGCTCGTCCACGCCCGACCGCCGTGGGAGGATCGCCCCCTCGGCGACGAAGGCGACCAGGCCAAGGCCGTCCAACGCCGCCCGCAAGGCATCCGCATCCTCGTTGGTCGCCGCGTGGCGCCAGAGGAGCGCGGGATCGTGCGCCGCGGCGCGGAGGCTCTCGGCCACGATCACCGGCAGGTCCTCGCACAGCAGCTCCGCCGCCTGGCGCCCCAGGACGGTCCGCCCCGCCGCCGGCAGGCCCACGGTAAAGCGCGCCTCGACCGCGCCGTCCGCCCCGACGATCACCGCGGTCTGCGGATAGACCGCCTGGCCCGGCGCCTCGATCCGGATCGCCCCGCTCCGCCCGCTGCCGCGCCGCCGCGAGCGCTCCTCCGCCGCGCTGGCGAACGACCGGGCCAGGCAGGCGGCCAGCCCGACGCGGCGGCTGGCCGTGGCGAGAACCGCCATATCGAAACCCGCCGTCGCGGCCGGGACCAGGGCGCGCAGCCGGCTGGGGGCGGCGAAGGGGTCGCCCTGGACATGGTCGATCGCCAGGCGCCAGTCGTGCATCGCGTAGTCGCCCTCGATGTCCTTGTAGGCGCGATAGCCGCGGCCGTCGATGCGGTCGAGGGTGGCGCGGAGGGCACGTTCGGAATGACGGGGGGGTACGGAGGACACGGAGGGCACGGAAGGGGGGGTTGCCATGGGGACGAGTGTAGCACAGGGGGAGGGAGGCGGGGATAGGCGGGGGGAGGGATTGGGCATCGTGGTTTGGGCGTCTTGACGGACCGGGTTGGGTTACCTAGAATCGCTACTTGGTGAATCGAAAGCCGTCTGCTGTTGACGCAGGCGAAAATGGAGGAGAGTGACACTTTGAGCATGACGAGCCAGAAGGATCGATTGTCCATCCTGACCTTGGGGCTGGGGACCGGCCTGGGCTTGGTGGCCGGCTGCGGTCCGGCGGCCCCTCCGACCAGCGAGCCGGCGGCGGTCGTCGCAACCGAGACCGCGCCTGAAACCCCGTCCGAGCCGGTCGCGGCTGCACCGACCGGCGGAGCGGAGGAGGCATGTAGCTCGCCCGATCCTGTCACGCTGCAGCTCAAGTGGGACACCCAGGCGCAGTTCGCGGGCTACTACGCAGCCGAGGCGGAGGGGGACTATGCCGACGCGTGCCTCGACGTGACGATCGTGAACGGAGGGCCGGACATGCGTCCCGAGGAGGTGGTCGCGCGGGGCGACGCCCAGTTCGGCTTGACCTGGCAACCCAGCCTGCTGGCCTTCCGCGAGCAGGGACTGCCGGTCCGGACCATCGCCCAGATCTTCCAGCGGAGCGGGATGCGCGCGATCTCGTGGAAGGACACGGGCATCCAGGGCCCGGCCGACCTCCGCGGCAAGAACGTCGCCGTCTGGCTCGGCGGCAACGAGAACGAGCTCTTCGCCACGCTGGCGAAGTACGGCCTGGACAGGGAAAAGGACCTGACGATCGTCCCGCAAGCGCTGGACATGAACCAGCTCCTGGACCGGCAGGTCGACGCCGCGGCGGCCATGACCTACAACGAGCTGGCCCAGGTGCTGGAAACCGTCAACCCGGCGACCGGCAAGCTCTACACGCTGGGCGACCTCAATGTGATCGACTTCAATCAGGAAGGGACGGCGATGCTCGAAGACGGCATCTTCGTCAACGAGGACTGGATCGAAGATCCCGCCAACCAGGACATCGCCGCGCGCTTCCTGCGCGCCTCGCTGCGCGGCTGGATCCACTGCCGCGACAACCCGGACGACTGCGTCGACACGGTGATGGCCCTGCACCCGACCACCGGCCGCGGCCACCAGGCATGGCAGATGAACGAGGTCAACAAGCTGATCTGGCCCTCCCCCGACGGCATCGGCGTCATGGACCCCGCGCTCTGGCAGCAGACCGCCGACATCGCCCAGGCGCACGGCGTGATCACCCAGGCCGCGGACCCCGCCGCCTACACCAACGACCTCGCCCAGCAAGCGCTCACCGGCCTGGCGGACCTGGACACCCAGGGCCTCGCGTGGACGGCACCAGAGGTCACGGTGACCGAGGGCGGGCAGTAGCACGAATGACCAGCACCCGCATGGAGGCCTTCAGCGACGGCGTGATCGCGATCATCATCACGATCATGGTGCTCGAGCTGCATGTGCCGGAGGGTTCAGACCCGCGCGCGCTGTTGCCGCTGGTGCCGATCGGGCTGAGCTACGTGCTCAGCTTCGTCTTCCTCGGCATCTACTGGAGCAACCACCATCACTTGCTGCAGGCGGTCGAGCGGATCGACGGCCGGGCGTTGTGGGCCAACTTGCACCTGCTGTTCTGGCTGTCGCTGGTTCCCTTCGTCACCGCCTGGATGGGCAAGACGCACTTCGCGGACTGGCCGGTAGCGGTCTACGGGCTCGTGATGCTGCTTGCCTCGATCGCCTACTACATCCTGGCGCGGTCCCTGCTCAGGCTCCACGACCGGGAGTCGGCGCTGGCGACGGCCTTGGGCAGTGATTTCAAGGGCAAGGTGTCGATGGTGATCTACTTGGCGGCGATCCCGCTCGCGTTCGTCCAGCCGGGGCTGGCGTGCGGCCTGTACGTGCTGGTCGCGGCGATGTGGTTCGTGCCCGACCGGCGCATCGAAAAGACGCTGGGCCGCTAGCTGCGAGCGGCCCAGCGTCTCCACAAAGCCACGAAGCGGCGCCGGCAGCAGGGCGCCGCCTCGTTGATCACCGCTACGGTTGCGGTGCTATCGATGCGCGATCTTCGCGTTCCCCAGGTAGTTCGGCGTCGCGCTGCCGAACGGGGTCGGGCTGTTGAACGGGGTCGACGTGGGCACCGGCGTTGACGTGGGCACGGGAGTCGACGTGGGCACCGGCGTCGCCGTGTTCATCAGCGTAGGCGTGCTTGCCGGTGTGGACGTGGGCACGGGGGTCGATGTAGGAGGCACTGGCGTCGACGTGGGGACCGGCGTCGAGCTGGGCACGGGCGTGGACGTCGGCACCGGGGTGGAGGTCGGGACCGGGGTGGAGGTCGGTACCGGCGTCTGAGTGTTCATCGGGGTCGCGCTGCTCATCGTCGTCGGCGTGCTCATCGTCGTCGGCGTGCTCATCGTGGTCGGCGTGCTCATCGTGGTCGGACTGCCGGTCGGCGGCGGGGTGTTCGTCGCGGTGACGGTCGACGTGCCGGTCCCGGTCGGGGTCGGCGTGCGCGTCTTGGTCGCGGTGCCGGTGGCCGGCGCCGTGGTCGTGCAGTTCGGCGTCCCGTGCGTGCGCGGGGTGCGCGTGCGCGTGGCGGTCCGGGTCGGGCGCGGGGTGCGTGTGCGCGTCGGGGTGCGGGTCGGGCGCGGGGTTTTCGTCGCGCGGGGTGTGCGGGTGGAGCCATGGTAGCTCATGGACTGGGGAGCCATCGAGCCCAGCGCCGGGTCCGACGTGCTTCCCGCGCGCACCGCGGCGGGAGCGATGGCCGCCCCGACGGTCAAGGCCAGCGCGAATACGCGCAGCACCAGACGCGGCCGCCCGGGGAACGAAGACGGGGTCACGGAATATCTCCTTGTAGCTACGCGGCACTATTGCTGGGGCGCACCAGCGTCATGCGTTACGGCTACTGCCGTGTCCGGATTTTATGACATCGCACGAATCGCGTCAATTGTCCACGGGGTCATGACGCCAGCGCACGGCCCGCATGGGCCATCCGGCTCCGCTACGGCGCCCGCGCCTCGCCAGAGTTCGGGTCGATCATCAGGCTGGAGGCATCGACCGCCTCGAAATCCGAGCCGAGCACGCGCAGTTGGAGCTGGCGCAGGTCGTCGTTGTTCCAGCGCTCGTCGGGCACGCCGGAGAGGTACCAGGCCGAGCCGTTGTCGGCCAGGAACATGCCGTACTCCTTGAGCGCGCGCAGGATCACCTGGTTGCCGGCCGAGAAGCCGCTGAGGTCGAAGCTCGCCCTGAGGCGGAAGCGCGCGCCCATCGGCGGGTACTGTGCGCCGGTCAGGCTGCTGGCGAAATGCCGCGCCGGCCAGATATAGGCCCGCCGCGTCTGCGGCACGGTGAAGCGCAGGGCGTGCGTGATGCGCCCGCTGGCCACCTCGTCGAAGCGCGCCAGGCCGGGCAGGACGGCCAGGCCGGCCGCGTCGGCCGAGGTGTCGCCCGCCGGGCGCAGCGCATGCGAGCGCAGGTCGAAGCGGGCGCCCGAGCCCGCGTACCAGCTCCCATCCGGCGTCGGCCAGGTGTTCCAGGTCTCGTAGAGCACGCAGTTGTCGCGGTCCACCACCAGGATGTGGCGGTCGCCGCTGCTCTGCGGACCGCCCTCGATCGGCGCGTTGGTCGGGATGGGGTAGGGGCCGGGATCGCTCTCGTCGGCGTACTCGAAGGTCATCGGCACGCGCGGCTGCGTGCCCGGCACCGTGACGAAGGGGATGCCGATCGGCCCGCCGTCCCACAGCCCCGACCCGAAGTCCGCCTTCAGGCCGCGCGTCGCCCCGATGGTCTGCACCCAAGTCGCCGAGCTCGGATCCACCGGCAGGGTATCGACCCGCGTGTTCCAGATGTTGTTGGGCGGGAAGAAGGCGCAGGCGCCGCCCGGCGTGGCGGTCGCGGCGGTGGTCGGCGGGGCGGTCGTGACAGGCGTGTTGGTTCTTGTGGGGGTCGGTGTCGGCGTCCGCGTGCGCGTCGCGGTAGGCGTCCCGGTGCGGGTCGCCGTCATGGTCAGGGTTTGAGAGCCAAACGGGATGGCGGTCGGGGTGGGCGTGAGGGTCGGCGTCCGCGTCGCGGTGGCTGTGCGCGTGCGGGTCGGTGTGCGGGTCGGGCGGCGGGTTCGGGTGGCGCTGAAGGTGTCGGACCCGGCGGCAAGCGGGAGGAAGACCGGACCGGAAGCATCGCGGGCGCGTGCGGGGGGAGCGGTGAACGCGAGCACGCCGAAGAGAGTCACGGCGGCGAGCAATAAGGCGCTCCACGGGTGCCTGGGGGTTGGCGGCACGGTCATGGGTTCCTCCTGAGGGGTTGTGGGCGGCGGCGCTGGGGCAGGGAGCCGGTGGCCGTCGTCCACTATAGGGCACGGATCGGTCGAAGTCAATAGCCCCGAGGAACGATCAACCGTCGCGCGAGCCACGCTCGACCGGCGGGTCACAGCTCTTGCGCGCCGCAATCTCTGGCAGATCGAACACAGCCCCCTCCTCGGCGGCGGACACGCGCAGGCCGGCTGGCGCCTGCGCCTGGGCGTCCGCGACCAACCGGGCGATGTCGTCATCGGCGTGCAGCGGATCGTGGTGGAAGAGCACGAGGTGCCGGGCGCCGGCCATGGCCGCGAAGTCCACCGCGTGGCCGATCGCGCTGTGGCCCCAGCCGACGTGCCCGGCGTACTCAGCCGCGTCGTATTGGGCATCGTGGATCAGGAGATCGGCGCCTTCCGCCAGATCGAGACCCGAAGTCCACGCCGCCGCCAGCGGGAAGGCGGGCGAGCCCAGCGCCGGCTCGTGGTCCGGCAAGTAGGTGAGGGTTCCGGCGCTGTCGGCGACCCCGTTGCGGTCGGTGATCCGGTAGCCGAGCGTCGGGCCCGGGTGGATCACCAGCGCTGCTTGCACCTGGAATGGGCCGATCTCGTAGCGACCGCCGGAGATCGCGTGCAGCACCGGCCGGCAGGGCAGGTCGCGCAGGTGGACCGGGAAGAGCGGCGGCGAGATGTAGCGGCTGAGGCGGGCGCGCAGGTCCAGCGTGGTGCTCGGCGGCCCCCAGATGTGCACCTCCATGCCCGGATCCTGCAACGGCGCGAAAAAGCCCAGGCCCTGTAAATGGTCCAGGTGCAAGTGCGTCAAGAGGATGTCGACCCGCCGCAGCTCCGCCGGCCAGGCCATCCCGAGCCGGCGGATGCCGGTGCCGGCGTCCAGCACCAGCATCGTGCCATCGGCGGCGCGGACTTCGACGCACGCGGTATTGCCGCCGAAGCGCGTCGTCTCCGGACCCGGCGTCGCCAGCGAGCCGCGCGTGCCCCACAGGCGGACGATCACGGGAGGCGCCTCGTCCCCGGGGCGTTCACGGCGCGTCCCGTTCCCAGAAGATCGCCACCGCGCCGACCATGCGGCTCGCCTGGCCGATGAGGGGAAATGCGGTGACCTCGATGTGGCGCTGTACGCCGTCCAGCCCTTCGATCCAAAGGGCACGGTGCGCCGGCCGGCGCTCGGACATCGCGATCACCAGCGGCAGCGCCTCCGGCGGCAGCGCCCGGCCCGCCGCATCGGTCGGGACGAACATCGTGGACCAATCCTCCATCGCCAGCTCGCCGGTCTCCTCGTAACGACAGCCGAGGATCGCCTCGGCCGGCTCGTTGTAGAACAAGAGGTCGCCGCGCGGGTCGACGATGAAGATCGGTGTCGCCAGGCCGCCCGCGAGCTGGCGCATCAAGATCAGCTCGATCGCATGTTGGGCCATCCCCTAATCTCTCCGCGCGCCAGTTTACCACGCAATGACGATTGCGGTACAACCTTCGCGGCGGATTCGGGGATCGCCCCGCGGCGGCTTGCCCGCCATCCGCCCCCCGCGTATGCTTTCCGCTCACCATCCGAGGAGCCATCGACATGACCATCGCCGAGCCACTTCCGAGCACCACCGCCGGTCGCGCGCCGACCAGTGCCACCGATCCAGGGTCCGACCCCGCCCCCGTCCGCCCCGCCG
>CAZCJG010000224.1:0-8212 GCA_964498575.1 uncultured Anaerolineales bacterium | reverse complement strand
CCGCGGTTTCCAACCGCCTGGCTCTGGCTCCCGCGCGAGAATGCGTTCGCCCTGCGACCCGCCCAAGCCTGACGATTCCCCCAAATCCGCGCCCGCTCCCTCTTGACCTTGACAAGCCTGAGTGTTACACTCCTGGCGTCCAAGGCAGACCGGCCTCGATCCGCCCGTCCCCAGATTCGCGCCAGAACAAGGAGGTAGCCGCATGTCGCACCGTGACTCCGCGCCGGGTTCGCCTCGCACCCGCGTCCACGCCCGTATCGTACTTTGCATCAGTGTCTGCGCCGGCCTGGTCGCCGCCCTGGCCGCCGCCCTGGCCCTGCTGCCCTTCACCTCCCGCCCGCTCCGCGCCGAGGGACCCGCCCCGGCGCCGGCGGGCAACGACAGCGCCTGCACGACGGTGATCAGCAGCACGCTGGCGCCGGATAGCGTGCGGATGTGCGATCCCGTCGCGGTGACGACGACGCTGTCGGCGGCCTGCCCGGTCTGCCCGGACGGGATGAACGTGGTCTTCATCGAGGAGGACACGCCCTACGACGACTGGCAGAAGCAGGTGGCGTTGCAAGCCCTGACCGAGCTCGAGAACTACGCGCGGCGGGGGCGGTCGATCTCGGTCGGGGTGATCCACTACAACGGCCAGAACGTGCGCCAGGTGCTGCAGCCGACCGTCAACCTCGGCGCGGCGCGCGGGCCCTTGGTCAGCTTCAACGTGGCGCACGACCCGCGCGGGGTGTTCATCGATGCGGCCCAGGAGGGCGTGCAGATGATCCGCAAGGGCCGCCGGCTGCACGAGGGCCGGGCGAGCCCGGAATGCGAGTTCGTGATCTTCTTCGTCTACACCAAGGTCTACATGGAGGACAAGGGCCAGGAGATGATCCAGGCCGGCCGCATCCTGCTGCGCGACGTGGAGAACCTGTTCGTCGGCTGCCCGCACCAGCACCCCGAGGAATGCACGATCTGGGAGCCGCAGGTGCCCAAGTCGCAGCGCTTCTACACCGAGGACCCCGAGCCGGGCAAGCTGCGCGGCATGGTGCGCGACGCGCTTCGGGATATCGACACCAAGGGCGTGGTCCGCTTGCGGACCCTGACCATCGACCAATGGCTGCCGCATGGCATGGCCGTCGTGCCGGGCAGCTACAACATCTCCCCGAACAAGGTTCGGCCGGACGGCGAGAAGACCAAGCTGACCTGGAGCTGGCGCCTACCGAAGATGGAGCCGATCACCTTGACCTTCAAGGCCGAGCCGAAGCTCCCCGGCGACTGGCGGAGCGACCTGATGGTTACGCTGGCCGACACCCGGGAAGGGCGCTCCGAGCGCCCGGCGACCAGCAACCCGATCAACTTGCAGGACGACTACTGCCTGCCGCCGACCGCCACCCCGGTTCCGACCGAGACGCCGACCGACCTGCCGACCCCGACGTCGACGCGGACCGCGGTCCCCACCGCCACCACCGTGCCCAGCGCGACGCCGACGGCGACCCTGACCCCCGAGCCGACCGCGACGCCGAAGCCGAAGCCGATCTACATCCCATTGATCCTCGGCGAGGCCTGCGACTACACCGAGATCCACACCGATGTGGTGCTGGTGCTGGACATCTCGACCAGCATGAACCGGCCGAGCCGCACCGGCCGCAGCAAGCTGGCGGCGACGCTGGAGGCGGCCAAGGCCTTCGTCAGCCGGATGGACCTGGTGCCGGACGCCAGCGGCAACTCGGACCAGGTGGCGGTGGTCGGCTTCAACAAGGAGGCCTGGATCCAGGCACCGCTGGGCGGCGACATGGCGCGCGTCCAGCAGGCGATCGACGACCTGGCCCTGCGCCAGGCGGAGTTCACGCGGCTGGACCTGGCGCTCTCGGTCGGCGCGGAGGCGATCACCGCGGGCACACGCAAGGCGACCAACACGCCGGTGATGATCCTACTCACCGACGGCTTGCCCAACCGCGTCCCGCCGGCCGAGGACGGCACCATGGAGACCACCGTGCTGCGCGCGGCCGCGGCGGCCAAGGCGGTCGGCATCACCGTCTACACCATCGCCATCGGCGCGCCGGAGGACACCAACCCGGTCCTGCTGCGCGCCAGCGCCAGCGACCCCGCCCACTACTTCTACACGCCCGATCCGGAGGACCTCGACGGCATCTACCGGGCGATCGCCTACTCCTTCGGCTGCCCGCCGGAGGCGTTCTGGGGCGGGCGATAGCGGTCCAGGAGGGTGGCCCGCCGGCCGGGCCACCCTAACCATTGATTCCAGGACGCCGCCGGCGCGCCGCGCAGCACCAGGCTCCCGCCCTCGCGCATCACGAAGTCGTCGAAGCGCGTGACCAGGTCCAGCTCCGTGCCGCTGATCGCCACCATGCCGCCGATGCCGGCGTCTCGCAGGCCGGCGACATCGAGCGTCGCCAGCCGCTGCCCGTTGGCGCTCAAGGTCAACTGCCCGTCCTGGCGGTCCGCCCGCAGCCGGTTGGTCTCGCCGGAACCGGTCTTGATCGCGGTTGAGCTGGTCAGCGCTCGCAGCGTCGTGAAGTTCGTGCCATCGAAACGGGCGACGCCGTAGCGGCCGTCGCTGGTGATCTCGAACATCACGATGGCCTGCTGCCCGTTCTCGCCGACCATCAGGCCGGCGATGCCCAGCGCGTCGCCGGCGAAGCGGGCGGTGACTTCCACTGTGCAGTTGGCGCACGCGACCCTGGGCGCACCGCTGGCGGCGAAGCGCTCGGCGCTGAGCATGGTGATCTCGTACTCGCCGTCGACGTAGCGCCGGCGGACGTCGGCCGACTCGCTGACCGCCCAACCGGACGAGGGGTTCGCAAAGTCGTCCTCGAACACGACGCGCCCGCCGGGCGGGGGCGTCGGCGAGGGCGTCGGGGTGAGCACCGGCACGTCGGTCGGCGTCGGCCGGCCGGGCGCCCAGCGGGTGACCAGGAAGTCGTCGAAGCGCGCCGCGGCCGGGGCGTCGTTGTTGGTGCCGATCATCGGGCGCACCGGGCCGGGTTCGGCCAGCGCGGGGTCGTTCACCGTCGCCAGGAGCTGGCCGTTGGCGAAGATCGCCACCCGCGGACCATCGCGCTCGATCCGGAACCGGTTGGCGACGGTGCCGGTGCGGATATGCGGCGAGATCTGCGGACCGGCCAGGCGCCGGAAGGTGGTGCCGAAGGCCTGGGCCAGGACGACGTTGCCGTTGGACTGCGCCAGGAACAGGAAGGGTCCCTGCGTGGGGCCGAACATCAGGCCGTAGAACGCGTCGTTGTCCTGCAACAGCCGCGCGGTCACTTCGACCGCGCCGTCCTTCATGGTCACGCCCGGCGCGGGCACGTGGACGAAGCGGAGCGGCGATTCGCTGGCCAGCTCGAGCTGTTCGTCGATATAGCGGACCAGGGCATCGGGGTCTTCGGATTCCTGCCAGCCGCTGTGGGGATCGCTGAAGTCGTCGAAGAAGACGACCTCCTCACCGGCCGGCGGGGTGATCTCCTTGGTCGGCGCGCGGGTCGGCGTCGGCGGCTCGGTCGGCCGGGCGGTGGCGGTCGGGCGCGGCGTCGGGACGGCGGTCAGGGTGACGACGACCGGCGGCGGCCCCTCGTCCAGCCGCGCATCACGGCCGGCCCAGGGCATGTGGATATGCGGCTTGGGGGCCGGCGGGGGCGACCAGTCGATGCGGGCGACGAAGGCGTCGCCAGCGCCGTGGTCGTCGTGGTTCCAGCCGCCGACACCGCCGAAGCCGTCGCCGTCGGGGAAGGTGTCGGCGCCGGAGCGCGTGTCGCCGACGATGTAGGCGTTGCCGGCGTCGTCGATGTCCAGCCAGAAGGCGCCGTCCGCCTGGTCGCCGCCGACCAGTCCCATGAAGTCCCAGTTCTTCAGCGGATCGGGATCGTCGATGCGCGCCGCCAGCCGCCCGACGAACGCGTCGCCTTCGTCGGCGTCCTCCGACAGGTCGAAGGGTCCGTTGTGCGTCAGGTCCGGCCCGACGACCAGCGGGAAGGTGTGGGGCGGATCGCTAGGCTCGGTGCGGCCGGTGACGTAGAGCGCGCCGTCGGGTCCCAGATCCACCCCTTGTCCCTGTTCATCGTCGTCGCCGCCGACATAGCCGCAGAACTCGAGACCGCTGCCGTCGGGACGGACCTTGGCGACGAAGACGTCGTTGTGGCCATTGCTCGTCAGGTCGGGGCCGACCTTCACCGGGAAGGTCGCCTCGGTCGACGCAGTGTCGCCGGTGAGGTAGGCCGCGCCGCTGGCGTCGACCGCCATGCCCTTGCCGTCGTCCCGAGCATTGCCGCCGATGTAGCCGGCATAGGCCAGGCCGGTGCCGTCGGCGCGGATCTTGACCACGTAGGCGTCCCAGCCGCCGCCATTGAAGGTTTGATCCGGCCCCGGCAGGTCGCCGAAGCCGTCGCCGTCGGGGAAGGTCGCCTCGGTCGAAGTCGTCTGGCCGGAAAGGTAGACGTTGTGGTCGCGGTCGATGCCGATGTGGCCGGCTGAGAGCCACTGGTCGGTCACTGTCACGTCCATCCCCGCCCCGCCGACGAAGCCGGCCCAGGCGTAGTTGTCCTGGACGTCCTGGGCGTCGGGCATCGGCTTCAGCTTGAGCACGTAGGCGTCCCACTGCCCGTTTTGGGTCAGGTCCGGCCCGACCGTCACCGGGAAGGTCGCCTCGGTGGACTCCGCCAGTCCGGAGAGGTAGACGTAGCCCTGCTCGTCGACGACGATCCCCTCGCCGAAGTCCGTGCCCGAGCCGCCGAGGTAGCCGCTGTACAGCAGGCGGTTGCCCTCCGGCGCCACCTTGGCGACGAAGCCGTCGACGAAGCCGCCGTTGAAGGTCAGGTCCGGACCGCCGCCGAGCGGGAAGGAGCCGTTGCCGGCATTGTCGAGCGAGCTGGTCGGGCCGGTGATGTAGGCCGCGCCCTGGCCGTCGACGTCGATGTCGAAGGCCGCGTCGTTGCCGCTGCCGCCGACGAAGCCGTTCCAGTCGAGGGTCCGCCCATCCGCCGACAGCCGCGTGACGTAGGCATCGGGCCCGCTCTGCCCGGTGACGAACACATGCCCCTGGGGCCCCAGGGCGATGCCCAGCCCGCGGTCGAAGCCCGCCGCGCCGATGAAGCCGGCCCAGACCAGCACGGCCGGATCGAGGTAGAGCGGCTGCGCGCGATCGTAGGCGCCGAGCGTGAAACCGTAGGACCGCGACGGTTGGGGCCCATCCAGCCCTGGATCGCCGTCCGGATCGCCCGAGGCGCCCGCAGCGCCCGCGTCGTCCGAGACGCCCGTGTCCGCTGAGGCGCCCGCGGTCCTGCCGACCCCCCCGGCATCCAGCGCATAGGCTGCCTCGACCGCCACCTTCCGCCCGTCGACGATCTGGAACGCCACCGGCGCCTCGTCGGTCAGCCGGCCGCCCGGTATGTCGATCACCAGCGCGCCGCCCGCGTCGACGCGCAGGCCGCGCGCGCCCTGCCAGGCCAGGCGGATCGCCGCGGGATCGGCGCCGGGCTGGACGACGAAGGTGTGTTTCAGTCGCTGCACCGAGCCCTCGAAGACGACGTCGATGCCCGGCCAGACCTCGCGGTAGACCAGGCGCCCGTAGGTCGCCAGGCCGGTGTGCCAGTCCTCTGGCCGCCCGTGGAAATAGCTGAATCTGGCCGGGGTCTGCGCCTCCGCCTCCGGCCGCGCGCCCGCCCGCCCGCCGACGAAGGTCAGGCCGACCGCGTCGATCGTGCCCCGTTTCGGATCGCCCGCCCGCTCTCCGGTTGCCAGCGGCGCGAGCGGGTCGGGCGGTGGTCCGGACTTCCAGGCGTCCAGGCACAGGCCGCGCCCGTGCTGGCCGGGACAAGCGTTCGCCTCGCCCTCGGGGCCGCGCCACAGCCGGAACGACAGCCCGCCCGGCCCGAACAGCACGCTCGTGCTGGCGCCGTGGACGTAGTAGGCCGCCCAGGGATCGGCCTGGCCGGCGTTGGTGACGAAGTACAGCGGCAGCTCGCCGAAACCGGCCGCCAGCGCGGCGCGCGGCGGGCCGCTGGGCCGATCAGGCGCACGCGAGGTCGGCGCGACGTGGTAACCGACGGCGACAAGGCTGACCAGGAGCGCCGCCAGCAACAGGCGCCGGGCGGACCGTGGCGGGGCGACAGGCGGAAGGGCGACAGGCAGTCGGCGGGGGGGCATGGCTGTGACTCCTCTCGATGGCCACGCGGCCGGCGGCTCCGGCTGCGGGATCTCGCTGCGCCCACGCAGTGTAGCGTGGTCCGCAGCCCCGTGCAAGGTCGCCGGTCCGGAGGCGGACCCTTGGAGAGAGGAGGTAACGACTCAGCAAGGGCCGGCGAATAGAATTCGCGCCTACCATTACGAAGCCGGCCTTCGCCGGCTATTCACATGAGATTCCGGCTTCCAGCCCGCGCAGGTGGGCTTCGTAATGGTAGCAGCGAAATCTATTCGCCAGGCCGCTCGCGCCGCCAGCGCGCTTCGGCCTGGCGGCGCACCGCGGGCAAGAGCAGCACGCGGATCAGCACGATGCCGAAACCGGCCCAGCGCCAATACTGCTTGAACTTGGCACGCGCGACCTCGTCGGTGGCGACCACGCGGGTCTCGCTGGCGAAGCGGGTTAGCGTGGGACCTTGCGGCTCCACCTCGAGCGTCCAGGCGATCTTGACCCGCTCCGGCTCGGCGTAGGCGGCGAAGCCCTCGGGCGGCAGCGGCGAGAAGACCACGTCCGCCAGCCAGGGCTGGCAGACCGCGCCGGCGACGTAGCAGCGGCCCGGCTCGTCGGCCAGCCGCCCCCAGCCCAGGCTCGTTGTCTCGGCGACCAGCCCGCGCGGCCGCTCGACCACCGGTGCGCGCGAGCCGAGCAGCCTCTCGCGCAGCCGGAAGATCGCGTGGACCAGCGGCACCGACCGCATGTCGAAGTCGCGCGCCACGTCCAACACCAGGTCAGCCGGCGCGCGCACCGTGATCTCGTGGCGCTCGCGGACGTCCGGGTTGGGGATGTAGGGGTCGAGGGGGGCGGGCATGGGGAATCAGCGCATTCTCTGCAAACGCGCCGCCGCCCTCATCGCCCCAGCACCCATTCCGGCCGCGCCGCGGGCAGGGCGATCATCGGGACCTCGGCGCCGGTGAAGGGATCGACCAGCGTGACGCCGCCCAGGCCGGCCAGCGCCATGTGGCGGCCGTCGGGTGCCCAGGCGGCGTTGTCCGGCGAGCGCAGCGGGATCGGCGGGCCCGCGGAGCGGGTGGACAGGTCGGCGGCGGCCAGGTCCGTCATGTGCACGGCGGGACCCGCGCCGGTGTCGGCGATCGCGAGCAGCATGTCGTCCGGGCGGATGAAGACGTTGGATGTCGGCACCTCCGGCGGCAACAGAGTGGTCTGCACCCAGGTCTGGCCCAGGCTAAGCAAGCGCAGCCCTGCGCCGGCCATCCAGATCACCTCTCCGTCCGGCAGCCAGCCCGCGGCGGCGACGCCGCCCACGGGCAGCTCGGTCCGGGTGCCGGTCGCCACCGCCACCAGCGCGATCCGCCCCGCGGGCAGGCCGACCAAGAGCCAGGCGGCGTCGCGCGACCAGGCCATCGGCTCGCCCCGATCGGTCAGGCGCGCATGCTGACGGCTGACGATGTCGTATTGGAACACGCCATCCGGCGCCCCGTACGCCAGCAGGCGGCCGTTGCGCGACCACAGCAGCGCGCGGGCGGCGTCGACCAGCCTGGTCGGCGTGTCGCTGCCCGGCGCGGCGAGGTAGAGCGCGCCGCCGCTGGTGAAGGCGATCGTGCCGTTGGGCGCGACATCGAAGGCGTCGACCTCCAGCTCCGGCGCGGTCACCGCGGTCGGCCGCTCACCCGACGCGGGCAAGCGCCACAAGCGCCGCTCCGGCCCGGCGATGTAGTAGAGGTCCGCCGGCAGCACGCGCTTGGCCGCGGCGCCCGGGCCGGAAGGCGGCGGGACGATCGGCGCGGTGGTCGGGCGCCGCGGGAGGCCACCCGGACCGGCGGTCGCGATCTCCGGAGCCGGCCCGGGCGCGACGCCGGGTCCGACCTCGGGCGGTGGGATGCCCGGGCCCGGCTCGACGGGTGGGAGGCCCGGCTCAAGGGCTGGCGGCGGGATCTCAGGCACGGTGATCATGCGGGTAGGCTCGCCCGGGAGCAGCTCCGGCGGGATGCCGGGTGTCACGCGCGGGAGGCCGGCGCTGACCGCGCCCGCCCCCGGCCCCGGCCGGCCGGGCGTCCCAACGACCGCGGTCCCGCCTCCCGG
>CAZCJG010000223.1:0-8219 GCA_964498575.1 uncultured Anaerolineales bacterium | reverse complement strand
GCGGCACCCGCCGGGTCTCGGTGGCGCTCGGCCGGCCGAGCGACATCGACTCGTACAGCCAACGGCTGCGCGCGCCCTTCAGCGCCTCGGCGCACACGCATACCTTCGTCGATCTGACCTTCGACTTCTTCCGCGACATCGGTTCGCTGGGCGACGTCGAGACCCTGTGCCAGGCCTGCAGCGGCGACGCGCCGACGCCGCCGCCCACGTCGGTGGTCACCTTCGAGCCGCCCAGCCCGACGCCGACCGAGGTGACCGACACGCCGGTGCCGCCGACGCCGACGGACACCCCGGTCCCTCCGACACCGACCCGCACCCGGGTCCCGCCGACGCTCACACCTACCCCGACGCCCACGCCTACCCCGACCCCGACGCCGGGGCCGATCTACCTGCCGATCGTGGTGCGCGAGCAGTGCGATCCCACGCAGATCCGCGCCGACGTCGTCCTGGTGATCGACGCCTCGTCGAGCATGACCGGCGCCAAGTTCGATGCCGCCAAGGCGGCCGCGGTGACCTTCGTCGGCCTGATGAAGCTGCCGGACGACCAGGTCGGCGTGGTGGCGTTCAACACGACGGCGACGATCCACAGCCCGCTCAGCGGCGATCGGGCGGCGCTGGCGGCGGCGATCGAGCAGATCCAGCTCGTGCGCGGCACGCGCATCGACCTGGGCATGGAAGCCGCGCAGCAGGTGCTGGCGGGTCCGCAGCGCAAGCCGGCCAACACGCCGGTGGTGGTGCTGCTGACCGACGGCATCCAGGTCGGCCCGCTGGAGCGACCGCATGAGATCGCGGACGAGCTGCGCGCTGCCAAGGTGGAGCTCTTCGTCGTCGGCCTGGGCACGGATGTCGACATCCCGTACCTCCAGCGGCTGGCCAGGGATGACTGGCGGCTGGGCCTGTCGCCGACGCCGGAAGACCTCGAGGCGATCTACCGCCGGATCGCGCGGCTGATCCCCTGTCCGCCGGAGTCGTTCTGGGGCGGGCGCCCTTGATCCAGGATCTCAGCCACGGGCGCAGCCGCTAGCGTCTGCTACATGCCGCGGGGGCTCCATCAGGCCAAGTCTGATGGAGCCCCCGCGCTCTCTTGGTCGATCGGGCGATCCTGTCCTAGGGGTTGGTCTCGGCCCCGGTTTCGTCCGGGAGCTGCCCGGTCGCCTCGTCCCGGGCGACATCGTGCTTCGGCGGGAGGGCCAGCGAGGCCGCGACCGAGACGACCAGGGTGAGGGCGATGAAGGCCAACGACACGCCGATCGGGATCGGGCGGATGTCCGAGAGCAGCATCTTGATGCCGACGAAGACCAGGATCACCGCCAGGCCGTACTTGAGCAGGTGGAAGCGGTCGTGGACGCCCGCCAGGAGGAAGTACAGCGAGCGCAGGCCGAGGATGGCGAAGACGTTGGAGGTGTAGACGATGAAGGGATCGGTCGTCACGGCGAAGATCGCGGGGATCGAGTCGATCGCGAAGATCAGGTCGGTCAGCTCGATCACGATCAGGGTGAGCAGCAGCGGCGTGAGCATCAGCACGCCGCCCTGGCGCACGAAGAAATGCGTGCCGTGGTAGTCCGGCGTCACCGGGAAGAAGCGCCGGGCGAGGCGGACGGCGATATTGGTCTCGACCTTGACCTCCCGCTCGCCGGCGAAGGCCATGCGCAGGCCCGTGATGATCAGGATCGCGCCGAACACGAAGATGATCCAGTGGAACTGCTTGATCAGGTAGGCGCCGGCCAGGATCATCACCGCGCGCATCACCAGCGCGCCAAGGATGCCCCAGAAAAGCACGCGGTGCTGGTAGGCGGCCGGCACCGCGAAGGCGCCGAAGATCAGGACGAAGACGAAGATGTTGTCGACGCTGAGCGACTTCTCGATCAGGTAGCCGGCCAGCCACTCGGTGCCGGCCTGCGGGCCGGCGACCTGGTACACGCCGAAGCAGAAGAGCAGGGCCAGGCTGATCCACACCGTGCTCCAGATCGCCGCCTCGCGCGCGCCCACCGCATGGGCCTTGCGGTGGAAGACGCCGAGGTCCAGCGCCAAGAGGCCGATCACCAGCGCGTTGAACGCCAGCCACGGCCAGATGCCTTCAGTCACCAGGCGACTCCCTTCAGGGTAGTGGCAACACAAAGGGCGAGCCCTCCATGCCACCTGGCGGTCATGGCGGTCTCGCCCACAGTCTGTCTGCTGCCGGCCGACCGGGAGCGCGCGGCGCTCCGTCTTGACGATCGACCGCACCGGCCACGGGCTTGCGTGGCAGGCGGGCTACTCCCCGAAGAATACTGGCGACAAGCCTAGCGGATCGGATCGCGCAGGTCAAGCCGGCGCAGCCCTGAACAGGGCGGGGTGGATTCCTGCTTGACGATTGGGCTGGACTACTCGGTGCTGGTCAGCGGTGTGAAGGTCATCGTGCCGGCGTCGGCGATGAGGTCGATCAGCAGGTTGCCGTCATGCATCAGGTAGGTGGCGGCCGATTGAAGCTGGGCCAGGTAGAGCTCCGATCGCGATCCAGGCGGGCACGCGGCACGCGTGGTGGCCAGCGGGCCGATCGTTAGCGCGCTGCCGGTCGCGGTGTAGGGGCCGCCGCCGCTGTTGCAGTCCGCCTTGACCTCCACCGTGCCGCCGGCCGTGAAGGTCAGGCTGTAGTTGGCCGCGTTGTCCGGTGTCACCATCGTATCGTTGTTCATCGCCGTTTGCTGCCACTGCCAGCTCGTGCCGGCCAAGTCGGAATCGCCCGCGGCCATCCCGGCGACCCCGGTCGCGGCGCTTTCGATTCCTCCGGCGGCGCCCGTGGCCATCGACGCGATCGTCGGCGCCGCCTCGGCCGCGAGGGTGGCGGCGCTGTCGACCTTGCCGGCAATCTGGGTCGAGGCCGCGTCGACCTGGCCGGCAACGCCGGTCGCGGCGGTATCGACCTTGCCGGACATGTCGGTCGCGACCGCGTCGACCTCGCCGGCAACGTCCGTCGCCACCGCGGCCACGGTGGGCATCGCGGGCGCCTCGGTCGGCGCCGCCTCTTCTCCGCAGGCTGCCAGGCCCAGCACGAGGGACAGACCGGCTACGGGCAGGATCCGCTTCATGGTACCTTACTCTCCTCTGCTGGTGGGCACGCAACGGCTTGCGCTAGCCGCGCAAGCGCTCTCGGCACAAGGCATGGGGCCTGGGCGGCAAGGATAGGCGGAGCCAGGGCGGTTGGCCAAATTGGCCGGCGAGGATCGTCACGCCCACCGCCCGCGGGATCAGCCACCACGCCGCGCGATCCATGCGCGCCGCAGCCGATCCGCGCCGCGATAGGCCGCATGGCGCCAGCCGCCGCAAGGGTAGTCCCACGCCCCCTGTTGCCATGCCATCCGCGCGCCGAAGCCGGACTTGAAACGATAAACGCCCCACAGTGGATCATGCGCATCCAACACGGTCGGCCCCCCCCACCAGTCGTAGCGCGTGGCGCCGCGCGCCATCGCCCAGCGCAGGCTCTCCCACTGCGCCAGGTAGGCCGGCCGGTGCTCGCGACCCGCGTCCGCCGAGGCGCCATACAAGTACCAGACGGTCGGCCCGAAGGCCACCGGGATCACGCCGGCCAGCGGCGCGCCCTCCCGCTCGGCCAGGATCACCGTCGCCCGCCCGAGATCGAGGAACATCGACCAGGCATCGAGATAGTAATCCCGCGCCCGGATGCCGAAGCCCTGGCGAGCGCCGGTCGCGGCGTACAGGGCATGGAACGCGGCGAGGTCATCGATGCCGCCCTGGCGTATCGTCACGCCCTGCCGCTGGGCCAGGCGGACCTTGCGGCGGGTGTCGGGCTTGAGCGCCGCCCAGACCGCCGCCTCGCCGCCGCCGAGATCGCTGATCATCGTGTTGGGGAACTGGATCTGCTCCGCGGACGGCCGCCAGCCACGCGCCCGCCACACCGCGACCACCTCCTCGGCGCCGGCCGGCATATCGGCGTCCATCTTCAACAGGACCAGCCCGCGATCGCGCGCCCACGCCTCGAGATCGGCCAGCACGCCGTCCCAGGCGCCGGGATCGTCCGGCCGTGCGAGCAGCGGACCCTTGGGGATGTAACCCACGCGCAGCGGCGCGCGGCCGATACGGCGGGTGAGGATCTGAGCGGCGGCCGCCACGCCGCCCGCGCGCTCCGGCCACACCCGGCGCTCCACCTGCCAGCCCCAGCGCGCCTTCAGCTCGCCCCAAGCCCAGCTCTGCAACACGTGCGGCGCCGCCAGAGCCAACACCCCCGCATCCCAATCCGCCGGATCGCCCACCCGGCGCAACCCGCTCGTCACCCCCACGCCCCCTTCTGCCTCACCCCCATCATCTCCATCATCCTCGCTCTCTCCCCCCAACTCCCTCACCCCCAGATCCTCCCCTCATACAGTTCATCCCCTCCGCATCCCCGCACTCCCCAATCTGTCCAATCAGCTCAATCCGCGTATCCGCTTAGCAATCCGTTGTGTGGCCCCCCCCATCCAATACCGCACCGGCGCCCGCACGTCGTCCCAGGCGCCGACCGCGCGCCAGACCTCGCCGCCCAGGCCGCGCTTGAAGCCCCACACGCCCCAGAGGTCGCCGCTGCCGGGCGGCACGTCCTCGGCCCGGCCGCCCGCCGCCACGGCGGCGCCGATGGCGTCGGGGATGCCCCAGAGATCGTAGCTCCGCCGCCCTTCCGCCACGGCGTCGCGGATCGCCGCCCATTGCAGCAGGTGGTTGGGCATGCGCTGGCGCTCGGCGCCCGAGCTGCCGCCGTACAGGTAGGTGGCGGTGGCGCCGAAGTGGATCACCAGGATGGCGGCGAGCGCCTCGTCGCCATAGCGCGCCAGGTACAGCCGGGCGTGGTCCGCGCCGAAGGCCTGCCAGACCGACGCATAGTAGCCGGTCGGGCGCGCGCCGAAGCCGTGGCGCCGGGCGGTCTGGTGGATCAGGTCCTCGAAGATCGACAGATCGGCCTCACCCCCACGCTCCACCCGCAGGCCGGAGCGCTCGGCGATGCGCACCTTGCGCCGCCAGCTTTGCTTCATCCCCCCCAGGAGCGCCTCCTGGCCGAGCGTCAGGTCCAGCCGGATCGTGCTCGGCGGCTGGACCGGCGCCGCGGCGCGCAGGCCCTGCGCGGCCAGCCAGCGGCGCAGCTCCGGCGTATCCGGCCAGTGCGGCTCGAAGCGCAGGGCGACGCAGCCCGACGCGGCCCGGCGCAACGCGTCCCGCAAGGCCGGCCAGGCGGGATCGGCCGGCGCGCAGACCGGGCCGCGCGGGACGTAAGCGATCGCGCCCCCGCGGCGGTGCTGGATCAGAACCTGCGCGCCGGCGATGATCGGGCCCGGGCCGGAGTCCCGGGAGGCGGAGCCGGAAGGGGCATCGGCCGCCCCGGTCGGGCCGCGGATCACACAGCGGCGGAGCTCCCAGCCCTGGCTTGCCCGCAGCCGGCCCCAGGCGGCGGACTGGAGGAAGTGGCCGTGGGGGTGGCGGGCGGCGAAGGCATCCCAGGCGGAATCGGTGGCTTCCGGCGAGCCGGGGACGGTATGCACGCGGCGAGGCTGGGCGCTACTGCAAGTTTTGAAGCATCAGGGCCGCGCCGCAGACGGCGTTGAGCGCGCTGAGCCCGAGAGCGAACACGCTCAGGACGATGCCGATGATCGCCAGGTTGCGCTTGGTGAGCGACTGCATGCCGAGCGCGCCGGTGACCACGCCGGCAATGCCGATCGGGAAGCCGCACAGCGGCAGCAGCCAGGCCAAGAGGCCGATGCCGCCGAGCACCACCGACGCGATGGCGAAGGTGTCGCGGTTTTGCTTCGGGCTCACCGCAGCGGCAGCAGGCGCAGCGGCGACAGGCACGGGCACGTCGGATGGCGGCATGGCGTAAGGCGATGCCGGTGCTGCGGGCGGCGCTGGTTCGCTGACCGGCGGCTGCCAGACCGCGGCCGGCTCCAGCGAGGCAGGGGAGTCCGGCATCGCGGCCGGATCCGGCGCCGTGGGTGGCTCCTGCGCTGCGGGCAACGGCATCGCGGGGGGCATCGCGGGCGGCGGGGCGGCGGGCGGGGTGGCCGGTACCCAGCGCGTGCCGTCATGATAGTTCCACTCGCCGGTCGCCGGCGAGCGCGACCACCAACGCCCCTGGGCGTCCTGCACCATCAGGTCGGTCAGCGCGGTCGTAAAGGCCTCAGCCGATATCGCGCCGCTATCGTATTGCCGCTTGAGCTCGTCGTAGCGCCGATCGGCTTCCTGGAAATCCATCTCGATGCCTCCTTGTCGATGTGAGGGTTGCCGGTGGGCTATCGCGGACCGTGCCGGTGGGCGGACGCGATCTCCCCGCGGCGGATTATAACACGGTCGGTCCTTGTGGTTCTTGGCCGCGCCCACGACGGAGTTGGCTTGACCGGGCTGCGGCGGAGGGGCTATGATCGCAGGCGGAGGGGCCAGCATGGCGGGACGGGTGGTGGTGACGGGTGCGACGGGATTCATCGGCGGGCACGTGGTGCCGCGCTTGCTCGATCGGGGCCATGCGGTCACCTGCCTGGTCCGCGATCCGGCCCGCGCGTCCGCGCTGGTACAGGCTGGCGCGAGCCTGGCCCGCGGAGACGTGACCGATCGCGCCAGCCTGGTCGAGCCGCTGCGGGGCGCCGCCGCGCTCTTCCACCTGGCGGGCTGGTACGCCGTGGGCGGGGTGGACCGTGATCGGATGCGCGCGATCAACGTCGACGGCGCGCGCAACGCGCTGGAGCTGGCCGCCGAGCTGGGGGTGCCGACGATCGTGCATACCAGCACGGTCGGCGTGTTCGGCAATACGCAGGGGCGGGTGGTCGACGAGACCTATCGGGCGCCCAAGGAAACCCTGTCCTCGGTCTACGAGCTGACCAAGTGGGAGGCGCATTACGAGGTCGCCGTGCCCTTGCAGCAAGCGGGAGCGCCCGTCGTCATCGTCCAGCCCGGCGGCGTCGTCGGCGCCGGCGACACCAGCCCGCTCAGCGAGATCTTCCGCTTCTACCTGCGGCGCGCCCCGGTGATGCTCGGTGCGCGGTCGGGGGCGACCTTCGCGCATGTGGACGACGTCGCGGAGGGGCATGTGCTGGCGATGGAGAAGGGCCGGGCGGGCGAGAGCTACATCCTGGCCGGCCCGTCCTTGACCTACCGCCAGGTCTTCGAGATCTGCCAGAGCATCGCCGGCATCCCGGCGACGCGGATTTGGGCGCCCGCCTGGGCGGCCCGACTCGGCGCGGCGGCGGCGGGCGGCGCGGAGCGTCTGGGGCTGACGCTGCCCGTTTCGTCGGAAGCGCTGGCCACGCTGGCGGACTACACCTTCTGGGGCAGCGCGGACAAGGCGATGCGCGAGCTGGGCTGGCAGCGGCGGCCGGTGGAAGAGGCGTTCCGGGAGGTGTTGAGCTACGAGCAGGAGTAGGCGCTGCCCCCGCAACAACCCTCGACCCAACCGTCCCGATCCAAACATCCGGGCTTGAACGTGCCCGGAGTCCAGCCCCATCGCCCATCCCCCGCCTTCACCCGCCGCTTCATCCTCCTCCCACCACCTGCCGCACCCAATCCAACCCCAAGTTCGCCGCCCGCTCTGCCGCCAGCCGCGGGTGGCCGCCGTGGGAGCGCGTATCGCGGTGCTCGCCCTCCGGCGTGCGCAGCGCGAAATGGGCGATGCGGCGCTCCGTGCCCGGCACCAGGGCGATGCCCAGGACGACCTTGGCGCCGGAGGACCGGCCTTCGTCCGCCACCCAGGCGGCGAGTTGCTCCGCGACGTCGTCGGAGCCGGCCGACTCAGGAGGTCTGTCGCCGCGATCCGCCGGCCCCGCCCCAGCCGCAACGACCACCAAAGCCGGCCGCACCTCCCCGCGGACGAAGGTCCCCGGCGCCGCCCCGGCCGCGGCGACCAGGCTGACCAGCCGCCCGCCCAGGCCGGCTTCGACCACCGCGAGGCGCCAGCCGCGGGCGGCGAGCCGGCCGAGCAGCGCGTCGGCCAGGGTCTCGTCATCCGCGCCGAAAACCCGGTCACCGAGGCGGCGGCGGAGCTCGGCCTCGATCGGGGTGATGAGCGCGGCCGCGTCGGCCTGGCTGGCCGCCTTGGCGGTGATGCGCACATCCACCCGCCCGGCATGGGCCGCCAAGCCGACGGTAGGGTTGACGAGCTGTTCGAGGTCGTGGATCTGCGCGTCGACCAGCGACTCGCCCAGGCCGGCGGTGTGCAGCACGCGGACGACGATCGCGCTCTCCAGCCCGTAGCGCTCGGCGAGCCAGGG
>CAZCJG010000222.1:0-8229 GCA_964498575.1 uncultured Anaerolineales bacterium | reverse complement strand
GGTTCCTGCCCCGGGCGCTCGGGTGATCCCGGGTGGGGCGGGGGGGGCGGGCCTACGCGCTCCTCGGGCTGCTCTTCAACCTGCACGCGCTCTCGGTCAGCTATGTCCTGGCGATGCTGCTCCTGGACGGCCTGCTCCGGCGGCGCGAGATCGGCGCGCGCGCGATCTCGGCCGGGCTCGGGCTGTTCACCCTCGCCGCCGCGCCGGTGCTGCTCTGGCGCCTGGCCACGCCGCGCGAGGTCTCCGCCTTCCACCTCGATCCGGACTGGCTGGACGTGGTCAGCCGCGGCCTGCTGTACAACGTCTTCCACCTCGTCGGGCCGATGCCCTACCTCTGGCTGCTCTCGGCCTGCGGCTTCGCGGCTTTCGGCCTGTACCTGGTCGCGCGGCGCCGGCTCCCGGCCGGACCCCGCGACCGCGCCGTCGACCACTTCATGCTCGCGATCCTGGCGCTGGTCCTCGCCGCGCCGGTGGTCGCCAACGCCCTGCCGCTGGTGCTCCTGATCCAGCTCCAGATCGTCCGCGCCGGCGGCTTCGCCTTGATCTTCGGCTATCTCTACTTCGCCGCCTACCTCGCGCGGCGCTGGCGGGCGCGCTCCGGCGATCCGACGCGCCGGGGGCATGGGGACGATGCCCTGCTGATGGTCGCCTTCATCGGGATGACCCTGCCCTTCGTGCCGCTGGCGGTCTACGGGATCGATCGCCGGATCACTCGCCGGCGCTTGCGGATCGTGCTGTCGGGCGGACTGGTGGCGACGGCGACGATCGCCAGCCTTGCTCTGGCGCTGCGCTACGATGCCTGGTCGCCCGGCATTCACGTGTATGCCCGTCCGACGCCCTGGACCGATGTGCAGGCCTGGGCGCGCGAGCACACACCCAAGGACGCGCTCTTCATCACGCCGCCGCACCTGTACTGGCTGTACGAGCCGGACTGGCGTGTCTACGCCGAGCGGTCGACGGTGGCCAACCTGACCGAGGTGCTGGAGATGGCCTTCGACCCCGACTACCTCGCCTACTGGCGGCCCCGCTTCGAGGCGGTCGCGCCGGGCGCCCTGGCGCGGTTCCAGGGCGACGTCTACGCCAACCGGCGCCTGGCGGCCGATGCCTACGATCGGCTGACCGACGCCGAGCTCGTCGCGGTCGCCGAGCGCTTCGGGGCGGACTATGCAGTGGTGGCGCGGGCGCGGCTGCGCGACCTGCCGGTGGTCTACGCGAATGAGGGGTTCGTGGTCTACGCGCTGCGGCGATGAGGGAGGGACGGGGGATATCAGCCTGCGGGCGGCCTTACCGCGAACTTCGGGCCGCCGCCGTTGTTTCGGCGGCACTGCGGCATAATTGCCGGCGAGGGAGGCAAGACCCGCCCACATGGAAGCCGCAGACGCACGGGCGCTTTGCGCGGCGTGCCAATCGACCGACCCGCGCCAGCGCGAGCAGGCATTCCGCCAGCTCGGGCGGCTGCTGTATCCCATCGCCTGGCGCCGGGTCCAGGGCGACCCGCGGCTGCATCACCTGGCCGAGGACTGCACCCAGGAGACGATGGTGACCGTTTGGCAGCATCTCGATGCCGGCCGCGGGCCGGACCGGCCGGAGAGCTTCGTCAGTTGGTGCGCCACGATCGTGGTCAACAAGGTGCGCGAGGAGCTGCGGCGGCTCAATCCCACGCCCGAGGTGCGCCGCAGCAAGCGCATCGCGCTCAGCCGGATGGTCAGCCTGGACGCGCCCACCGACGAGGGCGAGGCGACCCTGGCGGAGACGACGCCGGACGAGGCCCCCGGCGCGGAGGACCTCGCCGCCTACCGCGAGATCCGCGACCTGGTGCGCGAGATCCAGACGATCCCCGACATCAGCGAAAGCTCGCGCACCGTCCTGCTGCGCGGTTTCATCGAAGGCTGTGACGATGCCGAGCTGGCCGAGCATCTACACACCAGCAAGAGCAACGTCCATGTGATCCGCTGCCGCGATCTGGCCAAGCTGCGCGCCGCGCCGGGTTTCGTCGATCGCCTGCGCGAGCACTACACGGGTTGAATCGGGGGATCTTGACCTGCGATGAAAGCCCAGCCTGTGATTCTGCATCTCATCGACGAGCCGCCGGGCGACCGGCGCCAACAGGGGAGGAGCGGCGAGGGCGCCGCATGACTATGGATTGCCACGAGGCGCGACAGATCTTCACCGGTGCGGCCGATGCCGCCGCACCCATGCGCTCCTCGCCGCGGCTGGCCGCGGCCGAGGCGCATGTCGCCGCCTGCACGGCGTGCCAGACCCGGCTGGACCAGCTCGCCAAGGCGGTGCTGTCGATGGCCGACGACGAGCTATCCTGCGCCGAGTGCGGCGCGCAGCTCCACACCTACGTCGAGGCGGACCTGGTCGGCGGGGATGCCGCCGCGGCCCTGCCCCTGGTCCACGCCCACCTGGCCACCTGCCCGGAGTGTCGCGGCGACTTCGGCGAAGCCCGCCTGGCGCTGGCCGACCTCGCCCTGGGCCGCCTGCCGCAGCCGGAGAACGTCCCGGACTTCGACACCAGCTTCCTGCGCCCCACGCCCCGCCCGGCCGCGCGCGACCTGCGCTGGCTCGGCCGCGCCGCGGCGGTGGCGCTGCTCCTCGTGGCGGGCGGGCTGGCCGCCACCCGCCTTGTCCTGACGGCCTGGCCGGGATCGCCGGCCGTACTCGGCGGTGTGTTCAGCCCCGGCGGTGCTCCGGACGACACGCCGCGCTCCAACTCGGAGCAGGCGCTCCGACCCGCCCCCGGTGGTCCGACCGCGCCCGAGCGCCCGCCATCGGGCGATCGCTCCGCGTCGGCCCGCTCGGGTGCGACGCCGATCGCACGCCAGCACGCGACGGTCCTGGCGACGCCGGCGGGCGAGGACGCATCGCGCCGAGCGGCCCTGTCGCCTGGCGCGCAGGCGGGGGAGCGCGTCGCCGCGGCCCCGCCTGGTCCGCGTTCGCCCGTCATCCTCCCCCCGGCGTCGGCGACCACAGCCCCGGC
Source organism: uncultured Anaerolineales bacterium (assembly GCA_964498575.1). Taxonomy (GTDB): domain Bacteria; phylum Chloroflexota; class Anaerolineae; order Epilineales; family Epilineaceae; genus CAZCJG01. The sequence continues at coordinate 5,246 of CAZCJG010000222.1, read as the reverse complement.
CGTGCCGCCCTTGCCGGTGATCCCACCGACCGCCGCGCCCGGCGCACCGGCGACGGATGAGCCGGACGACGAGCCGCCCGCGCCGACGGCTGTGCCCGTGCCGACGGCCGCGCCCACACCAACGCCGGTCATGGTCACCCGCTGCGAGCTGGAGCAGGCCCAGCTGGATGGGGGCGAGCTCAGCACCCGCTGTGCCATGTTCCCGCAGCTTTCGCAGTTCGACCTGTACACGTTTCAGGTCGAGAACCGCTCGCGCTGGGCCTTCTCGCTGTGCAACCGCACCGCGATGGACACGATTGTCGCGCTGTACGTCGCGGGTACCTTCGATCCCGCCGGCCCCTGCCAGGGCATCGTCGCCTACAACGACGACTTCTGCGACACCCAGAGCCGCCTGACGGTGGATCTCGATCCCGGCACCTACTGGTTCCTGATCGCCGACAAGTCCGGCGACGAGAACAAGCCGTATCGCTTCAAGACCGAAGCCGAGGAAGGCGCCGTGGGCAGCCCGTGCCCAGTGGAGATCTGGCTCCCAACCGCGACCGACCCGGCCACGGCGACCCCGACCGACCCGGCCACGGCGACCCCGACGGACGCGGCGACGGCGACGCCCACGGCGGCGCCGATCGCCGCTCAGGGCTGCTGCACCTCGAACAAGCAGTAGCGGCAGTTCCCGTCGGGATAGGCGCCGATCATCCGCCAGCCGGGTGGCAAGGCGTCGATACGGATGGATTGCTTGTCGTTGTAGTGGAAGTAGGGCGCGAAGACCGTGTCGCGTTCGCGCACCATGTCCGGGGCGAGGATGATGGTCGTGGCGCCGATCTCCCGCATGAGCGCCTCGAGATCCGCCAGGGTCCGGGCGCCGGGCGGGACCGGGCGGAAAGCGAGGCGGTTATGGGTGGTCCAGGTCGCCAGGTTGCCCGGTCCCCAGACGACGGTGCCGCCGGCGGGCACCGTGCGCACGGCTTCGGCGAGCACCGCGATCGCCGCCGCGTTGAAGTCGCGGTCGGACGCGGCGATCTCGGCAGGTCTGACGAGTTCCTCGGTCCGCGCGATGGCGATCCCGGCCGCCAGCGCGAGGATGGTGGGAAGCAGGAGGGCGGACCAGACCCGGTAGAGGTCGAGTCGCTGGATCCGCGCGAAGGCATGCCGCGCGCCGCGATCGAGCGTGGCGGCAACGAGCAGGGTGGCGATCGGCACCAGCGGCAGGAAGAAGCGCGGCGAGGCGGCGATCGGCTCGTACCAGGCGAAGAAGAGATAGGTCGTCGCGAACAGCAAGGCGAAGGTGGCCCATCCGTGGCGCAGGCCGTGATCCGGCACGGCCTCCGAATCACCGGAATCGTCCGGTTCGAGCCTGTCGGGCGGGTTCACGGACTGTCTTCGCTTCCACCAGCCGATGAGCCAGAGACCGGTCATCGTCAGCACCAACGCGAGAACGATCGCTGCCATCGCGCTCGGTTCGTCGAGCCGCAACGCTTCCCGCCATTGCTCGGGCATCGCGGCCAATCCTTGGGCCAGCCGCTCGCCGGCCTGGCGCGGTGTATGGGTCGCGATGTAGGTCCCCATCGTGATGTGGCGCCCGTCTGCCGAGCGGTAGCGGTCGTCCCATTCGTCGTACCACATCGCGTGGGTGGAGGGGAAGGCGAAGAACGGCGAGCCGAAGGCGCGCCAGTTGGTGATCAGGAGCGGCGCGGCGGCGACGAGGTAGGCGGCGACGAAGGCGGCGAGCGGGCGGCCGAGCCAGCGCCGGGGTCCGCGGATGATCAGCGCGTAGAGGACGTAGCCGAGGAGCAGGAACTGGGCGGTGCCCTTGGCCATGTACGCCAGGCCGGCCAGGGCGCCGGCCAGCCATGCCAGCCGCGGCCGCGCGAGGCTGAGCACCCACACCGCCCAGGCGGCGAAGAAGAGGCCGGTGAGCAGCGCCTCCGGCTCGGTTCGCCCCGCGCGTGCGACCAGCTCGTGGTTGAATACGAGCGCCGCGGTGGCCAGGAGTGCCGGCGCGCCGCCGTAGAGCCGGCGACCGAGGGCGAAGATCACGACGAGCGCGCCCGCGGCCAGCGCGACGTTGACGAGCTTGGCGTCGCTGAAGAACCGCCAGTCCCGGCTGGCGATCGGGCTGAGCGCCAGCGCCAGCAGCGGATGGTAGTTGCCGTTGGCGAAGCCGTCGCCCTCGGCGATCCGCAGCGCCAGCCGCAGGAAGCTGTTCTGGTCGCCCTGGGCCACGTTGGGGTTGCGCAGCGCCGCCTGCAGCGCCGAGAGCACGAAGGCGGCGACGATCAGGGCGAGGGTGGCGAGCTGGAGGGCGAGGGCGAGGCGGGCGCGGGCTTTGGCGGATGGCTCGCGAACGGCTTGCCGATCGATCCGGTCGCGGCCCGGCGAGGATCCCAACGCAGGAATCCCCGACGCTACCGGTTGTGCGCCACTGGCAGGAACAAATCCGCGAACACCACGTGCCCCCGCGTCGGCGTCGCGGTCGGCGGCGTGCCCCCCGGCGGCGTCCGCGTGGCCGTGGGGCGCGTCGGTCCGGGGGTGACCACGGCCTGCGTCGGCGTCGGCAGCGCGCCACCCTGGGGTGTCCAGGTCAGGCTGAGCTTGGCCGGCCCGCCGGGATCCTGATACAGCAGGCTCAGCCGGTGCGCGCCGGCCGGCAGGTTGACCGTGCGGTTGGTGTCGACCGCCGCCTCGTCCCATTGGTCGATCACCAGCTTGCCGCCGATCCACAGCCTCACGCCGCCGTCCGCCGCCACGTCGACCGCGTGATCGCCCGGCGCGGCGGCCGTGACGTAGCCCTCGACGCGCAGCGCGAAGCCGTCCGCCGGCAGGCCGGGACCGGGCCGGCCGTCGCCCCAGTTGAAGCGGATCGCTGGCACCGCCTCGATCACCATCGGTACCCCGGCCAGCGCGTTGTTGTCGAAATACTCCGCGCGGAAGCTGCTCGGCCAGCCCGGCCCGAACACGTGCGCCCGGTTGGTGCCGGCGTCGGTGACCACGACCTTGCCGTCCGGCGCGACCGCGATGCCCTGCGGCGCGTTCAGGCTGCCCTCGCCCGAGCTTGCCATGCCCCAGGCGCCGCGGAAGCCGCCGCCCGCGTCGAACGCCTGCACCCGCGCGTTGCCGCTGTCGACCACCAGCACCGTGCCGTCCGCCGCCACCGCCACGCCCAGCGGCGACTCGAACTCGCCCTGGCCGCTACCCTGCCGCCCCCAGCTCGCCAGGTGCCGGCCGTCCGCGTCGAAGCGCTGGACGCGGTGGTTGCCGGTGTCGGCGACATAGACCGAGCCCTCCGGTCCGACCGCGATGCCGGAAGGGCGACTGAATTGGCCGTCTCCGGCGCCGGGCGAGCCCCACTGACGCTGGTAGGCGCCGGCGCGGCTGAAGCGCTGCACCCGGTGGTTGAAGGTGTCGGCGACGTAGACCAGCGGCTCGGGACCCAGGCCCGCCGGCGTCACCGCCAGGGCGAAGGGCCGCTCGAGCTGCCCGTCCCCCGTGCCGCGCGACGCGAACGACGAAGGCGAGCCGCCGTCGGCGCTGAAGCGCTGGACGCGATGGTTGCCGGTGTCGGCGACGTAGACCGTGCTGTCCGGCGACGCCGCCACGCCCCGCGGCTGCTTGAAGTCGCCGAAGTTGATCCCCGCCTGCCCGAAGGCGCCGAGGAAGAGTCCGAGCGCGTTGAAGCGCTGGATGCGGTCGTTGCCGGTGTCGGCGATGTACAGCGTCCCATCCGCGGCGCTGCTGACGCCGCCGGGACTGGTCAGCTTGCCCTCGCCGCCGCCGGTGCCGCCCCAGATCGTCCCCGCCTCGCCGCCCGTCGTAAAGCGCGCGATCTTGCCCGTGCCGCGGTCCGAGGTGTAGATCAGGTTGCCATAGGTGACGGTGACGCTGGCCAGCGCCACGAACGGCTCGAAGTCGTCGAAGCTGTCCCACTGGGTGACATAGTTCATGTCCGCGTCCAGGTGCTGGACGCGGTGGTTGCCGTTCTCGATCACGAACAGCCCGCCGGTCGGCGCCACCGCGACGTCGACCGGCGTGTCGAACTGGCCCGGCCCGCTGCCCCGGCTGCCCCACTGGCCGAGCAAGGTGCCGCGCGTGCTGAAGCGTTGGATCCGATGGTTGCCGGTGTCGGCGACGTAGACCGTTCCGTCCGGTGCCGCCGACAGCCCGCCGGGACGGTTCATCTGCCCGTCGCCGCCGCCGGGGCCGCCCCAGCTCCCCAACGGACTCCCGGTCACGCTGAAGCGCTGCACCCGCGCCAACCCCGCGTCCAGCACGTACACCGCGCCCGCCTCGGCCGCCGCGATGTCGACCGGATCCTCGAACTCGCCCGCGCCGGTTCCCCGCGCCCCCCACTGCCGCAGGTGCCGCCCCTCGGCGTCGAACACCTGCACCCGCGCCAGCCCCGCGTCCAGCACGTAGACCTGCCCCTCGCCGTCCACCGCCACGCCGACCGGGCGGATGAACTGCCCTTCGCCACTGCCGTAGGTTCCCCACTGCCGCAGCAGCTTCCCCATCTTGTCGAAGTGCTGCACCCGCTGGTTGCCGCTATCCACCGCGAACACGCTGTCGTCGCTCGTCGACCCCGCCAGCCCCGCCAGCGCGCCGAACTTCCCCGGCGGGTCCTGCACCCCGATCGTGTACAGAAAGGTGCTCGGCAGCGGAGCGTCGGCCGACGCCCGCGGCAACGGCCCGGCCAGTGCCAGGATCGCCATCAGCGCGCCGGCAAGTCCCGCCCCGACGACGACACGCGAGGCGGGCGTTGCCGCCAGCCCCGGTCGAGACCTGGGTGGAGGGGATAGGAAAGGTGGCTTCATGGGGTAATCGTGACCTTCGCGCGCCGCCTACACCGGCGACTCCGCCTCGAACTCCGGCGCGCGCTTCTCGCGCAGGCTGGCGATGCCCTCGCGGACCTCGGGGCCGGTGAAGCCGAGGAACTCGAGCGCGAGCGAAGTGTCGAAGGTCGGGCCGGCCAGGCGCAGCCAGTTGTTCAGGGCGTACTTGGTCCAGCGGATCGCGCTGGGCGCGCCGGTGGCGAGGCGGGTGGCGATTTCCAGTGACTTGGCTTCGAGCTGGTCGTCGTCGACGCACAGCGACACCAGCCCGATGCGCTCGGCTTCCTCGCCCGACACCGGTTCGCAGAGCAGCAAATGGTACTTGGCTTTGGCCAGGCCGCAAAGCAGCGGCCAGACGATCGCCGCGTGGTCGCCCGCCGCGACGCCCAGCCGGGTGTGGCCGTCGATGATCCGGGCAGAGCG
>CAZCJG010000221.1:0-8234 GCA_964498575.1 uncultured Anaerolineales bacterium | reverse complement strand
AGTCTCCAGAAACTTGTCAAAGCTTGGTTCTAGCTCAGGTCGTGATTGAAGGATATGCTGCCAGCGTTCTTCCGTGAAGTAGATAGTATTCCCATAACGATCCTGAACAACCCACCGTTCCATCGTACTACATACCTTGTTGTGGAGTGTGTACCCGCTAGGAGGTCACTTGTCAATTCTACTCCCACTTCCTTGAACGGTCAATGCAAGTTGTTCGAGGCTCGGGTCGACAGCAATCGTCGGCTCCGCACTCAACCCACCGCCTCCCCCGTCGCACTCGCCCCCGCGAGGTCCAAAAACCGTTCCAGCCAGTTCCCCCGCCAGGCGACGAGCTGTACCACAGCCCAGACCAGCGTAAGGCCGACCAGCACCAGATTGAGCGGTGCAGGGATCGGGATGACCTGGAAGAAGACGCGCAGGGGCTCGATCGCCAGCACCAGGCCGTAGCCGATCACCAGCGCGGCGGCCGCCGCGGGCACCTGCCAGCCGCGGCGGAGCGGGGCGCCGCCGGTGAGCCAGGTGACCGGCGGGGCGGCGAACAGCATCAGCATGATGCCGGCGAGCACGAAGAACGTGGTCAGCGCGGACTGCGCCGCGAGCACGGTGACCGCGCCGCGCAGCTCGTCATCGGTCATCGCGCTGGTGTCGGCGGCGATGTAACGGTCGAGGTTGGCAACCATGTCCGGCGTCACCGTCATACCGGAGACCTGGTGCCGGGCGGCGAAGAAGACGCCCATGTAGATCAACAGCCCGAAGACAAAGAGCGACAGGCTGGCCGGCAGGGTGAAGTGGAGCAGGTTGTCGACCAGCCCCTTGGCACTGCGCCCGGCGCTGGCGACAACCGCCAGCATCAAGGGCGGCGCGCCGCGGGCGAAGAACGACACCAGGGTGCTCTGGAGCGTGGTGAAGGGGAAGCCGAGACCGAGCATGGTCACGCCGATGATCAACAGCAGGAGCGCGAAGACCGTGGCCATGAACAGCTTGAGGATGTCCTGGATGCTGTTGACGATGCGCTGGCCCTCGACGAAGGCCGCCGGCATGACCTCGAAGGAGTCGCCCAGGAGCAGGATCGCCGCCACCGAGCGCGCCGCGCTGCTGCCGCCCTCCATCGCGATGCCGAGGTTGGCCTTCTTGAGCGAAAGCACGTCGTTGACGCCGTCGCCGATCATCGCCACGTACTCGCCTTGGTCGCGCAGCGCCAGCACCAGCGCCTCCTTCTGCTGCGGCGTGATGCGCCCGAAGATCGTCGCGGAGCTCGCGGCCTCGGCGAGCTGGCCAGGCGTCATCTCCGCCAGCTCCGGGCCGGACACCGCCGTCAGGTCGCCCGTCATCCCCGCCTGCCGCGCCAGCGCCGCGACGGTCTGCGGGTTGTCGCCCGAGATCACCTTCAGCCGCACGCCGTTTTGCCTGAAGGCTTCCAGCGTCTCGCGCAGGTTCGGCCGCAGCTCGTCGCTGAAGGCGACCAGGCCGAGCAGTTGAAGCGGCGGCAGGCTCGGCCGGCCCTCCGCATCGTGCAGGCGGGTGACCTCGGGATTGTGGCCGAAGGCCAGGACGCGCAAGCCCTCGTCGGACCAGGCCTGAAGCCGCGTCCGCGCCGCCTCGTCCAGCGGCAAGACGTCCGCGAGCATCTCCGCCGCGCCCAGGACGTAGACGCCGGACAAGGGTGGGCGATCGCCCGAGCCGGACGCATCGCTGGCGGTCAGCGGGCGGTTCGTTCCGGACGGATCGCCATCGCCCGTCCCATCGTGGGTCCCCGCTCCATCGAACGCCAGCGCCGACCACTTGCGCACCGACGCGAAGGGCACCTCGTCGGACGGCGCCTGCTTGCGGCCGGGCAGGCCCTCCGCGATCGCCTCGCCGGTCTTGTTGGTGGCCGAGGCGCTGGCGGCGAAGTCGGCGAGCCGGCGCTCCAGGTCGGCGCGGTCGCCGCCGGCCTGATGGACGTCATGGTAGCGGATGCGGTTGGCGGTCAGGGTGCCGGTCTTGTCGGTGCACAGCACGGTGACGTTGGAGAGCGACTCGATGGCGTTGATCTGCTGCACCAAGCCGCCCTGCTGGCCGATCCGGAGCGCGCCCCAGGAGTAGTTCAGGGTGATCAGGGTCAAGAGGCCGGCCGATACCGAGCCGGTGACGACCGCGAGGATTTGCAGCCAGGCGGTGACCGGGATGTCCAGCACCACCCGGCCGAGAGTCGCCAGGAAGCCGAAGAAGATCACGATGAGCAGCAGCACGTGCAGCAGGCTGTTGACATCGCGCTGGAGTGGGGTGAGCTCGAGCTTGAACTTGCGCGCGTCGCGGGTCAGCTTGTTGGCGAAGCTCGCCTCGCCGACCGCGGTCGCCTCGGCCAGCGCCTCGCCGGTGACCGCGAAGCTGCCCGAGAGCAGCGCGTCGCCCCCGGCCTTTTCGATCAGGTCGGACTCGCCGGTCAGGGCGGACTCGTCGACCTCCAGCTTGCCGGAGCCGACCAGCTTCGCATCGACCGGGATCTGGTCGCCGGCGCGGATGACCAGCACGTCGCCCTGCACCAGCTCGGACGGATCGATGGCCGACTCGGCGCCCTCGCGGCGGACGGCGACCTTGGCGCGCGCCAGGAGGGCGATCTGGTCGAGCTGGCGCTTGGCGCGCGTCTCCTGGATGATGCCGACCGCGGCGTTGAAGACCACCAGCCCGACCGTCGCCAGCGCGCTGCGCGGATCGCCGGCCAGCCACATCCCCGCGCCGATGGCGTAAAGCACCACGTTGACCGCGCTGAAGACGTTGGTGCGGACGATGTCGGAGACGCTGCGGCTGGTCGCCAGCTTGACGTCGTTGCCGAGGCCCTGCCGGCGGCGTTCGGAGACCTCGGCTTGGGTCAGGCCAGGGATGTCGGGCATGGGGCTATCATCGCGGTTCGAGAAAACGTTGTCAAGTTACAGCCCGAGCAAGGTGATCCCAGTCGCGGCTCAGTCCTCCACGTCTTTACCCAAACGCCGCGACTTCTGGTAGGCCGCCCAGATCGCGCGCGACATCACCGTGCGCAAGGCCCCCTTCTCGATGTGGTACAGGGCCTCGGCGCTGGTGCCGCCGGGCGACGTGACCTGGTTGCGCAGCGTCGCCAGGTGCCGCCCGGCGTCCTGGGCATAGGCCACGCTGCCTGCGACGGTCTGGAGCACCAGGCGCTCGGCGACGCGCCGGCTGAAGCCCATGTGCACGCCGGCATCGACCATCGCCTCCATGAAGAGGAAGACGTAGGCCGGGCCCGAGCCCGAGAGCGCGGTCGCCATGTCCAGGTAGCGCTCGTCGCCGACGAGCTCCTCCTCGCCGAACGAGGCCCAGACGGCGCGGGCCTGCTCGCGCTGGCGCTCGTCCAGCGCCGCCGCGCAGGTCCACACCGTCATCCCCAGCCCGATCTGCGCCGGGGTGTTGGGCATCGCCCGCGCGACGGCGGGATGGCGGAGGGTCGCGGCGATCGTCTCGATGCGGGCGCCGGCGACGATCGAGAGCACCAGCGCACCCGGCGCGACCCGGCCGGCCAGCTCGTCCATGACGCCGTGCAGCACTTGCGGCTTCACCGAGAGCACCACGATATCCGCCGCCCCGCCCGTCGCGCCAAGTTCCGAGTCCAGGGCCCCGCGGTTCGAGGTCGTGGCGCGGACCCCGTAGCGCACCGCGAGCTCGTCGCCGCGCGCGGGGCGCGGCCCGCTGGCGACGATGCGCCCGGCCGGCACGCCCGCCTGGGCCGTGAGACCACGGATCATCGCCTCGGCCATCACGCCGGAGCCGATGAACGCGAAGCTCAGGTCGCCGAGCATCGTCGGGGTTGGGTGGGCAAGGTCGGGTGGCGTCACGGCGGTCATTATACCGCCATGGCCGAAGTCGGCGGGTCAAGCTGGGAGGTCGCAAGGCCCAATGCCGGCCGTGGACTCGCGGAATCGAGCGGATTGCGCCAACGTGGTGACGAACGGGCGGTCGCGGCCCATTCTATCGTCGCGCACGACCTTCCGGTGCGCCCCATGCAGCGCCGCACGGAGGTCCAGCCCGATGTCGCAGCCAGCCCCCTCACCCGTCTCGCGCCGCCGCTTCCTCGGCCTCGGCGGGCGGACGCTTGCCGCAGCCGCCCTCGCCGGGGCCACCGACGCCGCTGGCACCGATGTCGCCGGCGCCACGCTCTCCGGCGGCGTCGATCACACCGCCTCCCGCGCTCGTCAGGGCTGGTCGGCCCGCGCCAGCGCCGACATGCCGGCACCCGACGCGGCCGTGCATCTCCTCAGCCGGGCGGCCTACGGGGCGACGCCGGGCGAGCTCGATCACGTCCGGGCGGTCGGCGCGGCGGCGTGGGTCGAGGAGCAGCTTGATCACGCCGGCATCGACGACGGCGCGGTCGAGGAGCCCTTGGCGGCGGGCCTGGCGACGCTGGCGATGGACCTCCCCGCGTTGATGGAGCATGACGAGCACATCTATCGCGTGCCGGACGCGCTCAACGCCGCCACCCTATATCGCCAGGCCTTCAGCCCGCGCCAGCTCTTCGAGGTGATGGTGGACTTCTGGTCCGACCACTTCTCGATCTACCAGTACCTGGACAACGCGCAGTGGCACAAGTCCATCGACGACCGCGAAGTCATCCGCCGCCACGCCCTCGGCCGCTTCCAGAATCTCCTGACCGCGTCGGCCAAGAGTCCGGCGATGCTGCACTATCTGAACAACGACGAGAACCTGAAGCTCCATCCCAACGAGAACTATGCCCGCGAGATCATGGAGCTGCACACCCTGGGCGTCGCCGTCGATGGCGATCCCTACACCGAGACCGATGTGTTGGAAGCCGCGCGCTGCTTCACCGGCTGGAGCTGGGTCGGCCGCTTCGGCGAGCCGGATCTCGGGCGCTTCAAGTTCTTCCCCGAGCACCACGACAACGGTCCCAAGCGGGTCCTCGGCGTGACCCTCCCGGCCGGGGGCGGCGCGCACGACGCCGAGACGGTCATCGACCTCTTGTGCCACCATCCCGCCACGCCGCGCTTCCTGGCGACCAAGCTGGTCCGCCGCTTCGTCACCGACGACCCGATCGCCGAGACACCGGCGCTCGTCGAGCGCGTCTCCGCCGCTTACACCGCGACGGACGGCGACATCAAGGCCATGCTGCGCGCCATCCTGTCGTCGGAGGAGTTCGCCGCCTCGTTCGGGCGCTACGGCGGGCGGCTGACGCGGCCGATGGACCTGGTGGTGCGCATGATGCGCGCCACCGGCGTGCCCCAGGCCATGCTGGTGCCGCGGCTCGACGACGCGAGCCTGCCCTTCCACAAATGGTACTTCGCGCTGGTAGGCTGGCGGGCCTTTCTCGTTCAGACGGGCCACATCCCCTTCGGCTGGCTGACGCCGGACGGATATCCGGATCGGAAGGAGAGTTGGACAGCCGCGGCCGTGATGCTCAACCGCTGGAACCTCGGCCTGGCCCTGGCCGGGGGCGGCATCGTGCCCGACTTCACGCCGCACCACCGCCGTCCCCAGGACCTGGCGACGCCCGCGGCCGTGGTCGACTACTGGATCGAGACGCTGCTGCACCGCCCGATGCTCGACGCCGATCGGGCGCTCCTGGTGTCCTTCTACACCGACGGCGGCCGCCTGAGCCTCGCCCAGGCCGCCGCTCAGCGCGAGGCCCAGCTCGTCGCGCTGGTGCTGGACAGCCCTTATTTTCAGTGGCGCTAGGCGAGGTGTGCAGGTCGGGGGGCCGCGCGGTGGGGCCTGGCTGCCCTGGGCAAAAGTGGGTGGGGAACCGTGAATTGGGGGTATGAGGGATGGCCTGGCCCTCACCCTCCGCCTGCATCCCATACCACCCGCGGCAGGTACAGCGGAACCACCGGTCGCTCGACTGTCGGCGTCCCAGTCCGTGTGGCAGGCGTTGTCCGAACGGTCGGCGTCCCCGTCTTCGCAGCCTCTGTCGGCGGCACCGGCGTGCCGGGGGTAGTGGGCGGCGGTGTGAAATCCGGCAGTGGGCAGCGGGTCACCTTGACCATGTCCAACAGCTCGATGACCCGTATCGCGTGACGGTACTGGCCGAGGTGGCCATAGTTTCCCGGTGGTGACAACACACCGCGGAAGCGGGTGTAGACCTTGAGGGTATCGGTGACGGACCGCCCTGCGTCCGGATAGATTTCCTCATACCGTTTCCAGAACGCCTCGTTTGCTCCGAGCCACCAGCCCGCACCATATTGCGGGCAGCGCAGTGTGCCGGTGACGAAGGATGACACCTCAAACGATGAGCCGTACAATCCTTCGTATACCGCAATCCCTTCAGGCGTGGCCGTAGGCGTCGGTGTGGGCAGCGGCGGGCCGTAGCGCAGCACAAGCCCCGGCGCCACAACGTTTTCGCCCAGTGCCTCTCCCCCGGCCCATCCCAGCTCCGGGCCCAGCATGTCGAGCGCGTACAGCGATCCCGTGCCAGCCGGCGGTGTAACGGCCGCCCAAGCACCGTCGCGTAGGCGTGCGATCACACCGGGGGACACCTCGCCGAGGGGCGCCTCGCCGGTAGTCCCCACTGCCCAGGCGTCCGTTGGCGAAAGCGGCCGCACGTGGCGCAGCGAGCCTTTGAGATCGGTGGCCACGACCTCCCATGCGCCGGCACGGTGATGCAAGAGCCGGCTGGCATCGCCGACCGCCCAGCCTTCGCTCCCGGACAGCATTTGGATACCGGACAGCCGCAAATCGGAGGTCTTGGTAGGCGCCTCGACCGGTGTCCAACGTCCGGCGGCGTAGTGCAGCAACGCGCCCCGCGTGCCGACCGCCCAGCCCTCGTCGGCAGTGACCATGTCGATGTCGACCAGCGCCTGGCCGTCCACGGTAGCTTCGGTACGCCACTGGTCGTTCTGCCAGCGGAGCACCATACCTTTGGTGAACTCACCGCCCGGCCCCATCCCCTGCCCGCCGACTGCCCACACCGCATCCCACGCCACGGCATCCACGCCGAAGAGCCAGCCCTCGGGCTGCACCAGCTTGACGTCGAAGGTTCCGGAGCGATAGTGCACGGCGAGCGGACGGAAGCTGAAGCTGCTGACACTGAAGTCGTAGCCTACGAACCAGCCCTCGTCGGCCGAGAGCATCACCATGTCGTCGATGCCGCGGTTGTCGTAGTAGACCTGCTCCTCCCACGGCCCGTTTTGCCGGCGATAGATCGATGCGCCGCTGGTGTTCCGGATAGTTGCCATCCAGACATCGTCATCGGACACGGCGTCCAGCGCGGTGACCGCGCCGATGGAGTCGGGCGACTCGACGGTATGCCAGGCGATCGGCTCCTCCGCTGGCCAGGCCGCCACGCGCGGTGCCAGGGCGATGGCGACGACACACAGGGCTGCGCCGGTGGAGATTGCCAATAGGCGGATTGCCAACGGGCGGTGAGATGTGGACATAGCGTGCTCCCTCTTGCTCCACGTTTTCGACGAATCCACGGGATCAAACTGTCCCGGGGATCAATCTGACTGTGCTACGGTTGGATGTCGGTCAGTGTGACAGCTCGCGGAGCACGAGCGCCGGTTGCTCGCCGAACGACTCGGCGGCTCCGGAAGCGTCGAGCACCAGCCTCCTCAGTCGCAGGGCAGTGGCGACGCATCCGTGGGCACGTATGTGACGTCGTCGTTCGTGCCATACCACCAAGGATCGAAGCCGGTCGGGCGGAATAGCGCCCGATTGGGGTGAACAAGAGCTGCCTGGCCGGGCTGATCGAGGAGGCCCCAACCATCCGGCGCTGGCAGCGAGTCGCTTGTGGTGGTTCCACCTTCGCGTAACCAAAGCCGGCCATCAAAGCTGAGGTAATCGATGCCGCAGTGGGTGCCGATGTGGAGGTCGTAGAATCGGCCAACGACCGCGCCAGGGCCGTAGGGCAGCGGCTCGCCGGCCAGCGATGGATCGACACCGACTGGGCTGCGGGTCGGCAGCGGTTGAGGGGCGGAGGGAAGACGGGCTCCACCACAGGCGGTTGTGGTGACGGCGAGCAGCAAGCAGGTCGACGATATGGAACACGCGATCAGGCGCATGGCATTTGCTCCAAGCTTGTGGTTGTGACGGAGGTTGCCACCCCTCTACGTTCAGACTTGGGTGACTCTTAGGTCACGTTATTGACGGGTAGGACCACAGTTAACCGTGGAGTCCACGTGAGACCTGCCGGGCGGTCGCGCCCGGCAGGATGATCCACGGTTAATTGCAGTCCTACCCCTGGACCCGTACCTTCTCTCCAAATCCCTTGCTCCACGGTTTAGTGGGGAGCTACC
>CAZCJG010000220.1:0-8276 GCA_964498575.1 uncultured Anaerolineales bacterium | reverse complement strand
GGAGCGACAGGCAGTGGTGCCTCGGGTCACCCAGGTCTAACTCTGTAACGGGCTCTGTAACGGGCTCTGTAACGGGCTCGCAGCACCAGGCGGTCGCCGACCTTCGTGCTGGCCGCTCCCAAGGATACCCTTTTCATCCCCTGTGGTGCGGTTTCTTCCGCATGGGGAACCCTGTGGTGACATCGTCGTTTGCACATGGCCGAAGTTGTGACTGAAGCCGCGCGGGCAGCCTTGAGCTGGTGGCCCGGCAGACATCCTGACCGCCCTGGGACTCAGCGCAGCGACTCCCGCGGGCGCCGGCGGCGAAGCTGGTGGAGTACGTGCGGGGGCGGTGGGGCTGAGAGGAAGACGGCATCATGCGGCCGGCTGTCCGCCCGCCGCTTCGTCAAGCCACCCAATCTGACCATGCGCGGGATAGACCCGGCGAGCCCCCCGTTCCCGCAGGCGCCGCCAGCTCTCCAGAGCGACCGGGTTGTCGAAGGCAGCGGTTTCCGGCGGAAGGTCGCCCGTAAAGACCGAGCCGTCATCCAGGAGGAGCGACACGCAGTGATCGGAGTGGCCGGGTGTCGGAAGGATTTCGCCGGCGATCCCGATCCGGCCGAGGAGCTGCCGGCTCTGCTCGAACGAGATGACGACGTTGCCGACGTCTGTGATCTCGACGTAGTGGTCCCTGGGCTTCGTCCATCTCTTCATGCTGGGGATGGCACCCACCTGAACGTCGAGGACGAGGAGGGGCACGCCTTCCCGCTTGAGCTCTTCGGCCAGGCCGGCATGGTCGATGTGATAATGGGTCGCGAGTGCGTAGCGGATCTCATGGAGAGACACACCCATCCGCTTGAGGTTGGCCTTCATGGTGCCGAGGGTGCCCGGCCAGCCGATGTCGACGAGGAGGCGCGACGAGCCCGCGCTGACCACCCAGTAGTTGGTGGAGCGGTAGCCGACGTTCACGATCGTCACGGTTGCTGTGTCCATACGTACATGTTTAGCATCACCTGGTGCGGGGATCCGGTGTTTGACGATCAGGCTCTCGCGCGCTTGGCGCCCTGCCGGCGCGCGTGAGCCAACGGCTAAACACATACGTCCATACTAGCACAGCGAGGCAGGCGCACGAGGCCCGGTCATCTTCGACCGGGCCTCGTGCGTTTCAAGCTGTAAGGGACGCGGGCGCTCGTTGCGGAGTCCTGCGCGGAGACCGCGACCTACCACGTGTTGCAGCGCAACCCAATGATCGTGTTGCGATTTCCCCAATCGCCCGATGATCCGAGGCAAGGCCGTATCCTGGCGCATCGCCTCCCGTTAAATAATGGTGGACCGGGTCGGAGGGCCGTGCCCGCGCGCAAGGCCTGTCGATCGTCCTTGCCTGAAACCCGCCTCCCTAACCACAGCAGGAGTACCGGATGCCCCCCTTGCCCGTCTCGATGCCGCCGCAGCTCCCCGCGACCCCCGAAGACCGATCGCCGGACGACGCCGCGCTGGATTTCCTGGCTCTGCGCGCCGATCTCGCCGCCGCGCGGCGGGATCCCTGGCGCGCCAGCCTGCTCATGCTGCGGCTGGGTGCGCTGCGATCCCGCCTGGCGGAGCTGCGCGACTGGCTGGCGAGCCTGCCGCGGCGGCCGCGGCGGGGTTGGGCGCGGCGATGGGGCCGCCGCTGGGCCGGCGCGCTGCCGGCGGCGGCGCTGCTCCTGGCGCTCGCCGGCGGCGAGGCGCGGGCCGCGACGATCACGGTGGATGTCGGGGGCGGCGGGAACTGCTCGCTCGCGGAGGCGATCGGCAACGCCAACGACACGATCACCGGCCAACCGAACGCCGACTGCGCCACGGGCAACACGGGCGGCGCCGACACGATCCAGTTCGACGACGCGAACACGACCTACGCCTACACCTCCGCGCTGCCGCCGATCACGAGCGAGGTCACAATCCAGGGCAACGGCAACACGACGATCCAGCGGGACCCCGGACCCGACTTCCGCGTGCTCGAGGTCAACTCGGGCGGATCGCTCGCCCTGATCGACCTGACGATCACGGGCGGCCGGACAGCCGACCTCGGTTCCGGCGTCGCCTGCTACGACGCGACCTTGTCGATCGTGGACAGCACGATCAGCGGGAACTCCAGCCCCGGCGGCATTGGCGGCGGGATCGGGGCGGATTCATGCTCCGTGGATATTCAGGACAGCTCGATCACGGACAACTACGCCTACCGTTTCGGCGGCGGCATCTTGACCGTCTATAGCACGGTGACGATCTCGAACAGCGAGATTGTCGACAATCGGACGGTGTACGGCGGCGGTGGAGGGATCTACGTCGGCACCGCCGCCGGGTCGCTCGGCATCACGGGGAGCACCATCAGCGGCAACACCGCGGGCAGTCGCGGCGGCGGCATCGCGGTCTACGCGGCCACGCTCACAATGGACGCCAGCACGGTATCCGACAATACCGCTGTTGCGTTGTCAGGCGGGGGCATCCTGGTCCTGGGGGGGCAGGCCGATATCAGCGACAGCACGGTATCGGGAAACACGGCGAGGCAGGGCGGCGGCGTCTACAGCAACCACCTCTACGATGAATCCCAATACACATACCTGCCCGCCAGCATTCGCATCGCCCACTCCACGATCTACGACAACTCAGCCCTCTTCGGCGGCGGCGTGAAGGCCAACAACACCACTCTGACCGTTTTCAACAGCACGATCTCCGGCAATTCGGCGACGTACAGTGGCGGCGGCGTCTACACCTCTCAGGGCGCGACCGAGATCGTCCACGCCACCATCACCGGCAACACGGTAGGCGTGGGGAGCGGCGGCGGGATCGTGTTCTTTTCCGAAGCTGCGGCGACCTTCACGATCTACAACAGCCTCGTCGCGAACCAAGCCAGCGGCAATGATTGCAGCACCTACAACCCGCTGACGTCCCTCGGCTACAACCTGGAGAGCGGCACGTCCTGCGGCTTCGGCGCCACGGGCGACATCCAGAACGGCAACGCGAACCTCGGGCCGCTGGCGGACAACGGCGGCCCGACGCTGACTCACGCGCTGCTCAGCGGCAGCGGCGCGATCGACCAGATCCCCTACGGGGTCAACGGCTGCGGCTTTGAGACCACGGTGATCCTCGCGAGCTCGGCTTCCGATCCCTCCTGGAACTCCTCCGGCGGAGGCGAACCGGCGCGGCGGATGGCCGGCGAGGTCGAGTCCCTGGCCGTAGCGGTCACCGACGACCAGCGCCACTACAGCCGGCCCTTCCCGGCCGGCGGCAGTTGCGATATCGGCGCCTACGAATACCGCCCGGCACCCACGCCCACCCCCACCCCCGGCGCGCCGACCGCGGTGACGATCACCGGCCTTACCGCTACGGCGGACCCGAGCGGGAGCGTCCGGATCACCTGGGAGACGGCCGCGGAGGTCGACGTCGTCGGCTTCCGGCTGCTGCGCGCGGTGGGCGCAAGCGGTCCGGACGAGGATGGGGTTTGGACGCCCGTCGGCGGCTTGATCGCGGCGCGGGGCGGCGCGGCGGGGGGTGCGCATTACGCGTTCACCGACCACCCCGGCGTCGGGGCGCACCGCTATCGGCTGCAGGTGGAGAACAACGCCGGACCTCCGTCACACTACGGCCCCGTCAGCGCGCTGGTACGCGCGCTCTCAGTGTTCCTGCCTTGGGCGGGGGGCTAGTGGCCGAGCGGCATCCACCGCCGATTTGACGCTGTTTGCCATGTGGCGGACAATTCTGCCGGCCCCGGGTTTGGGGCACGGCGTCGACCGCATGCCCGGGGCGAACGCCACCGTTGAACTGACAGGAGAACACGATGAACTTGAACAGCGTCTTGATCGGTTCCGAGGACCCGCAGCGCCTGGCGAGCTACTACAGCCGGTTGTTCGGCGAGCCGCGTTGGAATGAGGGCGGGTACACCGGATGGCAGCTCGGCAGCGGCTGGCTCGCCGTCGGGCCGCACGATCAGATCACCGGTCGGAATACGCACCCCGGGCGGTTGATCTGGAACATCGAGTGCGCCGACGTTCCCGCCGACTTTGCCCGCCTCAAGGCTGCCGGCGCGACGGTCGTGCGGGAGCCCTATCATCCGGGTGACGAGAACGAGGGGTGGGTCGCCACGTTCTCGGATCCCGACGACAACTACTTCCAGCTCATGAGCGGGATGGAGCCGGCTCCGCTGGATTAGCCGGCTCGACTGGATGTGCGCGGCTCGGATGTCTTCAGTCCGCGCCTCTACGAACCCACCGCCGCCGCCGGGCGCCCGCGCCACAGCACCGCGGCCGTGATCCCGATCACTGCCACCGCCGCGCCGCTGCGCACCAGGCGGCGCACCCGCCGGCGGCGCATCGCCACCGCCCAACGCGCCGCGCGGGAGGGCTGCGCCCGGCGCGCGGCGGCCACCAGGTCCCGCTGCAGGCGCTCGCGGAACGCCGCGTCGGGCGTGACCGGCGCCAAGGCCGCGCGGGCCACGGTCGCGACCCGCATCAGGGGGCCGAGGTCGGCCGCGTCCTTGCTTGCCGTTGCCTCCATCCAGGCCCGCGCATGGGCCGCCTCGCCCTGCCGCAGCAGCTCCCCATGCGCTTCGATCCGCCCGGCCGGCGTATCAGGCTCGTCAATGGTCATCGCTTCGATTTCATGATCAACCACCGCAGTGCTCCTGTCTTGTCTAACTCCAACTGGCATGGATCCACGTTCACCAACGCCGCCCAATTCCCCGTTCACGCCGAATCATCTCCCGCTACCGGCACCTCGCCCGTCTCGTCAAGCTGCTCGCGCAAGGCGATGAGCGTACGGTGGTACAGGCTCTTGATCGCGCTCTCCGAGCGTCCCAGCACCGCCGCGATCTCGACGTTGGACAGCCCCTGGTTGAACTTCAGGATCAACAGCGCCTGCCGGTCCGGCTCGAGCCGCCGGATCGCTTCGCTGACGCGCGCGTGGGCCAGCAGCCGCGCCGCGAGCTGGTCGCCCAGGGGGTCGCGCAGCATCGCCCCCTCGAACCCGTCGTCCAGGCCATCCAGCGAGACCGACACGCGGCGGCTCTGGTCGCGGTGCCAGTTGGCGGTCAGGTTGTGGGCGATGCGGAAGAGCCAGGCGCCGAACGGCAGGCCGCGATCGATATAGGCCCCCATGCCCGAGAGCGCCCGCTGGAAGGTGCGCGCCGTCAGGTCCTCGGCCTCGGCGACGTGGCCAACCCGGTGATAGATGTAGTTGTAGATCTGGTCGACGTGCCGACTGTACAGCTCGCCAAACGCGGCCGGGTCGGTCTTGGCGCGCTCAACCAGCTCGGACTCGCTCTTTTCTAACAAGCATAACACTCCGGGGCGCCTCGGGTTGCGCCGAGCCTGTGCGTGGACCCGCTTCGGCGCGGATCGTGCACAGGGGGTCGGATGACCATGACCCCCTGCTCGGCCAAACCCTGCCATTCTAACGGGCTACGGGAGGCGGGTCAATGATGAGGCGTGGCCGGGCTCACGGGTCAGCTCCCCCGCTTCCGCCAATAGCGTATCAACCCGTCCACCGCCATGTACAGGGGGTTGGCCAGCTCGTAGGCTGCCAGCACCACCTCCGGCACGCCCAGACCCTCCGCCCGCGCACGGTTCCAGGCGGTGTAGCGCAGGACCAGCGCGTCGCGCTCCAGCCCCTCGTCCAGCGCCGCGCGTACGAAGGCGGCCGAGTCGTGCAGCAGCTCGCGCAGCTCGGCCAAGTGCGGCGCGACGTCGTCGAAGGCACCGAAGTGGGTCAGGTAGAGCCGCGCCAGGCCGAGGCCCTGCAAACGATCCAGCGAGTGGTCCCAGGCGTCCAAGTCGAACTCCGGCGGCGGGGCGGGCAGGGCGACCAGGCGCTGGCCCGGCAAGCGCACACCCGCCGCGTCGCCCGCGAAGGCGAGGTCGCCGACGCGATAGGCGAAATGGTGGCCGGCATGGCCCGGCGTGTCGATCGGGGTGATCGCCAGGCCGCAGAGATTGATGGCCTCGCCGTCCGCCAGCACGGTCACCTGCTCCGCCGGCACCGGCAGGGTCTCGCCCCACAGCCAGCCCATCCGGTCGCAGTAGATCCGCGCGGCGCTGGCGAGCAGGCGCGACGGATCGACCAGGTGCGGCGCGCCGACCGGGTGGACGTAGATGCGCGTGCCCTGGCGCGCCAGCCAGCCCGCCGCGCCGGCGTGGTCCAGGTGGATGTGCGTGACCAGCGCATGGCGGATGTCGGCCGGCGCGTAGCCGTGCTCGGCCAGGCGTGCGACGAGGGCCGGGACTGCCGAGCCCGGACCGGTCTCGACCAGCAGCGGTCCGCCCGGGGCTTCGACCAGGAAGACCGCGATGGCTTCGGCGATGTCGTGAAAATGGAGGTCGAGGGTATGGATGTGCAAACGATGGATTCTCCAGGCGTCCGGTCGGCTACTCTGCTCAGCCGCCCGCATGGGCTGGCGAATAGAATTCGCGCCTACCATTACAAAGCCGGCCTTCGCCGGCTATTCACGTGAGAATTCGGCGTCCAGCCCGCGCAGGCGGGCTTCGTAATGGTAGCTGCGAATTCCATTCGCCAGGCTGCTGCGGATGCAGCGCGGGGGCGATGGCTGTTCCCAGGCTAAACGTATCATTCGCCCAGGGTTGAACGTCACTACTAGCAACGGGAGCGTGTGTTTGCTGTGCCGCGCTCGGTTGCCTGTGCGTCCCTGATTTGCCCCGTGCGCAAGGCGCCTAGCATAGCACAGTCGGGCCGCTGCACAGGGGGATGGCCCAGCCGCCATCCCGGATCGGTCGCGGGCGCCGGCTTGGCGCCCGGCCCCTGCCTCTGCCTGCCCGCACGAGCGTTTTGGTTTGGCCATTGTCATCATCAGGAGTCATGATGAACAGCGACCAGGTCGCGGTCTTTATCGATTTCGAGAACATCGCCATCTCCGCCCAAGGATCCTACGGGGAATGTGATTTTGGGGCGATCATGCGCGAGGCCGAGCGGTGGGGCAACTGCATCATCCGCCGCGCCTACGCGGATTGGACGCGCTTCCGGGGCTACAGCGAGGACCTGATCGAGCATTCGATCGAGCTGACCCAGCTCTTCGCCTACGGTGGCGGCCGCACCCGCAAGAACGCGGTCGACATCCAGCTCGTCGTCGACGTGCTCGAGACCGCGCTGACCAAGCCCGACATCCGCATCTACGTCATCGTCGGCGGCGACAGCGACTACACCGCCATCGCGCGCAAGCTGCGCTCCTACGGCAAGACCGTCGTCGGCATCGGCCTGCGCCATGCCACCAGCGCGGTGCTGGTCAAGGCCTGCGACCATTTCGTGCTCTACGAGAACCTGGTTGGGATCGACGGCGGCGACAACTCGGCGCGGGTCGAGGAGGCGCGTGCTCTCTTGGTCGAAGCCTTGCGGCGGCGGGCGGCGCGACCTGAGGAGGAGCAGGTGCTGGCCGCCGCGCTCAAGCACACGATGCTGTCGATCGACAACACCTTCGACGAGGTCGCGCTGGGCTTCCCGCAGTTCAAGGACTTCTTGCAGGCCCAGCCCGACCTGGTCCAGATCCGCATGGTCGACCAGCAGCTCTGGGTGCGGCTCAAGCCGCCGACGAACGGCCAGCCGGCCGACGACCCCACCACGCCCTACCGCGCCGCGCTGCGCGCGGCCGAGCTGCGCCTCTTCGACGGCAGCAGCCGAACCCGGACGGAAGTGCTGCAAGACCTCTACCGGCTGCTGGCGGAGCATCCCGACACCTTCACCCTCAACGAGGCCGTGGTCGAGCTCGCCGGCCAGTACGACGCCGAGCAGATCCTGCGCGACCGCAACCAGGTGCGCGACATCGCCAAGCTCTTGCGCTTCGCCGACGTCTTCGACCCGCCGCCGGAGTCCTTCCAGCTCGACCGCCTGACCCTGCGCCCGGAGCTGGACGCTCAGTCCTTCGTCGACGCCTGCGAGAGCGTCTACCTGGCGGTGATCATCGAGAGCCACCTGCCGGTCCAGTCCGAGCGGCTCGCCCAGCTCCTCTTCGGCAGCCTGGACGCCGCGCCGCGCATCCCCCACCTGGCCGAGATCGCCGGCGAGCACCTCTCCGCCACCGGCATCCCGCTCAACGGCTCGGGCTGGAGCTGGCCGGCCTTCCTGCAAGGACAGCCCGAGCTCAAGCTGGTGCTGGAAGAGGTCGAGACCTGCCACCTCGACGAGCCGCCGAGCCTGGACCGCGCCGCGGACCTGGCCAGCCGCGGGCACAACATCCGCCCGAAGAGCTTCGAGCAGGCGCGCAAGTACTTCCTGCAGGCGGCGCGGATGATGTACGACCTCCTGCGTCAGGACGAGCC
>CAZCJG010000219.1:0-8285 GCA_964498575.1 uncultured Anaerolineales bacterium | reverse complement strand
CCAGACCTGGACCGATCACCAGCCGCGCCACACGCTGGCGCTGGCGCCCTTCGAGATCGGGCGCTTCGCGGTGACCAACGCCGAGTGGGCCTGCTTCGTCGAGGCCGGCGGCTACGAGGACGAGCGCTGGTGGGACACGGCGGCCGGGCGCGCCTGGCGCTCGGGCGTCGGCACGGCCGCCAGCACCCATTCCAACATCCGCCACTACCTGGCCCACTTCCGCGCCAACCCGGCCCTGTGCGAGGCCGAGCACGACAGCGGGCGCTGGAGCGACGAGATCTACGAGCGCTGGCTGCTCCGCCTGGCGATGAGCGAGGCCGAGCTGGACGCCCACCTCCACGCGCTCTACCCCGGCGGGCGCAAGACCGAGCCGCAGTTCTGGCCGGACCCGCGCCTCAACCACCCCTTGCAGCCGGTGATCGGCATCACCTGGCACGAAGCGCGCGCCTACTGCGCCTGGCTGGCGGCCCAGACCGGGCGGCCGTTCCGGCTGCCGACCGAGGTCGAGTGGGAGGCCGCGGCACGGGGTCCGGCGGGCCGGCGCTACGCCTATGGGGAGGACTTCGACCCCTTCCGCGCCAACACCCTCGCCACCCACCTGCAGCAGGTCGCGCCAATCGGCATCTTCCCGGACGGCGACACGCCGGAGGGCGCGGCCGACCTCGGCGGCAATGTCGCCACCTGGACCAGCACAGCCTGGGGGCTGGACCGCGACGTGCCGGACTTCACCTACCCCTACCGGGCCGGCGACGGCCGCGAGGAGGCCGAGGTCTCCCCCGACATGCGCCGCATCATCCGCGGCGGCTCATGGTACGACTACGAGCCCCTGACCCGCGCCTACGCCCGCAACGAGGAGCACGCCGGCAACCGGCTGCGGATCGGCGGGGTGGGGCTGCGGCTGGTGTGCGGGAGCTGAGCGGATGGTTCTAGCGCCGCGGCCTGGCTGTGTAAGTGGCAGTTCCCGCAAACATGTCTGGCCGGCCGAGTGCATCCCACCCCGCACCATCGGACCGACCTATCCACCTGTGCTACACTCTCCCCGCACCCCCGATTCCCAACCCATCGCGTCCACCCGAGAGTCCACCCCCATGCTCCACACCATCCGCGTCGCCTCCCGCCAGCCCGACGACCCGCTCGGCGCGGATGTCCTGGCCGAGGTCCGCCGCACGCTCGGCCTGGTCGGGATCGACCGCATCCGCACCACCAAGGTCTACCGCCTGGAGGGCGTGAGCCGCGAGGCCGCCGAGCGTCTGGCGCGCGCGCTCCTCGCCGACGAGGTCGACCAGCGCTGGTCGCTGGACGCGCCGCTCGTCATGGACGCCGACCGCCTGGTCGAGGTCGCCTACCGGCCGGGCGTGATGAACCCCGAAGCCGCGTCGATCCGCAAGGCCGCGGCGGACCTGGGGATCGACCTGGTCGCGGCGGACTCCAGCCGTGAGTACGCCTTCTACGGCCGCCTGGGCGACGGCGACCTGGGCCGCATCCTCGTCGGGCTCCTGGTCAACCCGACGATTGAGCGGGTGGTCGACGCGCCGCCGGAAACCCTGGTGATCTCCGGCGCGCTGGGCGAGACGCGGCGGGTGCCGATCCGCACGATGGACGATGCGGCGCTGCTCAAACTCTCCAGCGGGGGCCTGCACCTGGACCTGGCCGAGATGTACGCGATCCGCGATTACTTCGACGAGCTGGGGCGCGATCCGACCGACCTCGAGCTGGAAGTCCTCGCCCAAACCTGGAGCGAGCACTGCGTCCACAAGACCTTCAGGAGCCCGCTGGTCATCGACGGCATTTCCAAGGCCCCGCTGATGACCCGGCTGAAGGAGACCGCGCGCCAATTCTCGGACCTGGTCGCCAGCGCCTTCGTCGACAACAGCGGCGTCCTGGCGTTCTACGAGGGCTGGGGCATCGCCGGCAAGGTCGAGACGCACAACAGCCCCTCGGCGATCGAGCCTTACGGCGGGGCGATGACCGGCTCGGGCGGGGTCTTCCGCGACATCCTCGGCACCGGCCAGGGCGCGGCGGTCGTCGCCTCCACCGACATGTTCTGCTTCGCGCCGGTGGACTTGCCGCCCGGCGACGTCCCGCCGGGCTGCCTGCCGCCGGACTACCTGCTGCGGCGGGTGGTCGCCGGCGTGCGGGATTACGGCAACCGGATGGGCATCCCCACCAACAACGGCTCGGTGCATTTCCATCCGGATTTCCGCGCCAAGCCGAGCGTGATCGTCGGCGCCTACGGGCTGATCCCGCTGGAGCGCGCCCAAAAGGGCAAGCCCCGCCCCGGCG
Organism: uncultured Anaerolineales bacterium; assembly: GCA_964498575.1. GTDB lineage: Bacteria > Chloroflexota > Anaerolineae > Epilineales > Epilineaceae > CAZCJG01. Next base: position 6,002 of record CAZCJG010000219.1, on the reverse strand, counting down.
ACCGCATCCTCGTGCTGGGAGGGCGCACCGGGCGCGACGGCATCCACGGCGCAACCTTCTCGTCGACCGGGATGACCGCCGCGACCAGCGAGGTCAACGCCACCGCGGTGCAGATCGGCAACGCGGTCGAGGAGAAGCGGCTGCTGGACGCGATCCTGGTCTGCCGCGACGCGGGCCTCGTCCAGGCGCTGACCGACTGCGGCGCGGGCGGCTTCTCCTCGGCGATCGGCGAGATGGGCGAGGCGGTCGGGGTGGCGGTGGAGCTGGATCGCGCGCCGCTGAAGTACTCGGGCCTCGCGCCCTGGGAGATCTTCCTCTCGGAGTCCCAGGAGCGCATGGTGATGGCCGTCGCGCCGGCGGACGTCCGCCAAGTCGAAGCGATCTGCCGGACCTACAACGTCGAGGTCACCGACCTCGGCGCCTTCGAGCCGACCGGTACCCTCGTCATCCGCCATGCCGGCGAGGTCGTCGGCGAGCTGGACATGCGCTTCCTGCACGACGGCTGGCCCGAGCGCGTGCTCACCGGCACCTGGGTGCCGTCGCCGGGACCGCGCGAGCTGCCGGAGGTCCCGGCGGACGCCGCGGCCTGGGAGGACGTCGCCCTGCGCGTGCTAGCCCACCCCAACGTCGCCTCCAAGGAGCCGATCGTCCGCCAGTACGACCACAACGTGCAGGGGACCAGCATCCAGCCGCCCTTCGGCGGTCCGGGCGGCCACGCGCCGGGCGACGCGGCGGTGATCGCGCCGCTGCTCGGCAAGCCTTACGGCGTGGTGATCGCCCACGGGCTGAACCCCGTGCTGAACACCTTCGACGCCTACTGGGGCGGCGTCTGGGCGGCGGCGGAGGCGCTCTCCAACCTGGTCGCGGCCGGCGGCAATCCCCGCGAGCTGGGCCTGATCGACAACTTCATCTGGCCGGTGCCGGACGCGGAGAGCCTGGGCGCGTTGGACCGGGCGGTGGAGGCCTGCGTCGACGTGATGCGGGCGCTCGGGCGGCCCTTCATCAGCGGCAAGGACTCGCTCTCCAGCACCTACCGCTATCCCGACGGCCGCGTCCTGAAGATCCCGCCGGTGCTCTGCGTCTCGGCCTTCGGGCGGATCGAGGACGTCGCGTGGACGGTATCGCCGGAGCTCAAACAGGTCGGCTCGGCGCTGATCCTGGTCGGCGCGCGCGACTTGGACCCGGTGATCGATTACGCGATGGGCGGGTCGGTCTACCTGGACGTCCACGGCCTGCGCGGCCACCACCCGCCGCGGGTGGACCTGGGCGTGCTGCCGGAGGTGCTCGACGCGGTGCACGCGGCGATCCGGGCGGGCCATGTCCGCGCCTGCCACGACATCAGCGAGGGCGGGCTGCTGGCGACGGTGGCCGAGATGGCGATCGGCGGCGGCATCGGCGTGGAGATCGATGTCTCAGGGTTGGCGGATCAGGCAGTTCGGGCGGACGTCGCGCTGTTCAATGAGACGGCGGGGGTGTTCGTGGTCGAGATGGCGGATGGGGAAACGGCCGCGGAGGCTTTCGGCGCCGTGCCGCATCGGGTGATCGGGCGGACGATCGCGGCGGCGGAGGTATCGGTGCGGACGGGCGGTGACGAGCTGCTCCGCATGGGGTTGGATCGGCTCCAGGCGGCTTGGGAGGGGGCGATGAGGGCGGTGTTCCACTAAGCCAGCTCTCTTGAAAGATGCGGCCCGTGCCGGCAGCGTATACAATGATTGAGCATCGTAACCGTGCCAGCTCGTCGAGGAGGCCCGCACATGAATCCACCAGTCGTCATGACAGAAGTCCTGCAGTCCGTCCGGTTTGTCATCGGGCCAAGCGGCAAGCCGACCGATGCCGTGCTCGACATCGAGACTTGGGACACCCTGGTGGACTGGCTCGAAGACATCGAGGATGCACGCACGGTCCGCGAGGCTATGCGAAGGCTTGAGGCGGCCGCTGGCGATCCTCGTCGGGCAGGACTGATTCCTTGGTCGGAGGCGGAAGCCGAGCTGGATGCGCTGGATCGGTCCGGTAGATAAGCCGTCAATGGCGAGCGTTTGGATCGACCCACCGGCCCTGCGCGAGTTACGCCGATTGCCCGGGAATGTGCGACATCGTGTCAGAGCGGCGATCACCTCGCTGGCCACGAATCCCCGTCCTCGCAAGGCCCGTCAATTAGAGATCTCAGCGCCAAGCGACGTCGAGGCGTGGCGGCTCCGGATAGGCCGATGGCGGGTGGTCTACACCATTGATCAAGACGACTGGGTCGGCGTGTGGGCGATTCGCAAGCGCCCGCCCTATCGCTATGAAGACCTTGATGAGCTGATTGACCACGCTGCAAAGTGAAGGGCCTCGGCATCCGCCGGCTGTTTCCAATATCACTCATGCGCGCTCCTTCGCCATCGCGATCTGCGCCGCGTGCTCGCGTTTGTGGCCGTAGTTGAAGTAGACGATCAGGTCGTCCAGCGCATACGCCTCGCCGTACCACGGCAGCGTCCCGGTCAAGCGCAGCAGCTCGGGCGGGATCGGCGCCAGCGCCGCGAGCGCCGCCTCGTGCGCGGCGTTGAATTCCGCCAGAACCTCGTCGACCGTCATGCCAGTACGACGATCAACCTGCGCCTGGTTGAAGTCCGTGTCCGGTTCGAGCATGTGGTCGAGGTAGGGCGTCGGACCTTCGCCCTGGACGAAGCGGAGGGCGTCGCGCAGCAGGTACTCGTAGGAGGTCAGGTGCGCCACGATGTCCTTGACCGACCACGCGCCGCAAGCGCCGGGAGCGTGCCAGGCGGCTTCGGGCAGGTCGGCCAGCGTCCCGAGGACGGTCTGGTGGCCGTAGTGGATGATGTCGTGGGCGTTCATCTTGGCAGTCCTTTCGCGCTTGGGCAGGCGACCACGCCAATTCTACAACTTACCCGCGCAATCGAACGTCTTGCCCCAAGCCGCCCGCTAGCCTACAATATCTGACAACCCTGCCGTTGCCGCCCAACCGCATCCTGCCGTCCTCGCGCGCGAAACGCCCCATTCATGCCGAGGCGATCCCTGCTTGAGCCAAGGAGAGCCACCATGCGTCGGATCCTACCCGCGGTCAGCCTGGCCGTCCTCGCCCTGGCGATCACCCTCGCCGCCCTGGCCGTTCCCACCGCGACGACGACCGCGCAGGAGCGCCCCACGCCGGGCCCGCGCCCGAGCCCCGCCCGGCCGACCCCGGACGACGACCAGAGCGAATGTTCCGGTTACGTCACGTCGACCGTCTCGGCCGACACCATCCGCGTCTGCGACACCCTGACGATGACCGCGCAGGTCTCGCCGCAGTGCCCCATCTGCCTGGGCGGCATCAGCATCGTGTTCATCCAGCCGGCGGCGGCGCTCGAATCCGGCTGGATGCGCTTGAGCTCGGACTTCATGTTGACCAAGCTGGAGCGCTACAAGCAGGACTACGAGCGCGACTTCCAGCGCCCGTTCCTGATCCAGGCCGGCGTCGTGCAGTATGACGAGGAGGACTCGCGTGTCATCCAGACGATGACGACGCGCCTCAACCAGGTGCGCTCGGCGCTCCGGGAGCCGCAGCAGGAGCTGCAGGACGGAGGCGTCTTCCATGTCGCGGCGGTCGACGCGGTCAAGCTGCTGCGCTCGGCCCGCAACACGCGCGAGGCGAAGGAGCAGGGCGGCCTCCCGGCTTGCCTGGAGATCGCCGTGATCTACGGCTCGAAGGAGGGCTACACCGGGGACATCATGGAGTTCACGGCGCGGGTTTTGCAGGCCCGCGCCACCCTGCTCGGCCGCACGCAGGCCTTCTTCGCAGGCTGCACCGCCCATGGGGGCCTTGCCTGCGGGCACTGGGCCTTCATCCGGACGGAGCACCAGTTCTATGCCGATAACAGCCAGAGCTATCAGAAGTTCGGCAACGCGCAGATGCGCTTCATCCGCGAGGTCGAAGGCGCGGAATCTGACAAGCTGATCCGCGACATCTCGCTCAGCCAGCGCCTGCCAGTTGGGCTGAGCTACGTGCCCGGCTCGGCCATCCCCGCCCCCGCCGCAGTCGTCACCACCGGCGGCGAAACCGTGCTGCGCTGGGACTGGAGACCCGCCGGCAAGCTCGACCCGCGCTCCGTCACCTACCAGGTCCGCCCCAGCCAGGAGGGCAGCCCCAACATCGACGGCTGGTTCGACCTCGAAGACACCAGCAGCCAGAAGCGCCGCGTCCCCATGCCCAGCCAGCCGATCACCGTGTCCGGCCTGTGCATCCCACCCTCCCCGACGCCTACTGACACGCCGACACCGACCGACACGCCGACGCCCACCGACACCCCAACCTCCACGAACACGCCGACCTCCACGAGCACGCCGACCCCGACCCGCACCCCGACGCCCACGCCCAAGGACGCGCACTTCCCGATCGCCCTGCGCCAGGAGCAGAAGCCGCTCTACCTGCCGCTCGCCCTCGTCGAGCGCTGCCAGCCCAAGCAGCAGCGGCTGGACGTGGTGCTGGTGGTGGACGCCTCGACCAGCATGGCCGAGCCCACCGGCGCCGGTCGCAGCAAGCTCGCCGCCGCCCAGGCCGCCGCGCGCGCCTTCCTGGGCGAGCTGCGCCTGGCCGAGGGCGACCAGGCGGCGCTGGTCACCTTCAACCAGTCCGCCCGGCTGGCCCAGGCGCTGACCGGCGACCGCGCCGCGGTCGAGACCGCCATCGGCGGCATCGCGCTGGCGACCGAGACCTGCCTGGTCTGCGGCATCGAGCGGGCGGACGAGGAGCTGCACGGCCCGCGGCGCGTGGCGGAGCACACCGGGGTGATGATCGTGCTGACCGACGGTCGCTCCAACCCGCGGCCGGTGGCGGAGGCGGTGGCGCGCGCCGACCAGGCCAAGGCGGGCGGGGCGGTGATCTTCACCATCGGCATCGGCGACGACCTGGACGCCGAGGCGCTGGCCAGGATCGCCAGCCGGCCGGAGTTCTTCTACCGCAGCGCCGACGCCGAGGACCTCGAACGCATCTACCGCGAGATCGCCGTCGCCATCCCCTGCCCGCCCGATGCGTTCTGGGGAGGGCGCTAGCGATGGCCGACCGGGCGCGGGTACCGCCCTGAGCCGGTGACGATCGACGGGCGGGGGGCGACGACTATCGATGGACTGACTTCGGCGTAGATTTGCGCCGGTCGTCGAAGCCGGCGTCGCATGGGCGGTTTGGAGTAAGATTGACATACGCACTCGCGTGAATCACGACCTTCGACCGAAAGGACCCTGCTCATGCCCCCAGCCATCGACTCCCCCCGCCCGATCGCCCCCGCCACCGGCCGGCTCGGCGTACTGTGCGTCGGCCTCGGCGCGGTGACGACGACCTTTATCGCGGGGGTGGAGAACATCCGCCGCGGCCACGCCCGGCCGATCGGCTCGCTGACCCAGATGGGCACCATCCGCCTCGGCCGGCGCACCGAGGGCCGCGCCCCGCTCGTCCGCGACCTGGTGCCGCTGGCCGCCCTGGACGACCTGGTCTTCGGGGCCTGGGATCCCATGCCGGACAACGCCTACGAGGCGGCCCTGAAGGCGGGTGTGCTGGACCGCCACACGCACCTGGACCCGATCGCGGACTGCCTGAAGGGCATCGCGCCGATGCCGGCGGTCTTCGATCAGGCCTATGTCAAGCGTCTGCACGGGACCAACGTCAAGCCGGGCAGCTCCAAGCGCGCGCTGGCCGAGGCGATCCGCCAGGACATCCGCGACTTCAAGGCGACCCACGGCTGCGACCGGCTGGTGATGGTCTGGTGCGCCTCGACCGAGGTCTTCATCGAGCCGGGGCCGGCGCATGCCAGCCTGGACGCCTTCGAGCAGGCGATGGACGCCGGCGACCCGGCGATCGCGCCCTCGATGCTCTACGCCTGGGCCGCCCTGCAGGAAGGCGTGCCCTTCGCCAACGGCGCCCCCAACCTCGCCGTCGACACCCCCGCGCTGCGGACCTACGCCGAGCAGCACGGCGTCCCGGTCGCCGGCAAGGACTTCAAGACCGGCCAGACGCTGATGAAGACCGTGCT
>CAZCJG010000218.1:0-8329 GCA_964498575.1 uncultured Anaerolineales bacterium | reverse complement strand
TGGATCACCCGCTCGGCCTTCTCGCCCGCCTTTACCTTGCCGAAGCTGGCGGTCGCGGGGTCCAGGAAGGCGCCGGGGTCCAGCGCGTGCGTCAGGTCCAGGCGGCCGGGACCGCCCTCGGTGGGATCGGCGGGGCGATAGGTCCCCCCGCCCCGGCTGACCACGACCGAGCGCTTGGCGGTGTTGATCAGGGTGCTGCGGACGCGCGCGGTCGACCAGTCCGGGTGGACCGAGACGATCAGCCCCGCCGCGCCCGCGACGTGCGGCGCCGACATGCTGGTGCCGGAGAGCGAGCTGAAGCGCGGCGTGACGGTCGAGCCGGCGACGTTGGACGTGCTGGACACGATGCCGGTGCCCGGTGCCGCGATGTCCGGCTTGATCGACCAGTCCAGGCCGGGCCCGCGTCCCGAGCTGCCGGCCAGCACGTCCGGCAGGGCGCTGTAGCCGCGCATGACCTCGGGATGGATCGTCGCCCGCGCGTCCGCGGGGCTGGTGCGCAGCCATTCGACCAGCGCGTTCCCGCCCCGCGTGCCGACCGCGACGGCGGGCAGGACGAGCGGTATGGTCGACGTGCCGCCGATCACGCGATCGTTGTAGGCATAGATCACCGCCACGGCGCCGGCGGACTTCTGGGCCTGCGCCTTCTCCGCGTACTGGCAGCTCCCCTCGCCCACCGCGACAACGACCGAGATGGCACCCGCCGCCCCCGGCGACGCCTGGCAACCCCCGTCCGGCGCCAGGAAAAGCGGCGCCGAGATCGTTTGCGTGATCGCGATGTTGCCGCGCGGGGCGGCGACCAGCTCGGGCGCGGGCGCGCCGGTGCCGGTGACCTCGACCCGCATGTCGGTCGAGCTGGTCGTGGTCGTGTTGGCGACGGCGAGGATCTTGTCCGAATACTTGAAGGCGCCCGACAGCGAGGTTCGCCCATTCGCCCCGGAGTTGCCGGCCGATACGACGACGACGATCCCGTTCGCGGCGGCGCCGTCGAAAGCCTTGGCCAGCGGGTGCTGGGAGGGGTGGTCGATCAGGAAGGTCACGTGGCCTTCCGACAGGTTGAGGACGTCGACCTGGTCGACCACCATCTGTTCGAGCATCGCGATCAGCTCGGGCGTGGAGGTGAGGTTGACGCCGGTGGTGTAGTTGCCGCCGGGCGTGTTCTCGGTGAAGTCGTACTTGTAGTTCAGCACAAAGGCCATCGGCGCGACGCCGGCGACCGGGACTTCGGTGCTCCGGCCCCAGAAGGTCGACAGCACCGCCGTCGACGGGTGACCCGCCGCGATGCCGGCGACGTGCAGGCCGTGCCCGCCGCTGAAGGGCTTGAAGATGTCCAGCGCCTGATCGTCGCTCATCCCCTCGACCATCTCCGGCGAGGGGAAGGCGCGCGCCGCGATCACCTTGCCGTTGACGAAGCGCGCCGGCTCGGGATAGGGGACCACCCGCCCGCCGGGCGCGTCGCTCCTGAAGTGCATCGTCGCGGACGGGAAGCCGGCCGGCGGTGCGGGCATCCCTTCGTCGCGCATGAAGGGGTGGTTGCTGTCGATGCCCGTGTCGACGATCGCGATCCGCACCCCCGCCCCCGCCTCGGCCATCCCGCCAAGCTGCTCCCAGGCCGCCGCCGCGCCCACCAGCGGGATCGTCGAGTCCAGTTCCGGCTGCATGAGCTCCTCGGCATGCACCGCCACCACGCCTGGCAGGTGCATCACCCGCAGCGCCTCGACCGGCCGCAGCTTGACCGCGAAACCGTTCAGCAGGTACCGATAACGCCAGTCCACCCGCGCGTCCGGAGCAATCGTCCGAATCGCGCCGATCACCGGGTCCTGCGCCGCCACCAGCCGCGCCACATAAGCCCGCGCCACTGGATGGTCCACATCCAGGTGCCGGCCGCTCCGCGGCGGGCCACCAGGCACGGGGACCCCCGCCACGCCGCCCACCCCGCTCCCCTTGTGCCCAGCATTCCCCTCGTCCCCAGCGTCCACTTGGCCCACTGCGTCCACTTGGCCCACACCGCCTACACCCTCCCCACCCCATCCCACCAGCGGCGCCCCCTCAAGCTGAACGATGTAGCGGCGAGCAACCGCGGGCGTGGCGGGGTCCGGCTCGGTGGCGGCGCGGCGCGGCGCGGACGCTCCCAAAACGACGGCGCCGGCCGCCGACAAGGCCAGGCCGGTTCCGGCAACAGCAACGAGGGTCGCGGCGCGACGAATAGGGCTGATCATGGCGGGCCTCCTGACTGGCGATAGGCGCGGGTCGGTTTCCACCGAAGCTGAGATTATACCGCCCGGCCGGTATGTTACAATTGCCGCCGATGACCCCGGCCCTGACGATTCACCCCCCTGGCGACCCCAGCCGCCGGCGCATTGCCGACTCGCGGCGCGTCCGCCTGCCCGCCATCCGCATCGGAGCGCGGCGGTGAGCGCCAACGCGCGGCGCTACTTCGGCTGCTGCCTGCCGCTGGCGCTGGCGATCTTCGGCTGCGGCGCGCTGCTGCTGCTCACCTACGCCGGGCAAATCTTCGTGCAGGTCCAGCGCGTGCCGGACGCGGCGATGGCGCCGATCCTCGAGCCCGGCGCACAGGTGATCATCGACAACACCGCCCACTGGTCGGTCGATCCCCAGCGCGGCTCGATCGTGACCATCGCCCGGCCGGAGCGCCATGTCTTCCGCCGGGTGGTCGGGCTGCCGGGCGAGACCATCGAGATCCGGGCCGGCCAGGTCACCGTCGACGGCACGCCGTGCAACCGGGAGCAGCCGCTGCCCGGCGGTCCCTGCAACCCCGGCCGGGTCGACCCGAGCGCCCCCGACCTCGGCCCGCTGACCCTCGGCCCGAACGAGTACTTCGTGCTGTCCGAGAATTGGGCCGTGTCGGACTCGCGCACCTGGGGCCCCATCCAGCGCGAGGACATCTTCGGCACCCCGAGCTTCCGGCGCGCCGACGACGGCAGCCTCGTCCCGATCTTCCGGCCATCGACCCGGACGCCGACCGAGGGCGCGCCACGTCCGGACCCGACACCGGCCGGGCAGACCCCTGCTCTCCCGGCATCCGCCGCGCTTTCCGCATCCCCCGCGATCCCGGCATCCACCCGTGATCCCGCCCCCCGCTCAGTCCCCAATCTGTCTAATCCGCTCAATCCGAGTATCCGCTTGGCAATCCGTTGTGTGGCCGGCGCCAGCCAGCCCGCTCCGTCGTCCTGACGGGCAGGCCGCGAGACCCCACCATGCCCCCCCCGACCGACGAGCGCGATCCGACCCTCGATACCGCCGCGCCCGGCGACGAGGCGGAGTTCGCCTCCGTCATCGAGGCCGCCCGCAGCGCGCAAGCCGCCGGCGACCTGGAAGCGGTCACCGAGATCGTCTCGGACGCGCTGGAGGCCGGGGATATCGAGACGGTGGCGGCCGCGCTGGGCGCGCTGCGGCCGCCGGACCGGGCGGATGTGTTCGAGGATCTCGATCTCGACCAGCAGAGCCGGCTGATCACCGAGCTGGGCGAGGAGGAGGCCGCCGAGATCCTCGAAGAGCTGGAGGACGAGGACCGCGCCGAGCTGGCCGGCACCCTGGCGCCGGAGGAGCTCGCGCCGATCCTCGACGAGATGCACCCCGACGAGGCGGCCGACATCCTCGGCGACCTGGAGCCGGACCAGGCCGAGCGCACGCTGTCGGCGATGGACGACGCGGTCGAAGCCGATGTGCGCGGCCTGCTGGCCTATCCCGACGAGACCGCCGGCGGGCGGATGACGCCGGAGTTCGTCGCGCTGCGCGCCGAGGAGACCGTAGCCGCGTCGATCGAGCGCCTGCGCCAGCTCGCCCCGGGCGCCGAGGCGACCTACTACCTGTATGTCGTCGACGCGGACGAGCGCCTGGTGGGCATCGTGGGTTTGCGCGAGATGATCGTGGCCGAGCCGGGGACGCGGATCGCGGACCTGATGAGCCATGACGTGATCCAAGTGGCCGCGCTGGCGGACCAGGAGGACGCGGCCCGACTGATGGCGCGCTACGACTTGACCGCCCTGCCGGCGGTCGACGGCGAGGGCCGCCTGATCGGCGTGATCACCCATGACGACCTGGTCGGCGTGCTGGAGGAAGAGGCGACCGAAGACATGTACCGCATGGTCGGCCTGGACGAGGAGGCGCGGCCGCTGGACTCGATCGCGTCGTCGATCCACTCGCGCCTGCCCTGGCTGGTCGCCAACCTGGCGACCCAGCTCCTCCTGGTCACCGTGCTCAAGGTCTTCCAGCCGCTCTTCTCCATCGAGCCGGTGCTGGCCGTCCTGGTCCCCCTGGTCACCGGCAACGGCGGCAACGTGGGCTCGCAAACCACGACGATCATGGTGCGCTCGATGGCCCTGGACGAGATCGACTACAGCCGCTGGTATCGGCTGCTGATCAAGGAAGGCAGCGTCGGCATGGTCATCGGCCTGGCGATCGGCCTGCTGGCCGGGCTGATCGCCTACGCGCTGACCGACTCGCCGGACGCGCTGGTGCGCATCCCGGTCGTCATCGTGGCCGCGATGGTGCTCAACCTCGCGGCCGGCGGGATCGCCGGCGTGGTCATGCCGCTGGGATTGCGGCGGCTCGGCCTCGACCCGGCCGTCGCCTCGTCGGTGCTGGTGACCACGGTGACCGACACCTGCGGCGCCTTGTTCTTCCTCGGCCTGTACGCCTGGCTGGCAAGCTGAGCGGCTCGCCCACATGGTCTACCCGCGCCAAATGGTGTAAGATAAGTTTTGTCGAAGTCCCGCCGTCATACATTGTCATGGAGCCGCACACATGATCCCGACCTATCCACGGCGCCCGGACGCCGAGTTCCTGGCCGAGCAGAAGTACCTCGACGAGCGCCTGAGGCAGATCGAGAAGAATCTGGGTAAGGTGGCCGCCCGCCAGGGCGGGGCCGCCACCATCAACCAGCCGCTCGACGCGCTGGATCGCGCCCGCGAGCTGGTCGGCGCGCTGGCCCGCCAGGTGCGGGTGCGCCGGCTGGAGGAAGCGATCCGCACCCAGGTCGCCTGGCTGGACGCGGCCGAGGCGCGCCTCGCGAAGAGCGACGGCGAGCCGAAGGTCGACTTCAACCGCATCGAGCTCGACCGCCGACTGCTGGACGACATCCTCGGCGGCTGGACCGCGCGGCGGAACTAGGGCTCGTGGTTCGCACTGAAGGCGCGCGTCCCAGCCAGATGCCGGCCTGGCCGGCCCTCATGGCCAGCATGCTCGCCCTGATCGTACTCGCCGGCTGCGGCGCGGCGGAGGCGGCGCCCGAGCCGGACTATGCCGGCGTGCGCTCGGCGCCGGTGGCGACCTATACCGACCTGCCGCCGCCGACCGAGACAATCACGCCGCTGCCGACCGAGACGCCCACGCCCTCCTACAGCACGCCGACCCCCGATCGCTTCCAGGCGGCCGGCCCGCCGGTGCGGATCGAGATCCCGGCCATCAACGTCGACGCGACCTTCGAGCAGGTCGGGCTCCTGCCCAACGGCGCGATGGACACGCCGAAGATCCCGGACAACGTCGCCTGGTTCGACCAGAGCGCGATCCCCGGGCAGGTCGGCAAGACGGCGGTCGTCGCCGGACATCTGGACTCGCCGTACGGGCCGGCGGTGTTTTACAAGCTGCGGATGCTGGTGCCCGGCGACGAGATGGCGGTGACCTATGCCAGCGGCGAGCGCCAGGTCTTCGTCGTCGAGGCCAAGGAGCGCTATTCCTTCGATGCCGCGCCGCTGGACAAGATCTACGGCAGCACCCCGCGCCGGATGATGAACCTGATCACCTGCGACGGGGCCTGGGATCGCGGGGCGGCCAACTACCAGCAGCGGCTGGTCGTCTACACGCGCCTCAAGGAGCGCTCATGACCTTGAGGGGTCGCTAAGGACCCCTCCGGGATCGCATGAGCGGTAGCCGCGATGAGCACCGAAGTACAGTTGACGCCGATCCCGGAGCCGCAGCGGCAATGCCCGCGCTGTTCGGCCGACCTGCCGCCTGGCGCCGGCGCCTGCGGGCGCTGTGGTCTGGTGGTCGATCCCCAGGCCGGCGGTCAGAGGGCGCCGTCGACCCAGCCAGACAGCCTGCCGGCGGCGGCGACCCAGCCGATCTGCCCGCGTTGCAACCGCGTGGCCGAGCCGGGCGCGATCTTCGTCGGCACCACCGGCGCGTCGGAGCACGGCACCTGCCCCAACTGCGGCACGCCGCTGGTGCTGCCCGGCGCGGTCGCTCGAACGGCCTACGAGGAGAAGGCGGTATCGTGCGCGCCGCACGAGCTCGAACGCGTGGCGCGTGCCGAGGCCGCCGACGGCTGGACCTTGCTGGACACCACGGTGGACGAGCGCACGCCGGGCCTGATCCTGGCTTACTTCCGGCGCCCGGCGCGCGCGCCCGCGAGCCAGACGCCCCTGCCGGAGGCGCCGGCAACCAAGGCCTCCGCCCCACCCGCGCCGGCACCCCAGCCCGCGACCGCCCGGCGCCCGGCGGGGCAGCGCAGATCCGTCGCCCAAAAACCGTCCGCGACGCCGCATCCGAGCTCCGCCTCGGCGCATCCCCCGGTCACGGGACCGGCAACCCGTGCCACGCCGGGGGCGAAGCCCGCAGGTAAGGCACCCGCCGCCGCGCCGGGGGCGGAACCCGATGGTCAAGCGCCAACCGCCACGACAGGCGCCGAGACACCTGAGATCATGAGCGATCTTGATCGCGCCGCCGCCGGGGCGTCGCGGACGGCGTTCACGGTCCTGATGCTGATGGGGCTGTTCGCGCTGACCCTGAAGTTTGGCTGGGCCGGCTTCTTCATCGCGCTCATCTTCCTACCGCGCCTGCTGCGCAGCGTGCTGAACCTGCCCGACCCGAAATCCGAGCGCGGCCGCGACCGGCAGCGCCAGCGGCGGCGCGACTGAGCGCGCCGCGGATCGCGGGCTGTTCGGCAAATCGCCGACCAGGTGCCCATCAATCCGCGCTCGGCGGGCGTATTACAGGTGGGACAGGAGCGCTTGGCCCCATGCACGGAGTTCGTTGAACTTGAATGATGAAGTGATCCGGCGGGCCCGATTGGGAGATGAGGCGGCGCTGCGAACCTTGTACGAAACCCACCGCCCGCGCGTCATGCGCCTGGCGTACAGCATCTTGGGGGATGCTGACGAGGCCGAAGACGTGACGCAGGATGTGTTGATCTATGCGCTCAAGCGACTGGAAAGCTACGATGACAGCCGTTCCGCCTTCACCACCTGGCTGCACATGATCACCGTCAGCCGCTGCCGCGACCGTGCCCGGCGCGCCCGCTCGGCGCTGTCAACCCTGTCGAGCTGGGTGCGCGGTCCGCGCGTGCCGAGCGTGTCGGACCCCGAGGGTGGCCTGGACCGGCTCGACGCGGCGGCGCGGATCGGCCCGGCGCTGGCCAAGCTGACCCCGCTGCAGCGCGAGGCGTTGGTGCTGCGCGAGGTCGAGGAGCTGAGCTTCGCCGAGATCGGGACGGTGCTCGGCGTGCCGATGCGCACGGCGCAGGCACGGGTCACTTCGGCCTACGCGGCGCTGCGGCAGGCATTGGGAGTGTCGGCGGCCCGGCGGGTCGCCGAGCTGGAGTCTGATCATGGATAGGCACATCGCAGGCGAGCGGGCGCTCGCGTACATCCTCGGCGCCGTCGATGCCGCCGAGCAGGCGGCAATCGAGGCGCATGTGGCAAGCTGCCCCGGCTGCGCCGCCGAGCTGTCCGTGCTGCAAGGCGAGCATGCTCTGGTCGCCGGGCAGATCCGCGCCTTCGCCGAGCGCGCGAGGCCCACCCGTGCTTCGGACTGGGCGGTGGTCGCGCCGCGCATCGTCGGGCACAAGGCGCGCGCGGGTGGCATGATGCTGCGCCTGGCGGTGGGCGCCTGCGTCGCCGTGGTCGCCTTCTTCATGCTGGCGACCGGCGTGACCGTCGCCGTCGGTGGCCCGCAGTCCCTGCCGGGCGTGGGCGTGCTGATCGAGGACGCCTGGAACCGCATGAACCACGCGCTGGAGCGAATCCGCCCGGCTCCGGCCGCGGACAACCCCACGTCGACTCCCACCGTCCCACCGTCGCGCGACGATGCCGTTGCGACCGCGACACCTATGGCCCTACCGTCGGCGGCAATACCCGGCCCCGACGCCGGCGGGGCCGGTCCGGAGCAGCAACGTGACAGCGATTCGGAGCGCGACGCCGAGAAGACCAGCTCCGAAGCCGTACAGGCAACCGGCGAACCGACCTTGGTCCCACCTTCGACCGCGATCACCACGCCGCAGGCGACGCCGGCCCTCCCATCGCCGGAGCCGGCCGCATCCGCCACACCCCGCCGCCCCGGCCGGCACGGCGGGCCGGGCACCGGCACGCCCGGC
>CAZCJG010000217.1:0-8378 GCA_964498575.1 uncultured Anaerolineales bacterium | reverse complement strand
CATCCGCGGGTGCAATGTCTTCTTGACCCTGCGCAACGACATCCCCGACCCGCTCAAGATCAGCGACGTGAGCTTGAGCTGGCCGGAGCTGCAAGGCATGACCTTGTTCCGCTTGACCTCGCTGGCCCTCAGCGACGACCCGCGCGGCGAGTGGACGATCTGGTCCGGCCACACCCCGGCGCAGCCGCCGATCACGGTCCGGCCCGATCCGACCGCCTTGCCGGCGGTGATCGAGCCGGGCACGTCGGTGCTGATGCGACTGTCGTTCGATCCCGCGCCGCCCAACGATCCGCCCGACGACCAACGCTTCCGCGAGGGGTTGCGGATCTCGGTCGGCTTCGTCGAAGGCTGCAGCCCGGCCTACCCGCAGAACGGCATGCGGGTCAGCGCCCAGAACATCGTGTTTTCAGGGATCATCCGCGACTTGCCCAGGAGGGATGGCGAGGAGACCTTGTTCGGCTGTTGTTGGCAGATCTACACCGACCGCGAGCTGAAGCTAGGGGGGGCCGTGGTGCGCGACGTCGCGGTCGAGGTCGATGGCGACACGCGCTTCCGGCCGACGTCCTTCCAGCCCAAGCGGGGTGACATCGTCCAGATCGAGGCGATGCAAGATGACGCGCCGGACGGGAAGCTCAAGCTGTACGCGCGGCGGATCTTCTACCGCGTCGAGCGGCCCGAGGAAGTGATCGTCGGGCCGATCGACGTGATGGAGCCGGCGGCGGTGACGCCACCGGCGGTGCCGGCCCATATCAAGGTCGGGGGCACGCTGATCGTGATCAACGCGCTCACCGACATCCCCGACGTGACGACCTTCCGGCCGGGCGCGCGCGTCTCGGTGCGCGGCACCCGCAACGACGCCGACGCGATCGAGGCGGCGCGGATCGAAGGCCTCGACCCGCCCGCCGGCCAGCGCGTGGCGATCCGCGGGGCGGTGCGGGAGGTGACGGACTCGAGCGATCCGGGCATCCGATCCGACTGGGTGGTCGACCACTATCTGGTGCAGGTGCCGGAGGGCGTGGAGATCCAGGGGCTGCCGCCTAGCGGCCGGCCCGGGCTGGGCTGGGAGGCGCGGATCGAGGGCACGCAGGCCGGCGACGTGATCCGCGCCAGCGGTGGCCAGCTCTTCCCCGCGCCCGAGCTGCACACCATCGACGGGACGCTGGCCGGCCTGCCGCCGGGCGGGATGCGCGGCGACTGGGTGATCCGGACCGCCGAGGGCGAGGCCCGGTTCACGGTCGAGTCGTCGGCGGTGGTCAATACCCGCTCGGCGCCGGTGGCGATCGACCTGCTCGTGCATGCGGTGGTCCGCGACAACGGCAGTGGCACGCCGGTGGCCGTCAGCGTGCGTATGGATTGGCCGTGATGCGGCGGTTCGGCGGGCGGCGGCGCTCGGCGCCGCTCTACGTGTCGGTTCTCCTCGCCATCGGGCTGGGGGTGGTGCGCGCGACGCCCAGCGCCGGGACCACCAGCGGGCAGTTGATGCTCGACGTGAGCGCCAAGCTCTCCGACAGCCATGGCCGCGCGGCCCTTCACCCGCGGGTGGTGGTCACCCGGAACGGCGGGATCTTCGTTGCCTGGCAGGAAGAAGGCGCGACCGCGCCAGGCCTCAACGACGTCTTGTACCGCTATCTGCCGGCAGGCCCCGGCGCGACCTGGCAGCCCACCGCTCCGGGCACGGCGGCCCTCTTCGCCGAGAGCCCGGCCTTGGCGACCTATGCCGGCGACGAGGTGGGCCTGGCCTTCGTCAGCGTATCGCCGGTCGAGCCGCGCCAGGCGCAGCTCAAGCTGTGGAATCCGACCACCCGGCGCTGGCCCGTCCGGGCCAATGCCCTGGGGGGGATCGGCATCGACGGCGTCGAGCCCGATCTGGCCTTCCAGCCGGACGGCACGCTGTGGATGGTGTGGGTCTCGACGCATTACGGCGGGCGCAGGCCCCATTGGGCGCGTCTGGTCAACGGCACCGTGCAGGCCGGCGCCTTGATGGATGCCTGTTTCTCGTTCGCGGCGTACTGGCCGCGCATCGCGGTCGCCGCGAACGGCGACCAGGCCGACGCGGTCCACGTCGTGTGGTCCAACGATCAGGCCGCGGCGGGCGCGAGCATCCAACATGCCTACCGCTCGCAGGGCGAGACGGGCTGGACCTGCAACGACATCGAATGGAACCACTTGCAGTCCGATCCCTTGCACCAACGGCTGCCGGATGTGGCGGCGACCAGCCGCGACAACGTATGCCTGGTGTGGCAGGAGGGCGACGGGCCGCTCGGGCCGGGCCAGAAGCAGGAGATCATCCGCACCTGCAAGCCCTGGTCCCAGACGACCAACGTCAGCGACAGCCAGGCGCGCTCCATCGCGCCCAGCCTGGCGCTGGCGCCCGACCCGCTCGGACTGGGCGCGCTGACCATGTGGGAGCTGCAACAGTCCAAGCAAGTCTGGTTCAGTCGGGCGACACCACCGCTCAAGGCACCCGTGAGCGACAACGCCCACAGCCCGGACGTCACCTTCGACCCGCGCACAGGCGACGTTCACGCCGTCTGGGCCGAGAACGCGCCACAAGGCGGCTCCGAGATCTACTACGCCCGCTGGAGCGTGCTGCCGCCCTCCGCGACGCCGACCGCCACCGGCACGCCGCGCCCCACGCGCACACCGACCCCGACGCCGTCGGCCAGCCCATCGGGCACGCCCGCGTCACCCTCGCCGACGCCTTCGCCGGGCGACACGCCGCTCCCCTCGCTGACCGTGGAAGCGACCCCCACCCCCCCGGACGGCAGCCTGCCGCCCTCTCCCTCGCCCAGCCCACCCGCCAGCGACACGCCGACGGCCACCGAGACCGAGACGCCCGCGGCCACGGCGACACCGCGCGGCATGATGATCTATCTGCCCTTGGCGTTCATGGTTCCGCCCGAGAGCCAGCGCCGCTAGGGATCCTTTCGGAGCGCGTTGACGTTGTTCTGGCCGATGGCCTGTCTGTGTGCGACGGTCGACAGCGTCAAGGTGTTCCGAAGCGGATCCTAGCCTAGGTGCCCGGTGTGGCGGTGACGATCAGGGGCATCGGGCGGGTCGGCGTCGCGGGCGGTGGCGTGGGCGTGTCGGTGGCCCAATCGGCGGCGGTCGGCGGTACCTGGATGATCGGGGCGTGGCTGTCCGGCCGGCGCGCTTCAGGCGGGAGCGAGGGAACGATCACGTTGGCCACCGTGTAGATCCCGACGACGATCGTGGCGAGCAGGAGCGACATCACCAGGGCGCGGGTGGCCTTGCCGGTCGCGGCCTCGCGCTCGAGCCCGAAGAGCGCGGTCGCGCGGTCGCGCCCGGCGCGCCACAGGTTGTGGGCCTGGCGCAGCATGAGCATGCCGACCAGCACGTACAGCCAGCCGGCATAGGTTTGCAGGGCGACGGCGATATCGACCATCGGCGCGGGCGACCGGGCTGGGCCAGGGATCGGCAGATGCCGGCGCGCGGGCGGGGGAAACCGGCCCTACTCGTCGAACATCTCGCCGACCGATTGGCCGGAGTGGATGCGCTGGATCACCTCGCCGAGCAGCGCGCCGACGCTCAGGACGGTGATGTTGGGCAGCATCCGCTCGGGGGGGATCGCCACGGTGTTGGTGACGATGATCTCCTCGAACGGTGCCTCGCGCAGGCGCTCGACGGCCGGGGCCGAGAAGATCGCATGGGTGGCCAGGGCATAGACCTTGTGCGCCCCGTGCGCCTGGATGAAGCGCGCCGCGTTGACGATGGTGCCGGCGGTATCGATCTCCTCGTCGATGATCAGCACGTCGCGGCCCTGCACCTCGCCGATCAAGTTCATCACCTCGGTCGAGCGGCCGTCGGGGCTGCGCCGCTTCTCGATCAAGGCCAGCGGCAGGTCGACCTCGACCGCGAAGTTGCGCGCGTCCTTGGCCCCGCCCAGGTCGGGCGAGACCACGACGGCGTGCCGCAGGCCCTTGGCGCGGATGTGGCGGGCGAACATATGGCGGGCGGTGATGTCGTCGACCGGGATCGAGAAGAAGCCCTGGATCTGCCCGGCGTGCAGGTCCATCGTCAGCACGCGGTCGGCGCCGGCGACGGTGAGCATGTCGGCGACCAGGCGCGCGGTGATCGGCACGCGCGGCTGGTCCTTCTTGTCCGAGCGACCATAGCCGTAGTAGGGCACGACCGCGCTGATCCGCCCGGCCGAGTCCCGCCGCAAGGTGTCGATGGCGATCAGGAGCTCCATCAGGGTGTCGTTGGTCGGCGGGCTGGTCGGCTGGATCCAGAACACGTCCGAGCCGCGCACCGAGCGATCGAGCCGGACGAAGGTGTTCTGGTTGGCGAACTGATAGATCGAGACCGGCAGCAGCGGGCAGCCGATCGCGCGGGCGATCTCCTCGGCCAGGGCGGGGTTGGCGCGGCCGCTGGCCAGGACCAAGCGCCCGTACAGCGAATAGCCGCCGGTGTCGGTGTTCGGCTGGTTGATCAGGGTAGTGTGCGGCTGGGTCACGAGGGCCTCGGTTCGTGCCCCGATTGTAGCACAGCGGCGCGCGGCAACCGCATCCCGCCCTTCGCGCCGGTGCAGAGGTGCCGGGGGGAGCCTAGCCCGCGGGTGGGTGCCGCTCGACCCAGATCGAGGCGGCGAGGTCGTAGCCCAGCACCTCGTCCTGGTCGTTGTACCACAGGCGCAAGGGGCCGTTGAAGGGCGCGCAGCTCCGCAGGCTGAAGGTGACCCCGGGCACCAGGCCGATCGAGGCGAGGTAGCGCAGCTTGTCCGGCTCGTGGGTGCGCACGCGGCTGATCGCGCCGGACTCGCCGCTGGGCAGGGTGACCAGGCTGACGTCGTCCAGAGGCGGCATCACGCCGTCGCGGCTGGGGATCGGCTCGCCGTGCGGGCAGCGCGTGGGATGGCCGGCCAGCGCGTCCATGCGGTCCTCCAGCGCCTGGTCGACCCCCAGCTCGAGCGTGTCGGCCAGGTCGTGCGTCTCGGCCCAGTCGAAGCCCATCACCTTGACCAGGAAGACCTCGATCAAGCGGTGGCGGCGGATCGCGGGCAAGCTGTAGCGCACGCCGGGCGCGGTCAGGCGGACGCCGCGATAGGGCTCGTGCTCGACCAGGCCGGTGTCTTTCAAGCGCCGGACCATGCGCGACGCGGCCTGCACCGAGACGTCCATGTGCTCCGCGAGGTCGGCCAGGCTGACGAAGGGGTGATCCTGCTGGATGCGGTAGATGTCGGCAGCATAGCGCTGCATCGAGAGGCTGATCATCGCGGGAATTATACAGCGAATGCCAAGCCAGCACCGCACCCGGCGCAGGCTTGGGGGCGAACGGGCGGTCAGGTCGGCAGATTTTGGCCAGCTACGACCAAAACCTACCACAGAGACACGGAGACACAGAGAAAGGCTTGCTCTGGAGTCTCTGTGTCTCTGTGGTGAATTCCATCGCGCGCTGGCGACGCCACCGCCCAAGGGTCACGCCGCGATCGTCGCCCGCCTGGCGCAGCAGCCGCGGCAAGTAAGCCGGGGTTCGGGACGTGGGTGGCGTCGCTGTCGGGGCTGCTGCGCCGTATTCGTAAGCACCGATGTCGCAGCCCGCGCCGGCGGGCCGGGCCGCGCCGCGCTGGTCGGTCGGCGGGCACAGGGCGCGGTCCGCGGCGTCGATCGCCGGGCTGCCCGGTAGGAGCGCGTGGGTCCAGGTGGCGCCGCCGTTGTCGGCCAGCGGACCGAGCCGGGGGTCCAGCCCGTAGCGGTCGCCCTCGGCGCGCAGCATGCAGGACCCGTCACTATCCAGGTTGTGCCCGCCGCTGGTCAGCCAGGTGCGCGAGCTATCGCAGTTCGCGCCCTGCCCGGTGGGGCCGATGAGCGTGTTGGCGACCCAGAAGGTGCCGGCGTTGCTGATCGCCGCGCCCCAACTGAAGGTGCCGTTGTGCGCGATCGTGCTGTTGGTCACCGTGATGTGCCCGACGTTGAAGATCCCGCCGCCCTGGCCCCAGTTGTCGCTGAGCGTCACGTTGTCCAGCCGCACACGCGTCGCCTGGTTCCAGATGCCGCCGCCGTAGCCGTGCCAGGGCGGGTCGGGGTGCAGGCTGGCGTGGTTGTGGGCGATGGTGCTGCGCTGGATCGTGATCGGCAGGTCCCCGATCAAGTTGAGGCCGCCGCCGTGGCCGCCGAGGTTGCCCGTGACGGTGCTGTCGGCCAGGTCCAGCGAGCCGTTGACCACCTTGATGCCCCCACCCTGTGCGTCGCCGTTGCCCTCGATGCGGCTGTGGCGGATCGTCGCCAGGCTGTCGCCGAAGACGATGATGCCCCCGCCCTGCCCGCCCACGTTGTCGGCGACGACGCTGTGCGTCAGGGTCAGCACACCGTCGTTGGCGATGCCGCCGCCGAAGAAAGCCCGGTTGCCGCGGATCGCGCAGTCCGCGACGTCGAGCCGGCCGCCCCGGTTCTGGATGCCGCCGCCCAGGCCGCCCTGGATCGTCAAGCCGCGCAGGCGGGCGACCGCTGGCGGGAACACTTCCAAGGCATGGTCGAGCTGCTCCGCCGGGCCGTGGATCGTGGTGACGTCCTGTCCCGCGCCGAGCAGGTCGATCGAGGCTCGGATGTCGACGTCGCCGCGCTGCGCATCGTTCTCGCTGTCGCCGGGGATCGTCAGGCTGTACGTGCCGGCGGGCAGGATGACGACGTAGGGCCCCTCCGCCGGCCGCGCGTTGGCTTCCTGCACCGCGGCGCGGATCGAGCAGCGCCGATCATCCGGCGCGACCGCGCAGATCCCATCGCCGGGCAGATCATCACCGGCATCGGTGGCCAGGGTCACGGTGAAGACGGTCGCGCTGGTCGCGGCAGCCGTGAGGAGGACGGGCGGCGGGGCGCTCGGCGCGATCGGCTGGATCGTGCCGGCGAGGGTCACCAGGCAGGCGGCGAGGGATAGCGCCGCGGCCCCGCGCAAGATCGCCGTGCCGCGGACTGCGCGCGCCGCCCGCACGCTCACGCGACGGGCCTCGTCTGAGGCGGTTCGGCCATGGCAGTGCCCCCACGGGGACTCGAACCCCGGTTCCCACCTTGAAAGGGTGATGTCCTAACCACTAGACGATGGGGGCGAAGCGCGGCAATGTTAGCAGGCGAAGCGCCGTGGGTCAATCCGATAGTAGGGGCAAGGGTGACTGCCCTTGCCCCAGGGGCGGACTGGCCGATAGTGTGTGCAAGCGCATGCGGGCCGGAGGCCCGCGCACCCAGGGTGCTACCGCCGCGTCACTGCTTCGAGGGGATCGTGATCGTCGCCCCCGCGCGGATCAGGCCGGGGTTGGCGATCTGGTTGGCGGCGGCAAGGGCGGCCACCGAGACTCCGGTGCGCGCGCTGATGGCGGACAGGGTGTCGCCGGGCTTGATGACGTAGCTGTTGCCGCTGATCGGCGCGGCCGCGGGCTTGGCGCTCGTCACCGCGCCGGTCGTCGCCGGTGCCGCCGCGGCCGCGACGGGCAGGGCGGCCGCCGCGGCCACCGCCGCCGGCGGGTTGGCCGGGGTGCCGCCGACGGACAGGCAGGCGTCTTCCCAGAACGAGTCGTTGTGCTTGACCGCCCACTCCGGGGCGCCCTTGATGTAGACCGTGACGGCCGGCCCGGTAGCGCGGGCGGTCACCGTCTGTGGCACCCACTGGTCGGTGGTCATCG
This sequence comes from uncultured Anaerolineales bacterium, assembly GCA_964498575.1. Lineage (GTDB taxonomy): Bacteria > Chloroflexota > Anaerolineae > Epilineales > Epilineaceae > CAZCJG01. The sequence continues at coordinate 745 of CAZCJG010000217.1, read as the reverse complement.
TCGGCTCGGACCAGACCACGCTGGCGGGCGGCGGGCAGCCCATGCAGGCGGGCGCGGCGCCGCTCGGGTCGATGCCGACCATCATGCGGTAGTTGCCGGGCTGGACCGTGTCGCTCGTAAAGGTGCCCTTGCCCGGGTTCCAGCCGTCGGCCTCGCCCGAGTAGGCCATGCCGTGGGCCGAAAAGGTGAGCGGCGTGCCGGCCTTGACCGGGACGCGCTGGTACAGGCCGGCGGTATGCGTGCCCCAGGTGGTGAAGAACTTCTGGCTCTGGCTGCCCGAGCGGACGCGGTTGTGGTCACCGCCGATCCGCACCTGCTCGACCTTGAACTCGGGCTCGCGGTTGTTGCGGGCGTCGCCGCGCACGAACCACGGCACCCAGCCATCGCCCACCGCTGACGACAGGCTGGTGCCCTGGCCCTCGGTCTTGTGCGAGCCGCCCTCGAAGTCGGCGTTCTGCAACATGTTGCCCGCGCATACCGCCTGCGCCGCCGGGCTGGCCGCCGCCCGCCCGGCGCCGAAACCGGCCAGGGCGAGGCCGGCGGCCAGCGAAAGAACCATCATCCATCGGTTGATGCTCATCATTTCCCATCCTCCTGACTATGTCGAACCAAGCGCCTGGTGGCGCATCCCGATCCGGCGCGATTATATGCAAGCCAGACGAACGGGCAAGCTCGCTTCGCCCCACTTGCAGGGCTGTCTCATTTGACACTTCGGCCGCATCGCCGATCGATTCCCCCGCCTGCG
>CAZCJG010000216.1:0-8406 GCA_964498575.1 uncultured Anaerolineales bacterium | reverse complement strand
GTGCGCGCCCTGGTCGTAGGCGGCTACCTCGAAGGCGCAGCGGGTGCGCGTGGAGGTCTTCTCGAAGATCAGGGCGACGTTCTTGCCGCGCATCCGCTGCACCTCGTAGCCGCCGTACTTGGCGGCCTTGAGGTCCGCCGACAGCTTCAGCAGGAACCTCAGCTCGTCCGGCGTGAAGTCCAGCTCCTTCAGGAAGTTGCGACCTTTCAAGTTGACAGGCATGTTCTCTCTCTCGTTGGGTTGGCGCTATCCGCCCATCAGCACGCCCGCCGACAGGGCCAGCATGACGAAGACGCCAAGGATAAGGACCAGCGGCAGGACGAACTTCCACCAGGTGGCCAGCGGCACGCGGCCGATCATCAGGCCGCCGGTGACGACGGCGAAGGTGGGCGTGAACAGGTTCAGCAGCCCGGAGGCCGACTGATAAGCGGTGACCACCAGGCTCTCCGGCACGCCCGCGAAGCTCGCCAAGGGCGCCATGATCGGCATGGTCACCGTGGCCAGGCCGGAGGACGAGGGGATCAGGAACGACAGCGGCAGGTACAGGAGGAAGATCGTGTTGATGAAGGCCACCGCCCCCAGGCCGCCGAGCGCCTGCTCGCACCAGTGCAGCACGGTGTCGATGATCAGCCCATTGGTCATGATCACCGAGATGCCGCGCGCCAGGGCGACCACCAGCGCCACGCCGACCATGTCGCGCGCGCCGTCGATGAAGGTGTTCACCAGCTCCTGCTCGCCCATCCCGCCGACGACGCCGATGACGATGCCCATCACCATGAACAAGGCGGCCAGCTCCGCGAACCACCAGTAGCGCGTCGCGACGCGCTCGACCCCGAGGTCCGACCACGGGATCACGCCGATGATCATGATCACGAAGGAGAGAGCGAAGAGGCCGAGGATCACCTTGCGGCGCGTGGTAAACTCCGGCGCCTCGCTGCTCTGGACCTCGCCGCCGAGGAAGTGCTGCCGGTTGGCCTCGCCCAGGTCGGCGACCATGGACGTGGAGGGGTCGGCCACCACCTTGGCGGCGTAGCGCATGACGTACCAGATGCCGATGGCGGTCCCGACGACCAGGATCAGGATCCGCAGCGGCAGCCCGTCGGTGATCGGGATGCCGGCGAAGCCCGAGGCGATGCCGGTGGCGAAGGGGTTGATCGTCGAGCCGAGCGTCCCGATGCCCGCGCCGAGCATGATCACCGCCACGCCGGTCAGCGCGTCGTAGCCGAGCGCGATCAGCGCGGCGATGATCAGCGGGTAGAAGGCCAGCGACTCCTCGGCCATGCCGTAGGAGGTGCCGCCGGCGGCGAAGATGATCATCAGGATGGGGATCAGCAGCTTGCCCCGATCGCCCAGCCGCTGGACGACCGTGGCGATGCCGGCGTCGATCGTGCCGGTCTTCATCGTCACGCCGAGGAAGCCGCCGATCATCAGGATGAACAAGGCCACGTTAACCGCGCCGTACAGGCTGCCGACGTTGTAGGGTCCGACCTGGCCCTCTGTGTCCTGTATGCCATACATGCCGTTGATCGGCGCGAGGACCGCGTCGCCCAGGCCTTGCGGGTTGGCGTCGACGGCGTGATAGGTGCCGGGGATCGGCGCCCCGTCCGGGTCGGTGTCGTACCTGCCGGCGGGGATGACGAAGGTCAGGCCCGCGACGACGATGACCAGGAGGGCCAGGATGGTGTAGGCGGAGGGAAAGGTGAGCTTGCGCTTCTTGGTCTCGGGGGCTTCGGTGGTCATCAGGACACTCCCATGAGGCGCCATGATAGGCCCGGTGCGCTAACGCAACTGCAACGGCATTTTATCGCAGTGCCAAGGGAAGGTTAAATCCAGCCCCCAGGGCGAGGCAACCGGGATTGAGGTTTGTCGTGCCAATTCAGGCTTGCGTCCGGTTGCCCCTCCCCTACGGCGCCCCCGTCCACCCCGTCGGCCCCACCCGCCCGAGGTTGCCGTTGACCAAGCTCGCGTCGGCCGGATCGACGCAGCCGCTGCCGTCGAGGTCCACAAACGCCTGATAGGACGAATCGCCGATGCAGCGGCCCAGCGATGCGTTGACCGACAGGGAATCCAAGAGGTCGATCGTCCCATTGGCCAGCACGTCGCCCGCGATCAGCACCGTCCCCCCCAGCGAGACGAGCTGCCCCGCGCCGACGTCGAAAATCCCGCGGCTGGACAGCGCGCCCGCCCGCCGCGCTTCGACGGTCCGCAGGCCCGGCGCGACCCCCAGCACCAGGAACCAGCCGTCATCCCCGGTTACCGCGTGCTCCTCACCATCGACGAGGATCCGTGTATCCCGCCAGTCCGTGCGTCCCTGCACGCGCACCTGGCCGATCAGGATGGCGTTGGCCGGCGGGCGGGTCGCCGTCGGGCCGCTTGGCACGGCCGTCGGCGTCGGCGGGGCGGTCGTGCGGGTCGGCGTCCGGGTAGGGCTGGGCGGGACGGTCGCCGTGCGCGTCAGCGTCGGTGTCGCGGACCGGCTCGGCGAGGCTGTCGGCGTCCGGGTGGCGGTTTGGGTGGATGTCCGGGGCGGGCTTGGAGAAGCCGTCGCGGTCCGTGTGGCCGTCCGGCTCGCCGTCGGCGGTTGCGGCGTCGTGGTCCGCGTGGCGGTCCGGCTCGACGTTGGCGTGGCGGTTGGCGGCGGCGGGGTTGTGGTCCGGGTGGGCGTCCGGGTCGCCGTGGGCGGCAGCGGTGTCGTGGTTCGAGTGGCGGTCCAGGTCGCCGTCGGAGTCGTCGTCCGCGTGGGTGTGCGCGAGGGGGTCGCCGTCCGCGTAGGGGTGCGCGTTGTCGGTGGCGGCAGCGGGGTCGCTGTGCGGGTCGGCGTCCGGGTCACCGTGCTGGTCGGCGCCCGCGTCGCGGTTCGTGTCGCCGTCCGCGTCATCGTGGCCACCGGCGTGCCATCCAACGGCACCGTCGGGCTGCTGCTGTTGCCGACGGTGAGGGCCCACCAGTGCAGGCGATTGCCCGTGCCCAGGACATAGGCCGCCCCGATGTCGCGGTAGGCGGTACCCATCAGGATCGTCCAGTGCGAGGGCGACTGCTTGAACCCGTCGCAACGACTCGAAGCGTCGCATATCGTGCCGCAGAACTGGTCGCAGGGCCGGCCGCGGATCACTTCTTCCGGTGTCTCCTGCCCCACCGCCAGGGTCTCGCCCAGGACGGAGTAGGGGTAACCCGCGGCCTGGGCACGGCTACCAGGGCTGGAGCCGCCCTCGCCGAGGTGCTGGAAGTTGCCGGTGGCGGCCATCCAGGTCGCATGTGCTTCGTCCGCCTCGAACAGCCGCAAGTCCGGCGCCAGCGCCGAGCGGCCGAGCGCGGCGCGCTCCTCGTTGACCAGGGCAATCGCCTGCAGCTCGAAGGCATTGACCTCGGCGTCCAGCCCGGCATGGATGGGATCGGCCAAGCCGGCGCCCAGCGCCAGGGCGAACATCGTTCCCGTCGCAGCGGCCGCGAACACCATGCGGCCCATCGGCACAAACGTCGCGCGGCCGGTGCGAGCCGGCCGACGGGGATGAACGGTCATGGGGTTGTTGCTCCTGAAGTCATGCGGGGCAGAGAGCGGGGGAATTATAGCCGAGCGGCGCCGCCTAACCGCACGCCCAGCCCGCGCTCGACCGGCGCGTGGGCAGCGCCGGGCTGACGGCGGCCGGGCGCGAACCATCACCTCGATACTGACTGACGCCGCACTTATCTCCAAATGTCTCGCCGTTTTCGTCGGCGCCCGCCGGCTGCTGTATCATCCGGCACGACCACGTCCCGACCGCGACAGCATACCCTTGACGCTGGCATTCAGCCGGGCGGCGTGCCCCCGACTGCTCGCTGGCACGGTGACCGGAGGCCCAAACGATGAACCCACCCGAAGTCGATCCCCTGATCCTCCCCCTCGCCAGCCCCGACGCCACGCTCGAGCGCGTCGGTGGCAAGGGCGCGTCGCTGGCGCGCATGGCGGCGGCGGGCCTGCCGGTGCCGGCCGGCTTCCACATCACGACGCAAGCCTACCGCCGCTTCGTCGACGAAAGCTACCTCGCCGAAGTCATCCTGGCCGCGGCGGCCCAGGCGGACCCCGGCGATCCGGCGTCGCTGGAGCGCGCTTCGGCGCGGATTCGGGCGCTGTTCGACCAGGGCGGCGTGCCGGCGGACATCGCCGCGGAGATCCTGCGCCATTACGCCGAGCTGGGCCTGGGCGGCCCGCCGGTGGCGGTGCGCTCGTCGGCGACGGCGGAGGACCTGCCGGAGCTGTCCTTCGCCGGGCAGCAGGAGACCTACCTCAACGTCCGCGGCGGCGAGGCGCTGTTGGCGGCGGTCAAGCGCTGCTGGGCTTCGCTGTGGACGGCGCGCGCCATCGGCTACCGCGCGCGCCAGGGCATCGCGCCCGACGAGGTGGCGCTGGCGGTCGTCGTCCAGGCGCTGGTGCCGGCGGAAGCGGCGGGCGTCCTCTTCACCGCCAACCCGCTGACCGGCGCACCGGGCGAGATCGTGATCAACGCCGCCTGGGGTCTGGGCGAGGCGGTGGTCGGCGGCCTGGTGACGCCGGACACCCTCGTCGTCGACAAGGAGACCGGCACGGTCCTGTCGCAGACCGTCGCCGACAAGGCGGTGATGACCGTCCGCCTGCCCGAGGGCACGCGCGAGGAGCCGGTTCCCGACGATCGGCGCCACGCGGCGGTGCTGTCGAGCGACGAGGCCGTGGAGCTCGCGCAGCTCGGCGCGACGATCGAGGCGCTGTACGAGCGGCCCATGGACGTCGAGTGGACGCTGGAGGGCGGGCGATTCGGGATCGTCCAGGCGCGGCCGATCACCGCGCTACCCGAGCCGCGCGTGGTCCTGGACTGGGAGCGACTTCCAGCCGGGCCAGGCATGTACGCCCGCGCGAGCGTGATCGAGCTCTTGCCGGATCCGCTCTCCCCGCTGTTTTCCAGCCTGGCCCTGCCCTACTGGAACGCCGGGATGCGCGACCTGATGCGCGAGCTCGGCCTGGAGCGCGTGATCTCGGAATACAGGCTGGTGACGGTCAACGACTTCGCCTACTATCACTACACCTTCACCGCACGGGAGATGGCGCAAATCATCTTCCACATGATCGCCTTCTCCCGACGCTTGGGCAACTGGTTCCGCCGGGCGGAGGCGCGCTGGGCCGAGGAGGCCCGGCCGCGCTACGCGGCGGTCACCGCCACCTGGGGAGCGCGCGACTTGCCGGCCCTGCCCGCCGCCGAGCTGCTCGCCGGCGTCCGCGAGATCACGCAAGCCGCGGCGAACCACTACCTGGCGATCCAGAGCGGCATCCTGCCCGCCGCCTACATGAGCGAGGGGCTGTTTACCGGCATCTACCAGCGGCTGCTGCAACGCCGCGGCGACCCGCCGGCGCTCAGCTTTATGCTCGGCTTCGACAGCACCCCGATCCAGGCCGAGAAGTCCTTGTTCGACCTGGCGGCCTGGGCACGCACCCAGCCGGAGCTGGCCGAGGACCTGGCGCGCGGCAGCGGGGTGGAGATTGCGGCGGCGTGGGCGAGTGCGGTGGACAGAGTGGACGGCGTGGCGCCCGTGGATCACGCGAATCATGGGGATCACGGGGATCCGGTGGACGCCTGGGGTGAGTTCCGGCAGCGTTTCTCGGCGCACCTCGATCGCTTCGGGCATGCGGTGTACGACCTGGATTTTGCCAAGAGTGTCCCGGCTGACGACCCGGCGCCGCTGGTCGAGACGCTGAAGTACTTCCTCGGCGGCCAGGCGCCGAGCCCGTATGAGCGGCAGGCGGCCGCGGCGGCGGCGCGGGAGGAGGCGACGCGGCGCTTCCTGGCGCGCTCGGGACCGGGCCGGCGCCTGGCGGCGCCGCTCCTGGCCTGGGCGCAGCGCTTCTCACCGTTGCGTGAGGATGGGCTGGCGGACGTCGGCCTCGGCTGGCCGGTGCTGCGGCGGATGCTGCGCGAGATCGGCCGGCGCCTGGTCGCCGCGGGCGTGCTGGCCGAGGCGGACGACGTGTTCTGGCTGACGGCGGACGAGATCGAAGCGGCCACCCGCGCGCTGGATGCAGGGCAGGCTGGGGAATGGATGGCGGGTGTGGACTGCCAGGCGGCGGTCGCCGAGCGGCGCGCCCGGTGGGAGCACGAGCGCCGGGCGACACCGCCGGTGGCGCTGCCGGAGAAGGTCGGGGCGCGCTGGATGGGGATCGACTTCAGCCGCTTCATGCCCGCCCGCTCCGAACAGGCCGAGGGCGACCGACTGCACGGGATCGGCGCCAGCCCCGGCCGCGTGACGGGCCGGGCATGCGTGATGCACGGGCCGGAGGACTTCGGCGCGATGCGGCCGGGCGACATCCTGGTCGCGAAGATCACCACTCCGGCCTGGACGCCGCTCTTCGCCCTGGCGGCGGGCATCGTCACCGACGTCGGCGGCCCGCTGAGCCACAGCTCGATCGTCGCGCGCGAGTACCGCATCCCGGCGGTGCTCGGCACCGGCGCGGCAACCGCGCGGATCAAGAGCGGGCAACGGGTGACGGTGGATGGGGATGGTGGCGTGGTGACGCTCCTTGACTGAGGTGAGGCGGGAAGGCATCGGGGCGCCGACCCCTGTTCATGTGACCGCCGTGGGTGCTCCGGGCACGCGTCGTGGCCATCGCAATCCGTTGATGATGGCACGCGCCATGGCGTCCGTTCGGTTGACGCCCCGAAGTCGGGTATAATCCCGCGCCGATGAACCAATCCGAGATGCTGCGCGGCGTGAGCCGGACCTTCGCCCTGTCGATCGAGCAGCTCCCCCCGATACTTTGCGACGCGATGAGCGTGTCCTACCTGCTCCTGCGGGTGTCGGACCTGTTGGAGGACCACGACACGCTGCCCCCCGATCGCAAGGCCGCGCTGCTGCGGCTGTGGGCCGACGTGCTGGACGCGGACGCGCCGGTGGCGTCGCTGACCGACCAGATCGCCGATCTGGACGGCAGCGATCCCGAGGTCTACGTGGCCCAGCACGCCGGGCGGGTGCTGGCGATGCTCCACGCCTTGCCGGTGGAGCTGCAGGGCGGGATCATCCCCCGCGTCGCCAAGACCTCGCGCGGCATGGCGCGCTGGCAGGATCACGGGCCGTTCGTCGCCGACGAGGCGGAGATGGACGACTACATGCACGAGGTCGCCGGGCGGGTCGGCTACCTGACGACCGATATCTTCGCCTGGTCCAGCCCCGCGATCCGCGCCCGCCTGGGTCGGCTGATGCCGCTCTCGCGCGAGTGCGGCCTGGCCCTGCAAACCGTCAACGTGATCCGCGGGCTGCGCAAGGACTACGAGCGCGGTTGGGTCTTCGTGCCGCGTACCTTCTACGAGCGCTTCGGGCTGACGCGCGACAGCCTGTTCGACCCGCGCTGCCAGGGCGCCGCGATGCAGGTCGTGGGCACCTTGGCCGACAAGGCCGACCGGCACCTGCGGCATGGCGTGGACTACGTGGCGACCTTCCCGCGGCGCTACCACCGCATCCGGCTGGCCTGCATGTGGCCGCTGTTCTTCGCGGTACGCACACTGGCGGTCAGCCGCAACAACAGCGCGGTGCTGACCGGCGAGGCCAAGATCAGCCGCGCCGAAGTCAAGGCCATCGTCCGCCAGACCACACTCTTCGGCTGGTCCAACCACTGGCTCGCCTTCTACTATGGCCGCCTGGCCCGCCCGCCCCAGGCGCCAAGCCTCCCGCCCGCTTCGCCGCCGCTGGCCGCGACGCCGGTGGGCTAGCTCGGTGCCATCGCAGTCGCAAGCGCCCTTCCGGTGCGCTTGCGCACCTGCGCGGACGCCGTAGCTGCGGGCACGAACGATCGACGCGCCGGCTGCGCGCAACCTTTTCGGCGGATCGCGTGTTAGTCCGATTAATTCATGGCGTCGCCGCAACGCCGCTTGCGATGAGGTGAGCTTGGCGCGGCGCCTTATTGTCGAAGCAAGGAGGCAACGATGTCCAGGCACATACGATCCACAACCTTCACGATCGCGACAACGATTACAGTCATAGCCTTCGCCCTTTCCATGGTAGCGGCTTGTACACCAGCACCAACCGTCACGCCGACGAATGTGCCGGTGGCGAGCAAGACGGTTGAGGAAGCAGCGGATGCACAGGCGTTGGTGCCGGCCTTGTCGTGCACGGTCAATTTAGCCGGCAATGGTGCAATTTGTGGCGTCGTTAGCAACGTTGAGGGCCAGCCGATTGCGTCGGTGGAGATTTCCGTGTTCGAGCGCAGGGGGCCCAACAGGTGGTCCGCAAAGGGAATACAAGCACGGAGCAGCGCCAACGGCAGTTACAAACTCAACCTGGCACCCGGTGTCTACAAACTCAAGTTCTCCCATTCTGCCTTCACAACGGAATTCTATCGCGATGTCCCGGATCCTGGCCGCAACCAAGTACCTGAGGCTGCGACCGAACTTGCCCTGGCCAGGAACC
>CAZCJG010000215.1:0-8412 GCA_964498575.1 uncultured Anaerolineales bacterium | reverse complement strand
GCGGCGTCGAGCTGCTCCGGCGCAGCGAGCGCTATCGCGGCGACGGGACGGCCGCGCTGCAGATCAACGGGACCGACATCTACCGCACGCTGACGCAGTCCCTGGACAGCGCGGCCCGCGCCGGGCAGACCAGCGCCCGCAACGCCGCCAGCCAGCAGGTCGGGATGCTGGAATACCTGATGGACACCCAGTACCAGGTCACCCGCGTCGAGCAGGCGCTGGACTTGCTCGAGCAGGTGGAGCTGCCCCCGACCCAGAGCGACCAGCTTGCCGCGGCCCGCGCGTCGACGACCGAGATCGCCGGCCTGCTGCGGACGGCGCTGGGCCTGCCGGCGGACGACCTGCCCGGCAAGCAGGCGCTCGCGGCCAAGATGGCCGCACCCTTCCGCGCCGTCGTGACCAACAGCGGGCTGCTGCAGGGCACCGCGGGCCAGGTGCGCGACGTCGCGATTCCCGGCTCCGGCGTCGACGCGCCGAACGGACCCGCGCGCCTGGCCTACACGCTCAACCTCGAGGTGGCGGGCGACATCGTCGTGCCCAGCACGGAGTTCTGGGTGCGGCGCTCGTCGCGCACCGCGATCTTCCTGCCCACCGCGATGCTGCGCTACACGCCGCCGAAGGCCGCGATCTACCTGCCCTCGGCCCGACTGCGCCATGTCGACGATGGCCGCTGAGCGGTGGCGGTGTTTGCGCGGTCGCCGGCTGGCAAGTAGAATTCCTGACCCGCCCTGCGGTCGGGAAGCCTCGTCAACCCCGTGCGGGGCTGATGCCTCGGCCGGGGAATGGGCGGCGATCTAACAAGCGCCTAAGCCACGGCTCACTCGCGGTTCACGCGCGGCGGGGACACTGCATGGGAGCACGGCGATCGTGCGTTGACCCCCGGGCGCGGCGGGCCGGTCCGCCACCCGCGCCGGGCGGCTTCCCCGGCCGCCTTGCGATGCCAAGGCCGGGGGCGGGGCGGGTGGAAAGAGGAGATGACAAGATCGATGGTGACGATGCGCGGCCGGATGGCCGGAGTCTTGCTCTGCCTGACAGCAGGGCTTTGCCTGATGCCTCGCCCCGGGGCGGCTCAGGACACGGTGGGGGACTTGCGCCTGGTCAAGGACGATTCCGGCGTCGAGCTCGACGCCGCCCAGTCGCCTCCGGGCGAGAAGACCTACCACCTGGAACAAGGCGTCGATAAGCTGTACATCGGCTTCGATTTCACCGGCAGCGCGCCGACCGACGTCGAGATCCGGGTGATGGGACCGCTCGGCGCGATCCTCTATCAGGAAACCGCCCAGTACGACGCGCCCGGCCCCCAGGTCGTCACATTCGACAACGGCGGTGTGCCGTTGGCCGACAACGAGTACGTGGTCAACGCCTATGTCGGCGAGGACCATTACCTCGCCGACAGCCTCCAGCTCACGGTGGGCGCGGCGGTGCTCCCGACCTCGGGTGCCGAGTCGAAAAGCCAGTTCGCCGAGACCCCGCAGCCAACGCTGGTCGGCGCGCTCGCCGGTGCCGGCGGGGCGCAGGCGGGGCTGCCCGGCTCGTCGCGGTCGACCCTCGCCCTGGCGCTGGCCGGCATGGTGGTGCTCTTCGGCGTGGTGGTCTGGGCCGGCTGGTCGGCGATGCGCCGGGGCTAGGTGCCGCGAGCGCGGTGAGGAGTCAAAAAGGTGCGCAGAGCATGTGTTCTCATCATCTTGGGCGGGCTGGCCGGCGCCGCCGGCCTGGCGCGGGCGCTGCCGGCCGCCGCGCAGGCCGACCGCGTCCGCTTCAGCCCGACCGACCGCGTTGAAGACGCCGTGCCCGAGGGCACGGACTTCGTTGCCCCGAGCGGGGCCAAGACCATCCTGATCATCGTCGATTACAAGGGCGCGTCGCGGACCAAGATCAACACCGAGCTCAACGCCCAGGGCGGGTTGTCGCTGTTTCAGAAGAGCGACACGGTCTCCGGCGACGGCTCGGCGATCGTGGCGATCTCGGGGGCGCAGATCCTGCAGCGGGTGAGCTTCGACCTGGTCGACACCGCCGACGCCATCGTCGCCGACGCCGAGCGGGCCGCGGATCCCAATCGCGCGACCGGCAACCTGGGCTACCTCGGCGAGGCTTACAACAAGATCGAAGCGCTCCGCGTCGCCACCGACTTCCTGTCGCGCATGCAGCTCGACAACGACATGCGGTCGTTCCACGACGATCTGGACGAGGCGGTCCAGGCGCTCGAAGCGCTCGAGGCGCGCCGTGGCGAGGTCGGCACCAGCCTGGATCGCATCCGGGCGGCGGCGGCCGACGTGGCGGCGCAGGCCAAGCTGGCCAAGGCGGCCGCCGAGAAGCTCAACGCGCGCGCCGATACCCTGGACGCCAAGCAGATGCCCATCCCCGATAGCGGCACCGGCCGCAGCGCGCCGTATGACGTGGCGATCAAGGTCGGTACCTATCCGGCGTTGGATGCGGAGTTCTGGGTTACCAGCGACAACCTCCCCGTGGCCTCCGCCACGCCGACCAGCGCGTCGCGCGCCACGGCCGGCAGCGCGACACCCGCCCCGGGCGGCGCCGGCGCCACGGCGAGCGCGACCCGCCCGACCGGCGGTTCGGGCTCGGGTGGCGACCAGCGCTCGGCCGCGACCAGCCAGCCCCCCGGCGCCGGCCCGCGGCCGACGCCGGCCAACGGGGCCTCCAAACGAATGACCGATGCCGCGCTGGGTGCGGCGGCGGGCACGCCGATCCTGCCACCGGGCGGCGGCGAGACCGCACCGGCCGGGGATGTCGCCTCGGATCCAGCCAGCCAACCGACGATGGAACCGTTGGCAACGACCCCTGAGCCCGTCGCCCCTGAGCCTGTCGTCGTGCCGACATGGACGCTGCCGGCCGCGGCTGTCGCGGCGCTGGCGGATCAGGAGGCCGGGTCCGAGGGCGGCGCGGACGGCCAGCGTGCCACGCAACCCGCCTCGAGCGCCGGCGGCCCGAACCTGGCGGTCCTCGGGATCGGGCTGATGGCCTTGATCGCGGTCGCCGTCTGGTTGCGCCGACGCGTCTAGGCGCGTGACTCGCTCTGGGCCCGCGGCCGGCGCGACCCGTCCGACGCCCGCTAGTTGTTCCACCCTGCAGCACCGCGCAGGCCATCACCAGCAGCGCCGGCTTCGTCCCGGCCGGTTGCCAGGTGGGTGGCGCGGCGGATGGCAGGCGTGGGTTTCGCAAGATCAACGCAACAAGGTAAGGAGTTCCCTATGCACCGCCTGACCCCTGCAGCGCTGGCGGCCGTTGTGCTGTCGCTGACCTTCGTGGGCCTGGCTTTGGCCGCCCGCGCGACCCAGCCGATCGCGACCACCTACGCGGTCGATCAGTCCGGCGAGCTGGACCTGTACATGAGCAACGCCGAGAACGGCCCGCTGATGCGCAGCTTTACCAGCGACACGCCGCACGTGTACGCCATCCTGCAACACACCGGCACGCGGAGCGAGCGCTACCGGGTGCGGGTGCGCGATCTGGCCGGCATCGAGGTCAAGACCAAGGACACGCCGGCGTTGTCGGGCGACGGCCGCTTTCCGGTCGAAGTCTCGCCCGCCGACTTCGTCGCCAGCTACGCGCGCCGCATCGGCGAGGACACCACCCGCTTGCCGGGCGACGTGGCGGCCAACCGGGCGAACTGCGACCCGGCCCGTGTGCCGCCGGTGCCCAGCCCTTGGCCGCCCCGCACGCCGGACGAAGAGTTCGACAAGTGGATGAAGGACACCAAGAACGCGGTCGTGGCGGCCCAGGCGAGCACCGTCGACTTGACCCGGACGCTCCAGGCGCTCTTGATGATGCCGGACGTGGCGGCGCTGCCGGCGCTGGCCGATGGCCTGGGCAGTGGTCGCGCCAAGCTCGCCGCCGCCGATGCGCTGCTCGGTACCGTCCCGCGCACGCTGGAGCCGAGCAACCCGGATCACCCCAACCTCCCGCCCAACCCGAGCGGCGGCTGCGCCCTGGTGCGCGACGCGATGGACAAGATCACCGAAGGCCTGGCCGAGGTCAATGCGGCGATGACCGCGCTGCCGGCCGACACCGCCGGCTGGAAGTTCGGCCCTACCTCGGCGAAATACGATGAGGGCGTGTTCATCGGCTGCCTGCAGTACGAGGTCGACGTTGTCGAGATCAAGAACAACCAGCCCGCGGCCAACGCGGCAGTGTCGACGCAATGGACCCTCGGCAGCCCGGGCGAGCCGGCGCTGGTGTTCCCCAAGCCCGACCAGGTCGACGGCCGGCGCGCCGGCTCGCTGAGCCTGAGCTTCCCCAGCGGCGCCTCGGCGATGTACGCGCAGTCGGTGAGCGTGGCGGGCATCAACCACAAGGCGATGGTGTCGGCCTTCGTCACCGACGACAAGTGCATCCCGGTCAGCGACGTGACCATGTCCTTCGCGGTCGACCCGGCGGCCGGCGGGACGCTGTCGCCGGCGATGGTGACGGTGAAGGACGGGGTGGCCCAGGCGGAGATGAGCAGCGGCAGCGACGCCGCCAGCGGCAAGGTCAACGCCGTGTTGTGCGTCGGCGATTGCGCCGGCGGCAAGCAGGTCAAGGGCAGCATCGGCTTCAGCGTCATCGGCCCGGCCCGCCAGCTCAGCTTCAAGGTCAACCCGCCCGGCCAGCTCAACCGCTTCGCGACGCATGCCGACCGGCGGGTTGGCTTGATCTCGGTGTTCGCCAAGGATGCCTTCGGCCAGGACGTCGCCGATGGCACCGCGCTCTCGGTGCGGGTCGAGTCGGGGCCGGGGGTCCTGGCTTTCAAGCGCGAGCGGTTGATCAACGGCCGCCCGTCCGGCGAGATTGGCGAGATCCGGCTCGGCAAGCGCGCGGACATGGTCGTCGAAGACGGCGTCAGCAAGATCGTGCCGACCGAACCGGGCTACAAGTACTACGACCTGTACCTGACGCCCGAGCGCGAGCCCAACGGCAAGCTCACCCTGGTGGCCGAGGCCGACGGCACGCGCGAGACCTATAGCTACGAGATCGTCAGCCACCCCTTGATCTACCTGCCGGCGACGACCAACAGGTACGACATCCGGATCCAGCTCACACTGGCGCCGACTCCGACCAAAACCCGGCGGATCTTGCCCACCGATCCGCCGGACACGCCGACGCCAAGCGCAACGGCGACGCCGTAGGCCCTCTCCCGGCTCAGCGCGCGCCAAGGATAACCCGAGGATGCATAGGTAATCCCGCGCGCGCTGAGTCGGGAGGGGGGTCTTACGGCCCCGCCTTGGCCAGCACCACCGTCCAGTAGTCCCCCAGCGGCGCGGCGGGCGAGAAGTCGTAGAAGGCGCCGATGTGGGTGAAGGCGGGGTTGAGCATCTTGCCGCGGTGTTCGGCGGACTTCATCCAGCTTCCGTCGACCATCTCGGGGCTGCCGGTGCCGGCGGCGATGAGCTGGTCCACCGCCGCGGCCCGGAAGCCGGCCTTCGCCACGCGGTCGGCGGGCGTCGAGCCGTCGCTGCCGGCGTGGTCGAAGAAGTGATGCGTGGTCATGTCCCAGACGTGCAGCTCGGCCGCCTGGCGCAGGGCCGGGCTCTCCACCAGCGCCGGCAGGCCGACCCGCCCGCGCTCACGGTTGACCAGGTCGATGATCCGGCGAATCCGGTCCTCGTCGCTCTGCAGGACCGGCCGGGGCGCGCCGCCGTCGCCGCGCGGCGGGCCGAAGATCACCGATAGCCGCGGCGGCTCGCCGCCCTGGCCGGCGTCCCAGTCGAAGATGTTGCTCGGCCCGGTGCGCGGCCCGTCGAAGCGGAAGCTGATCTTGCCGGTGGTGCGCACCCGCCATTCGAGCTCGCGCAGCTCGCCGGGGCGCAGCAGGAAGACGTTGGCCTTGCCGGCGTCGAGGTCGCCCTGGCGCAGGATCGGCGCGAGATCGGCCAGCTCGCGCGCGCTGATGAAGCGGTCGAAGTTGTGATAGGTCCAGCCGGCGTCGATGCCGCTCTCCAGCAGGCGAATCTCCCACTGGCCGTTGCCGTACTGCGATAGCCGCGCGCCGGAGGCTCCGGTCAGCGTCAGCCGTGCTTCCTGGATCGCCGCGTCCTCGGGGATCGCCGACAGGTCGAACTGGGTCAGCCCGACGTACTGGATGCCCTGGTAGACGCCGGCGTAGGTGTGGCCCTCGCCCAGGTGGTTGCCCGGCTCGAACTGGCGCGCCCAGCCGACGTCCTGCGGCAGCGCCGGAATCTCGATGGCGCTGGCGCCGGGGGTCGGCGGGGTGCGGAAGGGCGGGACCAGGGTGCTGGTCGGCGGGCTGGTCGGCCGGGGGGGCGGCGGGGTGCCCGTCGCCAGCGGCGGCAGCGGCGTCGCCCGGCGGGTCGGCGAGGGTCCGACCGTCGGCGGCAGCGGCGTCGCGCTGGGAGGCAAGGGCGAGGTCGGGGTGCTCGTCGGCACCGCCTGCGGTGTCCCGAGCTGGTAGTCGATGAGCAGCTCCGGGCCCGGGTACTGGCTTTCCGGCCCCTGGCCGCTGTCCCAGGTCGCCAGGTTGGAGAAGTCGCCGCCGGTCGGCCCGTCCATGCGGAAGGACACGCGGCCCGAGCCGCCCAGCCGCGCTTGCAGGGCCGCGACCTGCGCCGGGCTGAAGTTGAACACGTTCGCCTGCCCGGCCGCCAGGTCGCTCGCGTTGAGCAAGGGCAGGAGCTTGGACTCGATGCCGGCGGCATGGATGCGCCCGTAGGCGTGGTTCTCGAAGCCGGTGTCGATCTCGGTGCCGAGCAGGTTGACCGACCAGGTGCCGAGCTTGGCCAGGTGCTCGGCGGTCTGGCTGGTCAAGGTTAGCCGCGCGAAGCTGATCGTCGCGCCGGCCGGGATCGGGTCCAGGTCGAACTGCATCGCGCCGTGGTAGAGGCGGTCGTTCCAGGTGCCGGTATAGGTGAAGGAGCTGTCGAAGTGGTTGCCGGTCGCCTCGCTGGCGACCACCCAGCCGATGCGGCCCGCGGCCGGCCGGAGGATCAGGTCGACGTGGCCGGGGATCGGGGTGGGCAAGGGGGTGGCCGGCGCGCGCGTCGCGGTCGCCGGCGGCCGGGTCGGGGTCGGGCTGGCGGCCGGCAGCGGCGGCAGGGTCGGCGACGGGGCGCTGCTGCGCCCGGCGCCGAAGTTGACCGCCCAGTAGTAGCGGTAGCCGTCGCCCGCGATGCGGTGGCCGGCGCCGAGCTCGGTGCAGGTGGCGCACAGGATGATCGCGCGGTGGCCCGCGCTGCCCATCCAGGCCGCGACCACCGCTTCGGGCGAGGTCTGGCCGCAGGCGACGATCTCGCCGTAGGGCGAGGCGTAGCCGCTGTCTTGCATGCGCTGGAAGGGATCGCTGCCGTTCGAGCCGGTGTGGGTGCAGCGGCGCATCACCGCCATGTCGGTGGCATGCTCGGCCGCGGCGCGCCGCAGCGCCAGGCTGGTGCGCAAGGAGCCGAGACCGTAGCTCGCCCGCTGGCGGTTGATCAGGCCTTCGACCATAGCGTCCCAGTCGTCGGAGGGCGGCTGGGTCGGCGCGGGCGCGGTCGGCGCGACGGCGGTGGTGCGCGGCGTCGGGCCGGGCGCGGGCGGGCTGGGCTTGCCGGGGTCCGGCGTGCCGCCGCCGCAGGGAGCGGGCTCGAGCGCCAGGGCCCGCCCGGCGTCGATGCGGCCGGCGCCGAAGTTCTGGTCCGGCCCGCGCGCACCGAGGTCTTCGGCGGTTTCTTCGAGGATGCGCTCGATGTCGGCCGGCCCGCGGCAGGGGCCCTGGGCCTTGAGCAGCGCCGCGACGCCGGCGACCACCGGCGAGGCCATGCTGGTGCCGCTCCAGGCCTGGTAGCCGCCGCCGCGCACGGTCGCCAGGATGCCCTGGCCAGGCGCGGCGACGTCGACATAGGTGCCGAAGTTGGAGAAGCTGGCGCGCTGGTCGGACTGCGTGGTCGCCGCGACGCCGATCACGCCGGGGTAGGAGGCCGGATAGGTCGGGTTGGAGGTCGACTCGTTGCCGGCGGCGGCGACCAGGGTCACGCCGTGGTCGATGGCGTAGGCGGCGGCGCTTTGCAGCGTGCGCGAGGTGAAGAAGCCGCCCAGGCTCATGTTGACCACGTCGGCGCCGTTGTCGGTGGCCCACACGATCGCGTTCGCGATGGCCGCCAGCCCGCCGTTGCCCGACGAGCCCAGCGCCTTGACCGGCATGATCTGCGCATCCCAGCCTGTGCCGGCCACGCCCACGCCGTTGCCGGTCAGCGCCGCCGCGGTGCCCGCGACATGCGTGCCGTGGCCGTGGTCGTCGCTGGGATCGCTGTCGTTGTTGTAATGGTCGTAGCCGGCCAGGCACTTGCCGCGCAGGTCGGGGTGGTTGCAGTCGACGCCGGTGTCGACGATCGCCACGACCACCGACCGCCCATGCGAGAAGTCCCAGGCGTGCGGGCTGTTGATCTTGGCATGGTGCCATTGCTGGGCGTAGAGCGGATCGCC
>CAZCJG010000214.1:0-8446 GCA_964498575.1 uncultured Anaerolineales bacterium | reverse complement strand
CCCTCGTCGCCGATCCGCAAGCCCACGACCTCACCGGCGCCGAGCGGCGGCGCGTCCTCGGCGAAGGTCGCCGTGAACGCGCCGGTGGGATCAGCGAGGGTCTCAGCCGTGGCGATCGGCGGGCCACCCGCCTGGCGGTGGAACACGGTGACCCGCGCTCCCGGCTGGGCGCGCCCGGTGGCGCCGCGCCCGCCGAGGTCCACCGTCAGCGTCGGCGCGACGAAGCGATGGCGCATGTTGTGCCCCGAGTCGGTCGTCGTGAAGACCTCGAAGCTCTCCTGGCCGAAGGCGCGGTCGGCGCTGGCGGCCAGGGGTCCGGCGTCCAACACGAACGACCCGTCCGGCCCGGCGGTGACCAGGGTGCTGGTGATCGGCGCCTCGCTGCGGGCGAGGCCGATCCTCGCGCCGGGCGCCGTGCGCCCCCGGATACGATCGGGCGGCGCGCCCCTGTCCGAGCCCGACCGCGCGTCGCCCTCGACCTCAAGCGGCAAGACCGTCACCTGCACCGGCTCGCCGGTCCCGAAGTCCGCCCGGATCACGTCGCCCGCCTCTACCACCACCGGCGCGCCGACCCGGTCGCCGCCGATCGCGCGCAGCACCAGCCGGAGGTTGCCGGACCAGGGACCGCCGCCATGCGCGCGGGCGATGACTCGGCCGTCGCGGATCAGCTCCAGCTCGGTCCGCGCTTCCCAGAGGGTCTGGACCTCGACCGCCGGCGAGCCGGGCTCGACCTGGAGCATCGGGATCTGATAGCAGTAGTAGAGCAGGTCGCCATCCGACAGGTGGACCGTGACGTAGTAGTGGCTCGCCGGGTGGAGCCCGACCGGCGGCTCGATCGACCAGTGGCCGTCGGCATCGGCCTCGGCGGCCGTGTTGGCCAGCTCGCCGGGATGCCAGGGGTTCCACAGCACGACGTCGACCGGCGCGCCGGGCGCGGCCAGTCCGGAGAAGCGCCCGGCCGAGACGTCCGCCTCGGCCGAGAACGGAGGGATGTCGATGCGGATCTCGCCTTCGGGATCGCGGACCACGACGCGGTCGCCGGGCTCGGGCCGCGCCCGCCGTCCGTCGGGCAGCAGCGCCCAGCCGCTGAACCGGCCGCTGGAGTCGCTGGTCGAGCGGCCGGAGGCGCGCAAGGCTCCACTCGCGTCGCGCAGCTCGATCTCGACCTCGGCGTCCGGCCGCATGGCGCCCGTGACGTCGCCCGGGTGCAGGGACGCGCGGACATAGGGCACACGGCGGGCAGTGCTGACCGTCAGGCGCTGGTCCGGCAGCGTCGCGGTCACGCCCAGCGCGTCTCCGCCCCTGAGCTGCACCGCGCCGAAGTCCAGGGAGAACGCGCTCCGGTGGTCTGTTCGCGTCGCCAGCGACGTGGGCGGGGCTTGGGTGGGCGAAGCGCCGCCGGGCGACGGGTCGCCTCCGCCCGCGACGGGCTGGACAGCGGGCTGCAGCGTGGCGGTGATCAGGGCGGCGGGGCCCGGCGCGGGCACACCCGGCGCTTCGTAGCTGATCCATCCGCTCAGCACTCCCGCCGTGCGGTCGAAGCTCAGGCGCAGGTCCGGCACCACCACGGTGCGCTCGCCGCTTCCCTGGCCATCGTCGAGCTCTACCCGCAGGCGATCGCCCGGTCGGACCAGCACGTCGAGGTCGTCGTTTGCCGGATCGCGCAGGTAGATCGTCCAGACCCGGTCGGCTCCTTCGACCCGCCCTTCGCCGGCGGCGCGCACCTGGCCGTCCGGCGCCAGCAGGGTGGCGCGGACCCAGTCCGCGTCTTCCTCGCCCGCCAGCCGGCCGGAGACGAGCGAGTCGGCCAGGGTGATCGCGAGCGAGGGCGTGATGGCGCGGGCGGCGGGACCCGCAGCCGCGGTGCCCTGGTCGTGCGGGGGCGCCGTCGCCGGTTGCTCGGCCGCGGGACTCGGCGTCGGCCCGCTGGTACAGCCCGCGAGCGTGGCGAGCACGGCCGCAGTCAGCCCCAAGGCGACGACGCCTCCGCACAGTCGTCGGTGTGCGGATCTAGAGATCGCCGGGCCGGGGACGCGGATCATCGCGCGCCATTATAGTCGCCGCCCGCATGAGCCGGCGAATAGAATTCGCTGCTACCATCACAAAGCCGGCCTCGCCGGCTATTCGCGTGAGAGTTCGGCGTCCAGCCCGCGCAGGCGGGCTTCGTAATGGTAGCAGCGAATTCCATTCGCCAGACTGCGCGGCCGAGAATCAACCTGGGTGAGGACCGCTTGCAAGCAGGCGAGGAGATCGTTATCATCGCGCTTGACAAGCTCGCGGGCTTGGCTGATAATTGCCGCTGTCGACCCCGGGCGAGCGCGATCGACCTGGGAACCCACTTGCATGGAGGATACGCATCATGCGCGAAACCGAATTGACCCGCCGGACCTTCATCCAGCGCACGGCCGCGGTCGGCGCCGTGACTGTCGGCACGGGCTACCTGCTGGCTGGTTGTGGCAACTCCGGCACCGAAGGCGGTAGCACGGGCGGCGACGGCCAGACCGCCGCCCTGGACTGCAGCGACACCAGCGCCCTGACGCCGGAGCAGGTGCAAACCCGCACCTCGCTGGTGTACGTCGAGAAGAGCGAGCTCCCCGACAAAATGTGCAGCAACTGCCAGCAGTTCACGGCGGGGGCCTCGGCCGACGCGTGCGGCACCTGCACGGTGGTGCCCGGCTCGATCAACCCGGGCGGCCATTGCACGGCCTGGGTGCAAAAGACGACCTGATCCAAGCGCGATCCGTCGGGCGGATCAGCCGGCCCCATGCCTGGGGCCGAATCGCGGTCACGAGAGCGACAAGCTCAGGGGGGGGCGTGTCTGGTTGGGCACGCCCTTCGTCATCCTCGGTGGGACCCCCTTCCCTGTGAGGGGGTCATTCCCAGCGAGCCAAGGTAGACATAGCCAACTCTCGAACTCGAAGTGGAGCCTGGGAGGTCGACGATGGGATTCCTCAAGAAACTGCTCGGTGGCGACAAGAAAGAGTCCGCGCCGCCGGCCGCCAAGCCGAAGCCGGCCAGCCCACCGCCCGCCCGCCCGCCGGAGCCGCCCCAACCCGGCACATCGGAAGCGGCGGCAGCCTCGACCGCGGGCACGGCGGAGACCGACGACCCGCGCCAACTGATCCGGCTGCTCGCGGCGCGCGACCAGGCGACTCGGGAAGCGGCGGCGGCGAAGCTGGCGGACAATAGCGAGCGTTCGGCGGTCCGCCCCCTGATGAATGCCTACCTCAACTATGGCGACCCTGGCGTGCTCAAGGCGCTGACGACCTACGGATCGACCCTGACGCCGTCGGCGATGCGCGAGTCGATGGACTACGGGGTGCTGGGCGAGCGGCGGGCGCGCTTGATGGACGTCCTGGCCGCGACCGGCGACGAGGAAGCGCTCAGCGCCGTCCGCGACTATATCGACGATCAGGACCTCGACATCCACATCCGGGCTTGCGTTGCCCTGGCCAAGCTGGGGGACGTGTTCGGGGTCGACAAGCTGGCCGACGACCTGCGCCTGACCGACCCGGTGCGCCGCACCAAGGCGCAGCGCGGGCTGCTCGAGCTCGGCACGCCGCGCGCGATGATCGTGGTCGAGGAGCACGTGCGGCGCTACCTGGCCGAGGCCGGAGCGGTAGCCGATCCGATCGAGGTCTCGGCGCCGCTGCTCGATCAGCCCGACCTGAACCTGGTCACCTACGTCTGCGAGCACATCAAGCGCTCACCGCACACCTTGACCGTGGTGATCGGCTCGATGGCCATCCAGATGGCCTCCAACAAGCGCGACGCGGTCAAGGAGCACCTGGCCGGTTGGGATCTGCACTTCTCCACTCCCTTGATGCCACCCGAGGAGCAGATCGCGGCGCTCATCGCCTCGCGCGACGCGGCGGCGGCCGACAACGACGCGCGCGCCGTGTTCTTCGGCATGTTGCCGGCGCCGCACGACAACCCACCGCTGCCGCACTTCCTGACCCGGCCCCAATCCGTCGGGCAACCCTACACGGTCAAGGTCATCGCGGTCGATCCGCACGAGTACGGCCTGCTCCAAGACTGGTGGCACTACATCGACGACAAGGCCGAGGTGCCGACCGACATGGAGGTCGTCCTGGCGATCTCGCGCCCGGAGCGCAGTGCGATCTCGGAGGAGGAGCGCGAGATCTACACGCTCACGCCGCCCGAGCGCAAGGCGGAGTTCCCGCGCGCCTACCTGGCCCACACATGAGCCGTCGATGGAGGTCCGGGCGTTCGCCGCGTCGATCGTCCTGTCCCCGGCGCTTGCGGCCAAGCTCGCGCCCGCGCCCGCCGACCTGAGCGACGACGATCCCCGACCCCCGAGCGTTCCCGGCGCGCCCGGCCGCCCACCCGAGCTTGCGATCCGCCCCGGCCGCGAGGTCCGCCGGCTGCCGTCCCTTGTCGGAATGCGCGATCCGCGCCAGCGGGCGCGCATCCTGCACGCCCTGGCCAACCACGAGCTTCAGGCAACCGAACTGTTCGCCTGGGCACTGCTCGCCTTCCCGGACGCGCCCCCCGAGTTCCGCCGCGGCCTCCTGCGCATCCTGGCCGACGAGCAGCGCCACACGCGGATGTATCTGTCGCGGGTCGAGGCGCTGGGCCGGCGCTTCGGGGACTTTCCGGTGACCGGCTACTTCTGGAACAAGGTACCGCTCCTCACGACGCCGCTGCGCTTCGTGTGCGCGATGTCGCTGACCTTCGAGAACGCCAACCTGGACCACACCGTCGAATTCGCCGCCGCGGCGCGCGCGGCGGGCGACATGGCGACCGCGGCCGTGATCGACCGCGTCCAGGCCGACGAGGTACGCCACGTCGCCTTCGGTTGGACCTGGCTCGCCCGCTGGAAGCCGCCCGACCAGACGATGTGGGAAGCCTGGCGCGCCAACGTCGCCCCGCCGCTCTCCCCGGCGCTGGCGCGCGGGCGGACCTTCCACCCGGAGGGACGGGAGGCGGCCGGCCTCGACCCGGAGTTCATCCGGCGGCTGGAGGCCGAGGAGCGGCGCGAGGGGCGGGGCGAAGCGATCGAGACGGGGCCCGCCGGCGGAGGAGGCTCGACGGCGGCGTGAGGCACATCGTCGGCAACCTGGGCTGTGAGCGGGAGTGGGCCGGCGCGGCGCGGCCGTCCGCCCCACCTCCCCGGCTCTCCGTCCCCGCATCGCGCCGGATCTCCGCGCTGGCGACGCTGCTGCGGGCGTTCGCGATCGAGGACGGTGACACGATTTGGACGCCCGTGCCGATCGACCCCGCCCGCATACCCGACGTGCCCGGCTTGCCGCGGCCGCGGCTCCGGTCGGGTCCGCTGGATGATCTCGCGGCGGGCGACATGCTGCTGACGTGGGGCGAGACGGCCGGGGTGGCGGATGGGCGCGGTCGGACCACGTCGCCTTGGTCGAACGCATCGCCTTGGTCGAACGCGCCGCCCGGCTCGCCGGTCGATCCGAGCACTGCCCCACTGCACGAGCAAGCCTGGCAGTGGCCGATCCCGTCGCCGGAAGTGGCCGCGCGGGTCAACCACCGCGGGTTCGGGCTGGCGGCGGCGAGCGAGCTGGGCCACGCCTTGCCCGGAGCGCGGATGATCGAGTCTCTGGACGAGCTCTCGGCCCATCTCGCGACCGGCGGCGCCGATGCATCCCCCGACCTGGCCTGGGTGCTCAAGGCTCCCTGGTCCGCGGCGGGGCGTGACCGAGCTTTCGGGCGGGGGCGCGATCTGGGGGACGAGCCGCTCCAGCGGCGCGTCGAAAACCTCCTGCGGCGTTGGGATGGGCTGCTGTTCGAGCCGTGGATGCCGCGGGTGGCGGATTTCGGGGCGTGCGGGGTCGTGGTGGGGGACGCTCAGGTGCGGCTGATCGGCGTGCACCGGCAGGTGGTCGACGCGCGGGGCGGGTTTCTCGGGATCGAGCTCGCGCCGGATGCGCCTCAGGTCAGAGGTGAGCACCTTGGACTTTCCGAGGCAGAGCACGCCAGCCTGGAGTCCGCGTTGATCGACGTTGGCCGCGCGCTGGCCGCGGCGGGCTATCGCGGGCCGTTCGGGGTGGACGCATGGCGCCATCGCGATCGCGAGGGGCGGCTGGGCTTCCAGCCGCTCGGCGAGATCAACGCGCGGATGACGTTTGGGCTCGTGGCGCGGGCGCTGGTGGAGCGGGTGGGGGTGGCAATGGGTTGGACGGGTGGGGTGCTCGTTCGATTGCAGGTGGCTGAATCACGGATGATCATGGATCACACGGAGGAGGCTGATCGCGAGGTTGTGCTGCCGCTGTTGCTGCCCGACACGGACGACAACTACGGCGCAATTCTTCACGCCACCCGTGTTCATCCGTGATTCGGACGCCGGTTCACCACCTCCCGATACACCCCCTCGCAATCCCGCGCCAGCGCCTCGAAGCTGAGCGCGTGCTCGAAGTGCGACCGCACCGCCGCCGAGAGATCGCCGCGCACGGGCCCCCGCAGCGCCAACGCGGCTTGCGCCAGTGCCGCGGCGTCCCCCGCCGGGAAGAGCCGCCCGTAGGCGCCGCCCGCCGTCATCCGCCGTAGGGACGGGATGTCCGAAACCACCGGGATCACGCCGCAGGCCATCGCTTCGAGCACCGCCAGGCTGCTCCACTCGCGCCGGCTGGCGTGGAGCAGGAGGTCGGCGCTGGAGTAGACGGCCGGCATCGCCTCGGGCGCCGCCCAGCCGCGGAACTCGACCCGGTCCGACAGGCCCGGGATCGCCGCGACCAGCGCTTCGCAGACCGCGCGCAGCTCGTCGGTCAGGCTGTAGACGTAGAGCCGGGCGAGCGGGCGGTGCTCGGCGAGCAGGGCGAAGCCGGTCAGGGCGGTGACGGGGTCCTTGAGCGGGTGCAGGCGGCCGACCATCAGGCAGGCGGGATCGCCCTGGATGCCGGTGAGCGCCCGTGCCTGGGCGCGCGGGATCGGGCGGATCGGGGTCGAGGTCTCCATCACCTCGGCCACACGGTCGGGGGCGAGGAGGCCTTGCTCAATCCATGGCTCCGCCTGCGCCCGGCTGGTGAAGAGAACCCGCGCGGCGGAGCGCAGGTTGTAGCGGCGGATCGCGCGCGTCGCGAGGTCGGCGTCGGGCAGCCCGCCGTGGTAGTGCACCACCAGCGGCCGGCGGCTCCGGCGCGCCAGCCGAGCGGATAGCATCAAGTTGAGGTCAAGCGTCGCCCCGAATACATGCAGCACGTCCGGCCGCCAGTCGGCGACCACGTGAAGGAGGCCGCCGGCCGGCTCGTAGTACGGCGCCTGATAGCGCGGAAAAGCGCGGTGGAGTATTCGTGAAGCCGTCCGGAGCGGCGCCGGGGCAGGCACGAACCGGAACTCGGCGCCGTCCCGGCTGAGGGACGCTGCTCGCGGAAAGAGCTGGAACGCGCCGACCTCGATCCCACGCTCCGCCTCCGCCCGCGCGATGCCGGGCAGCGTCGGCTGGCGGGCCAGCACACGCTCGGGATCGTCGCCGGCGCGCGGGTCGTAGTAGGGCACGACCAGGGCGACGCGGAGGGGGTGGTCGGGTGGCATGGGTCTCACCCCCCGGCCCCCTCTCCCTTGCCGTTTGGGAGAGGGGGCCGGGGGGTGAGGGCCGGTGTCGCGCAATTCAACTCCCCCTACGGCCAGGTCAAGTTCACGCACTTGATGGTATACGCAATCTGCTCATAGATCCGCGCCAGGTCCGCCGCGTCGGGCGCCGGGTTGTAGTATTCCGGTCGCGACGCGATGGCGCGCAGCAGGTCGGCGTCGATGTCCTCCGCGCTGCCCAGGCCGATGGTGAAGACGCGGGCCTGCGCCGCCTTGGCGCGGTCGGCTGAGGCGAGCACCGTCGGATTGTCCACCCCGCTGGCGCGGCCGTCGGTGAGCAGGACGACGACGCGGTTGTTGCCGGGGATCGCGTCGGGACCGGTCAGCGCCTCGGTCGCCTTGTCAAGGCCGAGATCGATGCGCGTCCCCTGCAGCGTGGTCAGGCCGTCGAGCGCGGCGATCAGGGCGGCGCGGTCGCTGGTCAGCGGCTGGACGATCGCGGCGGCCTCGTTGAAGCTGACGATCGCCACGCGGTTGCCGGCCAGCGCGAGGAGGATGTCGACCGACTTCTTGGCCGCGTCGACCGCCGCCGCCAGGCGCGTGCGGCCGGGGTCGTCCACCCGCGCGGGGAGCAACATGCTGCCCGAGGTGTCCATCACGATCGCGACGTCGGCGCGCACGTTCTCGTCCTCGCAGCGCTGGCGCAGGGCGAGGGGCAGGTAGATCGCCGGGGGCGGCGTCGGCGTGTCGGTCGGCGTCGGCGTGCGCGTCGGCTGCGGCGTCGGCGAGGGCTGGCGCGTCGGCGTGCGCGTGGCGGTCGGCGGCAGGCCGAGCACGTCGACCTCCGGCACCGGGAAGCGCAGGCGCCCCGCGCGGTCCAGCCCGTCCGCGAACTCCGCCGCCGCGTCGACATTGGTCGCCCGCTTCCCGAGCTGCT
>CAZCJG010000213.1:0-8514 GCA_964498575.1 uncultured Anaerolineales bacterium | reverse complement strand
GCCGCGCTCTCCAAACGCACCGCGCTCATCCTGCTGCCGCTGACGGCGCTGGTCGCGGTGGACTACGCCTGGCGCAGCCGGGTCGGACCTCGGCCTGTCCCGACGACCGGCCGCCGGCCGCGCGCGATCCCGCCCGGTGATGGCGAGGCCACCGCGACCCGCCGCCGGACCGGATCGGCGCGGGTGTGGGGACTCCTGGCCCTGGTGGGTGCGATCGCGACGATCGCGGTGCTCGCCTGGCCGATCGTGGAGCGCGCGGCGGGCTGGGAGCGCGCCGGCGAGACCTGGGGCGCGGAGCGATCGACCGCCGCCGCGCGCAGCGGGCGCTACGGGCTGCGGGTCGTCGATCGCACGCCGGAGCTGTGGCAGTATCTCGAGCAGTGGGTGGTGATCGAGACAAGCGGGGCGCGGGTCGAGACAGGCGGGATGGTGGACCAGGCAGGGAAGGCGGCAGATCCGGCAGCTCTATCGGAGGCACCGGCGGTGACCGCCACCGCCTGGCTGCGCGCCGCCGGTCCGCCGGGCGGCCGAGCCCAGCTCGTGCTCAACGACGACCGCGGCGACTGGGCGGGCGAGACGATCAGGCTGGCGTCCGCGTGGACGCCGGTGACCGTGACGCTGCGGCTGTCCGCCGGCGCGCGGAAAGTCCGGACCGCCCTGGTGCCCGGCGACGGCACGGCCGCCGGCATGAGCGCCTTCGACGCGGATGACATCGTGCTCGTCGCGACGGGCGTGCCTGGGGTCCACGACGTGCCTGGTGCGGGCGGCGTGCTCAACGTCCGGCTGCGCAACGGCGGGGCCGAGGCGCCGCGGCGCTGGGGGGCGGACCTTGCCGAGAGCGCGCTGCGCTACACCGACATCTGGCGCATCGCCGGCTCGATTCCCGGCGGGCTCGCCGATCCTCTGACCAGCCTCCGGCGCACCGCAGCCGGGCTCGCCTTCACCTGGCGGACCTTCTGGGGTGGCTTCGGCTGGCTGGTCATTTGGCCGGGGGCGTTGTACAACGCGGTCGCGGGCGGGCTGACGGCCTTCGCCGGTCTGGCACTGGGTCTCGCGCTGGTCGCGCCGCGCCTGCTGGTGGCGGATCGGACCGCGGCGCGCCTCCTGCGGCTGTGTTCCGCGGCGGTCCTCCTGGGCCTTGCCATCACCGTCGCGGGCTCGCTCGCCTCGACCGGCGCGGCGCGGCTGCCGCAGGGGCGTTACCTGCTGCCGGCGCTCCTGCCGCTGGCCCTGCCGGCGGTCGCGCTCGCCGGCCGGCTGTCGCCGCGCCACGGACCGGCGCTGCTGGCGGCACTCGCGCTGGGCCTGGACCTGGCGGCGGTGCTGGGGGTGATCTGGCCGGCGCTGCGCGGGGCACCGTGAGGGGGCAGCATCCCCCAGACACCGGGATGGCCCGTGAATCTCGGCCAACGCAGGTCCCTTCGCCCCACTTGGACCAGATCTGGACCCAGAATACTTGACAGACACTTGTAGTATACGTATACTATGCGCGTCTGCGGGCCGGCGAGGATCGGTTACCGCTGTTAACGGAGGGGTCGCGGGTTCAAGTCCCGCCGCCCGCCGGGGTCGCAAGGCAGGCCATCGGCCTGGCGATCGGCCGAGGCGGGTGTAGCTCAGAGGTAGAGCGCTAATACGCCGATACTCATCTCATGACCGCAGACACAAATTTCGGGGGTGTGGCTCAGTTGGCCGAGAGCGCCAGCCCGTCACGCTGGAGAGCGCGGGTTCGAATCCCGCCGCCCCCGCCTGCTGCCTCCCGAAGACCATGGCCCTGTAACCCAATCTGGCAGAGGTGGCCGGCTTAGACCCGGCTTGCTGCAAGTTCGAGTCTTGCCAGGGCTACACGGGTGAGAGGCGACTCACGGCTGTGTCGCAGCAGTCTGTAAAACTGTTCCCACCGGGTAAACACGGCAGGTTCGACTCCTGCCTCACCCACCTGATCCGCATGAAAGCCTCACCCAATTGAATGCCTAGGACGAAGGGAGCTACGATCATGAACTACATCCGGAATCTCGTGCAGACCCTGCAGCGGCCGCCGCAGTCGATGCCGCTCCGGGCGGACCAGGTGCCGAACAGCGCCGGGGGCTACGCCTGGGCGGTCGACGATTGGGCGCGGCTGCGGCGCTGGATTGTTTTGGGCAGCGAAGGTGGTTCGTACTACGCCGGCGAGCGGGCGCTCGGCTTCGAGAACGTCGACGCGCTGCGCGCCTGCATCGAGGCGGACGGGCCACGCGTGGTGCGGGAGATCGTCGCGATCTCGCGCGCCGGCCGCGCGCCGAAGAACGGTCCGGCGCTCTTCGCCCTGGCGATGGCGGCGGGGGCGGCGGACCCGGCGACCCGCCGGGCGGCGCTGGACGCGCTGCCGGAGGTCGCCCGGATCGGCACGCACCTCCTGCAGTTCGTGAGCTACGTCCATGCCTTCCGGGGCTGGGGCCGGAGCCTGCGCCGGGCGGTCGGGCGCTGGTATACCGACAAGCCGGTGGACGATCTGGCATACCAGGTGATCAAGTACCGGCAGCGCGAGGGCTACAGCCACCGCGACCTGCTGCGCCTGGCGCACCCGGCGCTGGCGGTCTCCAGCGGCAACCCGCGCCTGGCGGTAAGCGAGGCGCAGGCCGCGCTGTTCACCTGGATCGCCGGGCGCGCGCCGGAAGGCGAGCTGCCGCGGATCGTCCAGGGCTTCGAGCGGGCGCAGGTCGCCGGCTCGCCGGCCGAGACCGCCGCGCTGGTCCGCGACTACCGGCTGCCGCGCGAGGCCGTGCCGACCGAGCAGCTTGGCAGCGCGGAGGTGTGGGAGGCGCTGCTGGCCGACATGCCGCTGACCGCGATGATCCGCAACCTCGCCACGATGACCCGCGTGGGCCTGCTCACGCCGGGCGGCGCGGCGGTGGGGCCCGTCACCGCGCGGCTGGCCGACGCCGAGCGTATCCGCCGCGCGCGGGTGCACCCGATCGCGGTCCTGGCCGCGCTCAAGACTTACGAGAGCGGGCGCGGGGCGCGGGGTCAGGGCACCTGGGCGCCGGTGCGCGAGGTGGTCGACGCGTTGGACGGGGCCTTCTACCTGGCCTTCGGCAACGTCGAACGGACCGGCCGGCGCATCCTCCTGGCGCTGGACGTGTCGGGTTCGATGGAAGCCGGCATGGTCGCTGGCGTGCCGGGCCTGACGCCGCGGGTGGCGTCGGCGGCGATGGCGCTGGTGACCGTGCAGGCGGAGCCGAACGTCCGGACGATCGCGTTCGCGTCGGCCGACACGCGGCTGGACTGGAGCGCGGTGTACGGCCGCCGGGACGCGCAGGACCCGAAGCTCGGCATCCGTCCGTTGGCCATCAGCCCGCGCCAGCGGCTGGACGACGTGCTGAAGGTGGTCGGCGGGCTGCCGTTCGGCGGCACGGACTGCGCGCTGCCGATGCTGTACGCGCTGGAGAAGGGCTTGGCGGTGGACGCGTTCGTCGTGTACACTGACAGCGAGACTTGGCACGGCCGTGTCCACCCGGCGCAGGCGCTGGCCGCGTACCGCCGGCAGAGCGGGATCGCCGCGAACCTGGTGGTGGTGGGGATGGTGGCCAACCGCTTCACGATCGCCGATCCGCGGGATCCGCGGATGCTGGACGTCGTCGGCTTCGACACGGCCACGCCGAACCTGATCGCCGATTTCATCCGAGGAGACGTCTAACCTTTGAGTCAACGCAGTCACCGCAACGTCACCCTGACCGACGAGGTCTGGGATCGCTTACGCACGATGAGCCGCGAGCAGGGCTTCGACTCGGCCTCGCGGATGATCGAGTGGCTGGTCAAGCGCGAGTGGGAGCGGCGGGCGGCCGGGGAGGCCGACCCCCGCTCCCACTCCGTTTACGACAACCCCAACGCCTTGAGCGCCGCCGCCCGAAGGTCGCCGTAGGCGATAGGGGCGGCCGCCCGGCGCCTTCACGACGGCGAAATCTATTGAACCCCAGAAGCGCCCCGCTTGGCGAGCGCTGAGATGGGGTGTGGCCAAGAATCGTCCGGGATCTGTGCCGAGCCGCCAGACTACAGGACTGGCGCCCTGGGAAGATCGCTCGCCCGGTCGCCGGCAGCGATGTTTCGGCAAGGGTCGCAGTGGGCCGTGGGGACGCCGGGGGCGGGTTTGCCGTCCGAGATGGGGATGGGTCGTGGGGATGCCGGGGCGGGTTGGCCGTCCGCGCCGATGGCAAGGGATGAGAGGTGATTCAAACCCGCCCCTACGCGGCACCACGAGAATCCATCCAGGAGTGTAGGGGCGGGTTTTGAGGACGCGCAGGCCCTTGCCACCGGCGCGGACGGCCAACCCGCCCCGCCCTCGGCGCAACCCACCGCCTCCGCGCAACCTCACCGTCGCCGTCTCCGGCGAGCAGGCGCACGGGGAAGATCCGCGCCCGGACGATTTTTGGCCACACCCGTCGAGATGCGCATGTCTGCTTACAATTCCGTAGCAACTCGCGCGTGGGCGCGATCAGGGGTGGTTGTTCAGCCACAGCCGGCGCCAAAGATCCAGCAGGCCGAGCTCGACCGCCCAGCGCTCGATATAGGCTACATCCAGGTCCGGTGCGATGACACGCAGCATCTTCACGATGTCGGCTGGGTGCTTGTTGGACACTTCACCGCCCTGACGGTAGTAGCTCAGCTTGAAGAGGATCACGTCCTCCGGCGCGAGGAACCAGGCGGCATCGCCGCGCTGGAGATCCCACACCCGTTCACGCCGGCGCCGCATCGCCGATCCCGCGAGCCCGCTCTCCGTCACCGGGTAGATATCCGCCTTCGCGCCGGTGAAGCCGTCGATGATGTTGAGCGGCTTGCCGTGCGGGATCAGTTGCTCGACGATCACCTCCATCGGCGTGACGTAGACTCCCCACTGCCCGACGGCCTCAACGAAGGGGGCGAGCTGGGCCGGCTCGGCCAGGACCATCAGGTCGACGTCGATGCTGAGGCGGGGCTCGCTGTACTCCATGGCCGCGATGGAGCCGCAGATGGCGTAGGGAATTCCGCCGGCATCCAGGAGTCGGACGATGCGCCCGGCGAAGGTCTTGAGATCCTCCGGTTCAGGCGGTCGAATCATGGTCGATCTCTAGCATCCGCCGCGCCGCTGCGCGCATCGCTTCGTCCGGCGCCAATCCCTTGGCGATCTCCTGCCGGTACAGCGCGTCGCGCGCCATGCGCCACAAGCCGAAGCTTTGCTCCACCCGCATACCCGGCCTGAGCTGGCGCAACACGGCGATGTACTCGGGCGTCATGCCCTCGCTCGCGGCCCGGTAGGTCGCGTCGATCTTCTCCTCGGACGAGAGTTGTTCCCAGATCAGCATCATGGCTTACGATACCGCACCGTGCCCGCTTGAGCAAACGCGATTCAAGTTGCGCTGGACGCGCGGCACCGGCGGCGTGATGCCGCGGGTCACGAGCCGGGCGATGGCCGAGAAGCCGAGGCCGAAGATCAAGAGCACCGCGAGCGACTCGCCGGCCGCGAAGCCGGCGCCGGCGGCGAGCACGGCCAGCGCGCCGCCCTAGACCAGGGCGTAGAGCGCGATCGCGAGCAGGGCCGGCCGGCGCGGGGAGCGCGGCAGCGGAGCCTCCATCAGCCGCCGGGCACCACGGCCATCGGCAAGAAGATGGCTCGACCCGGCCGCGGCGCCGCCGTCCCGGTCGCCTTCGGTGTCGCGCTGCCTTCGATCTCGACCGTGGGCGTCGACGTCGTGGGCGGCTCGCTGCTCGACTCCGGCGTCAGCGTAACCACCGCCCGCGGTGTCGGCGTGCTGGCGACCCCGCGCTGCCGGTCGAAGAAGTCCAGCGCCCAGTGGTCGAAGTCGGCGAAGAGCTGGTGCTCGGTCCAACAGACGTCGAGCTGATCGGCGATCTGGCCCGCCGGGACGCCGGGGATGCCCGCCAGGGCCGCGCGCCAGGCGCTGGTCGAGGGCGGTTGGATCAGATAGTCCACACGGTCCAGGAGTCCGGCGGTCGCCAGTGCCTGTTGGACTTGCTCGGCTTCCGCGGGTCCGACGGCGGGTCCGCGGCGCAGGCGCATGGGGTGGACCGGCTGGGGAGCCAGGATGCGCAGCTCGGTGGGGATGTCGCGGCGCCGGAGCAGGTCGTAGCAGGCGAAGGCGTCTTGATTGGAGACGCGCCGGTCGTTGTGCGAGAGGTGCCAGGCGATCGGCACGCGGGTGGTGGCGGCAAGGCGGGCCCGGCAGCCGGCATCGTAGACGACGGCTCCCTGCCAGCCCAGCGCGTCGGCCACCCGCGACACGAAGCCGCCGCCGTTGGACATGCCGATGCCGAAGATCGGCAGGTCCGCCGCGAGCACGCCCTCGGCCACCAGCGAAGCGTGGAAGGCGCGGACGTGCTGGATGTCGGGGTTGGCCTCCGGCGGATCGACCGTGCTCCACTGCCGTGCTTGCCGATCGCCGCTTTCGGTCACCGCGACGGCATAGCCGCGCGCCACGGCGTCGCGCAGCGCTTGCCAGTTTTCGGCGTTACCCGGCTCCACCCAGCCGCGGCTGGCGCCGCCCGCACCGTGGAAGAAGAAGACGATGCCCACGGGGTCGGGCGGGGTGTGAAAGTAGAGGTCCCGGCCGTCCATGGACCGCATGACGGGCCGCCACGTCGGCGCCGGGGCGAAGTTGGCGGCGAGCTCGGTGAAGGTTGACCGGACGGTGAAGACCGAGTGCCGCGCCCGCGGATCGTCGAGCGTCGCGACGTCGCCGCTCCAATGATCGAACACCAGGCCGGGCGGGTCCGGCTCGGCCCACAGGTGCACGCGGTCGAGATCCGCGTACCACCTGTCGCTCTTGCCGAAGTCGCCCTTGCCCGCCGCGCCACCGCTGACCCGCACGCCGCCGAGGTAGGCCCGGCGGGTGGGCGTCGGCGTGGGCACCGAGCTGGCGACCCGGCCGAAGCGCTCCGCGAAGTCCAGCACCGCCTCCGCGGCATGGCTGTTGAAGCCATGCCCGCCCCAGCCGGCGTTGAGCTGCTCCACGATGTTGGGCGCCGCAGCGCGGAAGTCTTCCGGCAGACGGTCCAGCGGCGGGCCGGCCGGATCCAGCAGGACCGTGCCGCGCGCGTCGATCACACCGTTATCTGTCAGCCAGGTGTGGAGCTGGATGCTGTCGCCCGCGGTCAGGCCCTCGACGCGCCAGAAGCGGCGCGGGAAGATCGGCCAGGGGGGCAGGGCAACCAGGGCCGTGGGCAGGCCCGCCCGCAGCAGCGCCGCGTGGCGGCGGGCGGCCTCGTCCTTCACCTCCGCCGCGTCCTTGTCCGCCAGCACCCACATCCGCGGCAGGTCCTGGTCCGGCTCGGCGTGCCCGGCGCCGCCGACGAGCACCGCGGCGCTGCCCTGGACGCTGGAGAGCGGCAGGAAGGCGCGGGCGGCCAGGTCGGCGAAAGCAGCCCCTTCGCCGACGCCGACGAAGACCAGGGGACCGACGAACCCGGCCGCGTGCAGGGCGCCCAATAGCCGCCCCAGGTCCGGGTTGTCCGCGATCGTCCCGCGCTCCAGGTCCCAGTGGCCTTCGGGATCGGTGCTTGCCACCGCGATGAGGCCCATTCCCCGCGCGGCGGCGGCGCGCGCGAACAGCCGCGCCTCGGTGGACTGCTGCCAGTAGCGCTGGTCCCGGCCGGCGTCGTGCAGGAGGACGAGGATGGCCGGATCGCCTTGCTGGCCCGGCGGCAGGCGCGGCGCGTGCGCCATCGCCGCGGCCTCGAATCCCGGCACGGGCTGCCAGGCCCACAGCGGCGCCGCTTGCCAGATCGCCTTGAGGGCGAGCGCGCGATCGGGCATCACGAACGTCGCGTGAGCCACCGGCGCATCACCAAGCTCCGCGGTCAAACCCTCCCAGCCGCCGAAGACTTGCGTATCCGGCATCCGGAAGGGCTCGATGCGCACGGTTTCGCCCGGCGCAAAGTCCCCACCGCCGCTGCCCTCGACGACCGTCACGCGATACGTGGCCTGGGCCTGGGCGGCGGGCCGGGGGCGGCAGGCGGTGGGGAGGATGAGGAGCGCCAGGAGGATCGACAGGAGGATCGGCAGGGCGCGCGACAAGGTTGCAGGCGGTTTGGTGTGAGAAGTATGCATAACCAGAATCAATTCATCCCGAGCGCCTTGGCTGCCGCCGCCAGAGGGTCACCGTAGAACACCGGGTCGACTCGCTCGATAATGTCGGCGGCTACGTCCAGGAAGTGGCGCTTGTTCTCGATAGGAATCAGGGCCCGTCGCGCGCCATTCTCCATGCCAAGTTGAAGCGGTTCAGCCAGCGATCGCAGTGGTTTCAAGTTCCCTTGGATGCTGAGATCTCCCAGGATCAGCAAGCCCGGCAGCACCGGTCGTTTCTTCAGAGCCGAGTATATCGCAACTACGAGCCCAATTCCCGGTTCGCAGCCGACTCGGTTCACCAGCAGGTCGATAGCCTCGACGTGGAAATCGTTGGTGCCAAGCGCCTGGCCGAGGCCAGTATCCGCTCTTGTGAAAACGATTTGCTAGGTGAAATATACGCGCCTCCTTGTGACCACATA
>CAZCJG010000212.1:0-8531 GCA_964498575.1 uncultured Anaerolineales bacterium | reverse complement strand
GCGGCATGTACGTTCGGCTGGCCTTCGCGGTCGCCGCGCACCTGGAGCCGGAGATCCTCCTCGTGGACGAGGTGCTGGCGGTCGGAGATCTCGAGTTTCAAAAGAAGTGCCTCGGCAAGATGAACGAGATCCATCAGGCATCCGGCCGAACGATCGTGTTCGTCAGCCACAACCTCTCGATGGTTTCGCAGATATGCACGCATGGGATCCTTTTGAATCGAGGCGCGATCGTCTGCGACGGGGCCGTGGACGATGTGATTCACCGCTATCAGAGGGTCCATGGCGGTGACGATTCGCATCGGGTCGATATCCTCTCGCCGGTCATGGGGCATGGCCCCCGACGGATGGGTCAGATTTGCTCGATCGAGATGACCAGGCCCGATGGCGATGCCACGATGATCTACAGGCTCGGCGACGGCATGAGAATCCGTGTGGTGGTTCGCTACCACACACCGGTGACGGCGCCGATCGTCGGTGCTGTGATCTCGACGGCGTTGGGACAGCGTGTTCACAAGCTGATCTCGTCGTGGGAAGGCTTCCATCACTCGGTCGACAGGGCGATCTACCAGTACGATGTGACGATTCCGTGCCTTTTGATGGCACCCGGGAGCTACACGGTCGGGGTGTTCCTCCGGCGCGTGGAGTCCGAGCCTGTGGATCACTTCGTCGATGCGGCGCTGCGCTTTCAAGTGGTCGGCCAGGATTTCAACGGGAACGGCGCCATGCTCGACCGTATGGCGCGCGCCGGCGAAGTCTATGCGCCGAGCGACTGGCGGGTCGTGCAGGTCCAAAGCCATGCGGGTCTGTTCGAGCACATGCCGAATCCGACCGCCGCGGGTTATGCCCAGCCGTGAGCTTGAGCGAGCTTCCAGGATGACCGATTCCACCTTCAAGACCACGCCGCGGCCCGGCCTCGATCTCGTCTATGTCCCGACCCAGCAGCACTGGACGGCATTGGCGCGGGTCGCGCCTGAGCTTCGGGACAACGCAAGGATCGCCAGCGCCAGCCTCGATCTGCTGGCCCGGCTCGACGCCGATCGTCGCCAGTCGCTGGACCTGAGCAGCTTCATCGACGGCGCGGCGGTCGAGGCCCATCATCGCCGCGCCTGGCGCTTGTCGCGACAGTGGGCCAAGCTGTACTGGTGCGAGGTGCGGATGGGTGGGATCGATCTGCACGAGGTCGCGCGGAATCACATGTTCCTGCCCTTCGCCGCGGCGCTCAATGCCGAGCTGATCTGGCGGCGCGTGATCGACGCTGTGCGCCCGGCGCGCGTCGTGCTCTTCGAGCCGGCCGGCACGCCCGTGCACCTGATCCAGCATTTCGAGACGGACGTGCCGGCCGCGGTGCTCGCCTTCGTCGCCGAGCGGGCCGACATCGAGATCGCCTGGCTCGCGCGGCCCGCCGATCTGGCGCCGCGGACGTCGATCGAAGGCGCGCGGCCCGGCGCGGCGGCGGGGTGGCTAGGACCCTCGCCCGGGCGACAGGTGCTCGCCCTGGGTGGGGGGCGGGATCACCGCGACCAGCGGCGCCTGGTCGAGGCTCTGGCCGGCTGTGAAGGCATTGGCGTGTGCCACGTCGACGCCGGTCGGGCCGATGCCCTGTACGGTTCGCCGCCCGGCCTGCCGTGGCAAGCCCTGTTGGCGCTGGCTGATGGGCCGGATGCGTTGGCGCGCGCCATCGAGGACGGCTGGCGGCGCTTCCGCGATGGCGTGGCTCGGCGCGATGCCGAGCCGGCGGTGTTGTTCGCCAACCCGCATCTCGGCTTCCAGTTTGAGTATTACCGCGACACGCTCGTCGAGCTCAGCCGCGTGATCGCCGCGACCGACCTTGCGCTTGACACCCAGCAGCCGAGCGGGCTGCTGCTCAGCAACGACAACGACACCCTGCGCGGGGCGGTGTATGCCGCAAGGCGGCGTGGCATCCCAAGCATGGCGCTGGTGCATGGCGGCATCGCCTACTTCCAGGTGTACGACTTCGCGACCGACGCGATGATCGTCTGGGGCCGCGCGCAAGCGGACGAGCTGGTGCGCTTCGGCCGCCCTGCCGCCCGGATCGTCCGGGGCGGCAACTACAACGACGCCGCGCCCGCGCTGAGCGCCGAGGTGATCGACCAGCGCAGGCGACAGCTCCTGGACGAGATCGACATGCCGCGTGCGAGCCGGGTGGTCGTGCTGATCACGGCTCAGCCCAACAACGAGCTCACCGTGCTGCGGACGGACCTGTCGCGGCACCGGATGGCCTGGCGGGCCCTGGCGCGCTATGCGCACCGGCGCCGCGACGTGGCCTTCGTGATCAAGCCGCATCCCGTGCATGATGATCCGCGGTTCTACGCCGGCCTCGCCTCGGAGGGGGCGCGCCCCTTCCACGTCCTCGACGGCCGGCGCAACCTGCTGGATCTGCTCCCGCTCTGCGACGCGGCGGTGCTGGTGAGCGCGCCGAGCACGGCCGCGCTGGAGGCGATGCTGTGCGGCAAGCCGGTGGCCTATGTGCGCAGCGCCTGCTACACCGTCGACGGCTACCGGACCGCGCTCGATCGCGAGGGGGCCGTCGTGATCGACGATCTGGCGCAGTTGGAGGCCACCCTGGACACCATCGTCGACGAGACGCCGGCGCGCCGGGCCGCGATCGCCGCAGCGGGAGCCTTTGTCGAGCGCTTTCTCGACGCGACGGGCGAGGCTGCCCTGCGCACCACGGCCCGGCTGGTGATCGATCGGCTCGGGGCACCCGTGCCGGCTCCCGACGGCTCGGCCGCCTGGCGCACGGCGATGGCGGCGGCGGTGGGCGATCTCCTGGCGTCAGGCGACGCGGCGGTCTTCGCCCGGCGCATAACGGCGGCCGCCGCGGCCTGGCCCGAGCGGGCGCCCGATCCGGACCGCCTGGCGGGCCTCGTCGTCGGCTGGGTCGTGGCCAGCCGGTATCGACCGCCCGGCGCCAGCCTGCCGCGGACGGTGGCGGCGGTCTTCGCCGCGCTGCCGGAGCCACTGCGCCCGAGCTCCGGGATCCGCCGGCGCTGGATGGCCAGGCTGCACGCCGTGTTGGCCTTCGACGCCGCTCGCGCCGGGCGTCCCCGATCCGCCATGCGCCACCGCTGGGCGGTGCGCGGGTGGCGGGTGGGCGCGCGGATAGGCGTTCGGTCGGGGACCGCGAGGCGCACGGCGCCAGCATTCGCGGCCGGAGCCGGCGCTGACCATCCGGCCGTGGCCGTCGAACCACCCGGAGATGGCGGCATCGCGATGACGGAGGTCCCGCGATGACCGTGCGGATCGGCCTGATCGGCTGCGGTGCGGTGGCCGCGGCCGGCCACTTGCCGGCGCTGGCGGCGCTGCGGGATCAGGTGGCCACGACGGTGCTGGTGGATCTGAGCCTGGAGCGCGCCGAGCGGATGGCGGCCGAGTACGGGGTTCCGCGGGCCATGGCCTCCTATCGTGAAGCCTTGGACGAGATCGACGCCGCCATCATCGCCTTGCCCCATGCGCTGCACGCGCCGGTGACGATCGACCTGCTCGAGGCCGGCAAGCATGTGCTGGTGGAAAAGCCGATGGCCCTGACCACGCGGGACTGCGACCGGATGATCGAAGCGGCGGCCCAGACCGGCCGCGTGCTGGCGGTCGGGCTGGTGCGCCGCTTCTGCCCGGTGGTGCGGCTCGTCCAGGGCTGGATCGATCAAGGCGCATTCGGGCCGCTGGCTGACTTCGACGTCCAGGAGGGTATGGTCTTCGCGAGCAGCGTCGCCTCGGACACACTGTTCCGCCGCGACATGGCGGGCGGCGGCGTGCTGCCGGATACCGGCATCCATGTGCTGGACACGCTCGCCTGCTGGCTGGGGGTGCTCCGAATCGACGACTACCGCGACGATGCCCACGGCGGCGTGGAGGCCGACTGCGCGCTCGCGCTGTCCACCTTGAGCTCCACCCGCGGCCGGGTGACCTTGAGCCGGGTTCGAGCGCTGCGCAACAGCTTTCGCTTGCGCTTCGCCGCCGCGGAGATCCACGTCGGCACCGGTCTGGATCAATCGCTGCGCCTGACCCTCGAAGGCTGCCCCGCAAGCCTCCAAGGCACGGCGGTCGCCCCGGCCGGGCCGGCGGTCACGCTGCCGTCCCTGATGGCGGCGCAGCTCCGGGACTTCGTCGACGCCATCCGAGACCGGCGCCCCCCGCGCGTGCCCGGCGAGGCCGGCCGGATCTCGGTCGAGCTGGTCGAGCAGTGCTATGCGAGGCGGCTGCCGCTGGACGAGCCGTGGCTGACCTGGCCGCCGGACGTTGCGCTCACGTCGCAGGAGCCGGCCGCGGCATGATGCGGCAGGTCTTCGTCACCGGCGCCAGCGGGTTCATCGGCGGTCGTTTGATCGAGGTGCTCGGCCTGGAGGGCGCGGGACGGCTGCGCGCGCTGGTCCGCAACCCCGGCCGTGCGGCGCGCATCGCCCGCTTCCCGGTCGAGCTCGTGACCGGCGGCATGTTGGATGCCGAGGCGCTGCGCCATGGCGTCGCCGGCTGCAGCCATGTGTTTCACTGCGCGTACGACGGCGGCGGCACGGCGGATCAGCAGCACGCGGTCAACGTCGATGGGACGCGCATGCTGCTGGAAGCCGCCGCGGCGGCCGGGGTGGAGCGCTTGGTCCACGTGAGCACGGTCGAGGTCTACGCGCCCAGCGCGGGGAAGGTCGACGAGACCAGCCCGCGCTACACGGGCAACCTGATCTATCCACGCTTCAAGCTCGAGGCCGAGCGGCTGGTCCTGGAAGAAGGGTCCCGCCTGGGCCTCGCGGTCAGCGTGGTTCAGCCGGCCGTCGTCTACGGCCCCTACGGCACGTACTGGACCGAGCGCGTCCTGACGGCGATGCGCGCGGGCGCCTGGGTGCTGGTCGATGCGGGCGCGCCGCCCTGCAATGCGGTCTACGTCGACGACGTCGTGTCCGCCTTGTGCCTGGCCGCATCGCGCCCGGAGGCGGTGGGCGAGGCCTTTCTGATCTCGGCGGCCGCGCCCGTCACCTGGCGCGACTTCTTCGGCGCCTACGCGGCCATGCTCGGCGGAGCGGCGCTGCTGCCGGTCTCGGCCGGCCGCGCCCGCGCCGAGTGGGAGGCGCGGCACTCCTCGTCGGGCAGCATCGGCTACCTGGTCGATGCCTGGCGCAAGGACCCCGCCTTCCGCGAGACGCTGCGGGGCGCGCCGGTGGTGCAGGCCAGCTATCGGCTCGGCAAGCGTTTCCTCGGCGACGAGCGATGGCAGCGCAGCCGGGCGCGGCTGGGGGTTCAGGACCTGCCGGTGAACGGGCACACCCATCACCCGCAGGACGCCGGTTCGACGGGTGGCAATGCGCCTGCGGACGCGACGGGCGATGGCGCGGCGGTCGACTGGCCGGCGCCCGCGGCGATCGAGCTCTTCACGCGGCCGTCGCGTGTCAGCATCGAAAAGGCGGCGGCGCGCCTCGGCTATCGACCGCGCTTCGATCTGGCTTCCGGTATGGCCATGAGCGAGGCCTGGGCGCGCTGGGCACGGTACCTTCCGGAGCACCGAAAGGCCGATTGATTGGAGCGAAAGACCTTGACTGCACAGCTTGGAGGCGCGGGGACGGCGGCGCGCCCCAACCGCCTCGGCCGCATCGAGCGCTGCATTCGCGAGCCGCGGCGGGTCGCCGACTACTTGGGCTGGAAGTCGCGGTCGCGGCTGGAGGGTTGGCGCGAAGCGCGCATGGAGGCGCGCGCCCGCACGTCCCTGGCCGCTTACGATGCCGGCCGGATCGACGCCGATCGCGCCGCCTTCATCGGCCGTTGCGCGGGCCTGGACCCGGCGGCCGTACACGGGTTTGTCGCCGAGATTCGCGCCGACGCGCCGCTTGCCGCGCACATCGGCCACTGCCGGGACGCGCTGCGCCGGCGCGGCGTCGCCGGAAACACGCCGGAAGCCGACTGCCTGACCTTGTATGCCCTGGTGCGCGCGCTGAGGCCGGCGGCCATCGTCGAGACCGGGATGTTCTACGGCGCCAGCGCCGCCTACATGCTCCGCGCGATGGAGCGCAACGGCGGCGGCGTCCTGCACAGCGTCGACCTTCCCGCCGCCTCCGCTGAGCCGTTCGGCACGCCGCTGGGCCTCGGCTGCATGGTGCCGCCGGAGCTCCGGCGCCGCTGGACGGTGCATTGGGGCGACTCGCGCGAGGTGCTGCCGTCGCTGTTGGAGCGCGTCGGACCCATCGACCTGTTCTTCCACGACAGCGTCCACACCTACCCCTTCATGCTGTGGGAGTATTCCACCGCCTGGCCGGCCCTGCTCCCCGGCGGCGTCCTCGCGTCGCACGATGTCTGGCGCAGCGAGGTGTTTCCCGACTTCGTGGCGGCGCATTCGGCGCAGGTGCGGCTCGCCGAGCGCGTCTACAACGTCGGTATCGTGGCCAAGGCCGGCTAGCAGGTTGGGGCGGGCGAGGGTGTCGCGGAACGGACGAACGATGGCGGAGCAGGCGCCGCCCCGTCGCCTCATGGTCGTCTCCAGCGCGCTGGCAGCGACGGACGCGGGGGGGATCGCCTCCTACACGCGCCGGCTGGTCGACATCCTCCGGGACCGCGGGTGGAAGATCGTGGTCATCGTCGCCCAACCGCCTCGGCCGCTCGCGCCCGACGGGCCCGGCGCTCGGATCGCGGACATCGTCGCGGCGCCGGGGTCGGCGCCCGTCCATCGCTTGACGATCGACTGGCGCGCCAGCCGCTCGCCCTATGGCAGCTTGTACGACGAGGATCCGCACACGGTGAGCTCGATGGGGGACATTATCCGCCAAGCCTATCCCGACCTGGTGCACTGCACCTCCAGCCTGCTCCTGGGCGGCAGCGCCGTGCGCGCTGCGGTGACCCTCGGTCGGCCGATCGTGGCCACCCTTACCGACAGTTGGTGGATCTGCCCCAAGGGCTCGCTCCTGCGCGGCGATGGGTCGATCTGCGCGGGCGACCAGGACGGCCTGACCTGCGCCCGCTGCATGTTCCCCGGTGCGCGTGCGACGGAAATCCTGCAGCGCCTGCCGCGGCGCGCGCAAGACCTGGCGCTGCAAGCACTGCGGCGGGCCACGCGGGTCGATGCTTCCGAGCACGTGCCCGCCTTCATGGCGACGGTCGAGCGCCGGCGCCGGCGCCTGAAAGCCCAGTTTGCGTGCATCGACCGCGCCGTCGCGCCGTCGCGCTACCTGCGGCAGGTGTATCTCGAGGCGGGCATGGGCGATCCCGAGCGGATCGCGCATGTGCCGCACGGCGTCGACCGCGACGCGCTGCGCGAGGGTGCGCACAAGACCGCCTCGCCGCGGCTGCGCTTCGGCTTCACCAGCCGGTTGCATCCCGACAAGGGCGCCGACCTGCTGCTCGAAGCGTTCTCCCGACTGCCGGCGGGGCGGGCGGAGCTCCATCTTTGGGGGCGCCCGGAGGGGGAGCTCAGGGGCTGGGGCATGGACCGACTGACCGAGCTTCCGAACGTGATCCTGCACGATGCCTACGACGAGCGCGACGTGGCCGGCGTGCTGCGCCAGATCGACGTTGTCGTGCTGCCCTCGCGCTATCCCGAGAACGCCCCGCTGGTGATCTCGGAGGCCTTCGCGGCCTGCACCCCGGTCATCGTCGCCGATGCCGGCGGGATGGCGGAGCTGGTCGCCGACGAGCGGGGCGGGCTGCGCTTCACGCGTGGCGACGCCGAGGACCTGCGGCGCGCGATGCTGCGGCTCGTCGACGAGCCGGGCCTCGTCCACCGGCTGAAGTCCACGATCCCGGAGGTCCCCGGCCTGGCTGACGAGGCTGCGCGCCTGGTCGAGATCTACACCGAGGTCTGCGAGCGGCGCCAGAACCGGCAAGGCTCCGCGAGCATCGTGGAGCGTCCGCGATGAGATTGCTCGTCCTGACCAACTTCTACCCACCGCACGATATCGGCGGCTACGAGCAGCGCTGTCAGGAGGTGGTCCGCGGCCTCACCCGGCGCGGGCACGCCATCGAAGTGCTGACCAGCCGGCACACGGCGGCCGGGGTGCCGGGTCACGGGCAGGAGCCGGGAGTGCGGCGCGCGCTCTACCTCGAAAGCGACTTGCTGCATTACCGCCCCGCCGACCTCATCCTCCGGCACCGCCTCCGGTCGCGCGCCAACCACCGCATTCTGGACGAGCGTATCACGGCCACCGATCCCGACCTCGTCTTCGTCTGGGGCATGTGGAACCTGAGCCATGACCTGCCCCGCCTGGCCGAGCGGCGGCTGCCTGGCCGGGTGGTCTACTACATCGAGGATTACTGGCCGCGCGACCCGAGCGTCCATGCGGAGTATTGGTCCGCGCGCGCCAACCGCCGGCCGGCGGAGTGGATCAAGACACTGCTGCGCCGGCCGGCCATGCAGGCATCGACGGCTGGACCGGATGGGCGCCTGGCCTTCGCCCACGTCTACTGCAACAGCGCCTACGTGCGCGATAGCCTCGTCGCGTCCGGCCACCTGCCGGCCTGGGCCGAGGTCCTGCCGCCGGGCATCGTCGCCGCGCCCTTCCTCGATGCCGGGCATCGTCGCGTCGCGCCGGTGGATG
>CAZCJG010000211.1:0-8566 GCA_964498575.1 uncultured Anaerolineales bacterium | reverse complement strand
GTCACCCGCCGCCGTCCCTCGCGCCGCGCCAGCTCGAAGGCGTAGCGCGCGATGCGGGTCGAGGCGCGCTCGGTGACCACCTTCAGCGAGACCGCGACGCCCGGCGTGATCGTGTGCTCGATGCCCGAGTACAGGCCCTCGGTGTTCTCGCGCACGACGACCAGGTCGACGTTCTCGAAGCGGCTGGGCAGGCCGGGCACGCTGTGCACCGGGCGGACGTTGGCGTACAGGTCCAACCCCTGGCGGATGCGCACGTTGACCGAGGTGAAGCCGCCGCCCACCGGCGTGGTCAAGGGACCCTTGAGGGCGATGCCGGTCCGGCGGATCGCTTCCAGCGTCGCCTCCGGCAGGGGATCGCCCTCGGCCTCGATCGCCGCCAGGCCGGCCAGCGCGGGCTCCCAGGCGAGGCCCGCCCCGCTGGCGTCCAGCACGCGCACCGCGGCGGCGGCGACTTCGGGACCGATTCCGTCGCCCGCGATCAGGGTGACGGGCGTCAACCGACACCCCCGGCGGGCCCTGCCGGCCGCGCGTGCCGGCTGGCTTGGGCGCGGGCCAGGGCCACAGCGCCCAGCTCGCGCGCCAGGATCTCCTCGATCAGCTCACGCTCGTAGCGGTCGGATAGGGTCTCGCGCGGGCGCAGCAGCAGGTACATCACCAGCCCGAAGACGTTGAGCAGCAGCACTAGCAGCACCGCGCCCAGGCGCACCCAGCGCGTCCGGGTGCGGGCCGAGACGTCGCGCGCCGTCCACACCACCAGCCCGAAGATCAACAACGCCGAAGCCACGCCGCAGACCACCACGAACAGGCGCAACAGCACGAAGATCGAGTCTGAAGAGGGAAACATGCGTCTCGGGTCCTTGATCAATTGGGCGGAGCGAGGCGAGGCGGGCGAACCGTCATCCAAGCCTGCATGGCGGCGGCCAGGGAAACGGGGGGATTATAGGCGGCGGAGGGTGAGGGGGCTAGTTTGGTGGACTACCATCTCCGGCAAGGATCACCGGCGGCTTTGCGACAGACTATCATTCCACTATCCCGTCACCCCATGCACTTGCCCTCAAGGAGGACGCCATGCCGACCAACTCCAGCCACATACGCACGCCGCGCCTCCATCGCGCCGCCCGGCCCGCCGTCGCCGGCGTCGTCGCGGTTGTCGCGACAGCCGTTCTGATCGCCATCACCGCGGCCCAGCTCCGGGCAGGCGCGGAGGCCAGCTCATTCACGCGAGACCCGGCCGAGGCCGCCCCGGCCACTGGCCGTCTGGCGGCAAGCAACCGCCTGGCGGGCATGGTCGGCGTGGGCGACAGCGGGCTTCAGATCCAAAACCGCGATTGCGACCCCTCCGCGTATGCCACCATCGTCATCGATTACTACCGCCAGCCAGGCGGCAGTCCATCGATCTCACTAACTCGTCCAGGGGTAGGTGCCTGCGCTGCGGCGAACGTGTACAACGGCGGCGAGAGCCGCCTGACCAACGGCCGCTACGCTTCAATCATCTCAGCGGATCGCCTGATCGCGACGCTGGAGCGGACCGTGTGGAACGCCACCGGCGCCTCGACCCTGGGCAGCCAGTCCGAACCCGGCACCGACGTCGTGCTGCCCTGGGTGGTCAAGGCCGCCGGCGGCATGACGTCGATCGTGTCGGCGCAGAATACCGACCCCTCCCGGTCGTCGACCGCCCAGTTCTCGATCTACCCGGCCGGCGATGCGGCGCCGGTGGTGACCTTTGATCGCGACATCCCACCGG
Organism: uncultured Anaerolineales bacterium; assembly: GCA_964498575.1. Classification (GTDB taxonomy): domain Bacteria; phylum Chloroflexota; class Anaerolineae; order Epilineales; family Epilineaceae; genus CAZCJG01. Next base: position 6,822 of record CAZCJG010000211.1, on the reverse strand, counting down.
GCACCTCGGTGACGCTGGACTTCGGGGGGATGCGGAACGGCGAGCTGGTCCGGCTGCCGGCGGGCTTCGTGGGCCACCTGCGCGTGCGCGCCGCGACACCGGTGGCGGTCCAGAGCTTCGTCGACTGGGAGACCGTCCAGAAGGGCGTGGCCGCCTTCGAGGGCGTGCCGGCGCATCGTGCCGCGGAGGAACTCTACGCGCCCCTGGTCTACAACCTGGCGGCGAATGGGAAGACCTGGATCGCCGTGGCCAATCCCGGCAGCCAGGACGTCGATGTGACCGTGACCTACCGCGCCCGCGGCCACCGCTGCCCGGCGACCCCGATCGTCCACGGCGGCGGCGCCCACCGCATCCCCGCCGGCGCGATGCTGGTCTTCGACCAGCGGCCCGACCAGATTCCTCCGCCCCCGCCGGGCATCAGCGGCTTGCCCGCCGGCTGCGTCGGCAGCGCGACGATCGAGGCGACAGGAGGCGGGAAGGTCGTGGCGGCGGTCGTCGCCACCGGCGCCGTGAACACGAGCTTGGCCGCTTACACGCCCGGCGGGCTGGCCGACGGCGGCCGGCTGATGCTGCTCCCGCTCTACCGCAACCGGCACACCGCCGCGGGCATCTCGACCGGCATCGCCGCGATGAACCTGGGAAGTGCGCCGACGACCGCCATCCTGGAGGTCTATGACTCGACGGGTAAGCTGATCGCCACCCCATGCCCGGAGTGCGCGCAGACGATCGCACCGCTCGACATGTATGCCTGGGACCCGCCGTCGATGCCGTCGATGCAGCCCTACCTGGGAAGCTATGGCTCCGCCAAGGTGCGCGCCGATCAGCCCCTCGCCGTAGTCGTCAACGAGGCTTCCGGCAACGGGAGCATGGACGCGTCGATGTATACCGGAATCGCGGCGGTCGACGACCCCGTCGCGACGCCCAGCCCCGGTGGCACGCCGGCCGCGACGCCGACGCCCACCTCCACGCCCGCCAACGGCTACGTCCCGATCTACTTGGTCAATGCGAACATCCGGGACGACGGCGCGCGCCCCTGGGTCACGCATCGGTTGTTCCTGCCCTTCGTGGAGCGCCCGTGAGCTTGCCCCGGAGCGCCCCCTCCACGGCCGACAGCGGGCCGCCCGGCCAGGCGAGATGCGAGATTGACAGCGATCCGCCCGCCCGATACAATGCGCGACAATGCGCGCCGGTTCTGCGCAAGGCTGCCCGGTTCGCGACGTAACCCGCTTGTGTCCACCCCAGTCGATCGGCTGGGCAGGCGGGCAAGCCGCTAGGCATGAGGGAGGACAGGCGATGACCACACGCATCGTGATCAACGGCTTCGGCCGGATCGGCCGGCAACTGGTCAAGGCGATCTACGATCGGTACTGGGATGAGATCGAGATCGCGGCCATCGGCATCACCGACACACATCTTACCGAGGTGCGGGCCTTGCTGCTCAAGCATGACTCAGTCTACGGCCGGTTCGACGCGGACGTCGAGGCCGTGGTCAAGGGCCGCACCAACGCGATCCGCGTCGACGACCGGCTGATCGACATCGTCGGGCGCAACCAGTACGGCCCGGTGCCGGAGTGGCGCCGCTGGGGCGTGGAGACGATCGTCGAGGCGACCGGCTTCTACAAGGACTACGAGTCGGCCAGCAACCACCTCCGCGCCGGGGCCGACCGCGTGCTGATCACCGCGCCGGCCAAGGGCGTGCACCGCACCATGGTGCTCGGCGTCAACGAGGCGGACTTCGACCCCGCGCACGACACGGTCGTCTCCAACGCGAGCTGCACCACCAACTGCCTCGCCCCCGCCGCCAAGGTGCTGCACGATACCTACGGCATCCGCGAGGGGCTGCTGTCCACTATCCACGCCTATACCTCGTCGCAGGTGCTGCTCGACCACGCGACCAAGGAAGCGCGCCGCTCGCGCGCCGCGGGGCTCAACATCGTGCCGACGACCACCGGCGCAGCCAAAGCGGTCGGCGAGGTGATCCCGGCGCTGCGGGGCCGCTTCCACGGCGACGCCCTGCGCGTGCCGACGCCGACGGTGTCGCTGTCGGACTTTACCGCGCTGGTCGAGCGGCCGCCGGATTCAGCCGCCGAGGTCAACGAGGCGCTGCGCGCCGCGGCGGCCGGACCGCTGCAAAACGTCCTGAGCGTGGTCGACGTGCCCCTGGTCAGCGTCGATTTCTGCGGCGACCCGCATTCCAGCATCGTCGACAGCCGCGCCACCCTGGTCCAGGGCGAGCTGATCAAGCTGATGCTGTGGTACGACAACGAGTTCGCCTACGCCTGCCGCGTCGCCGACATGACCTACTACATCTCGCAGCGGTGTCGGGGGCGGCCGCACGACGAGGTCCGCGCCGAGATCAACCGCCGCGCGCCGCAAGCGGACCCGATCGCGCTCGTGGGGGTGCCGGCATGAGCGCGCGGGTGGCGATCCACGGCTTCGGGCGGACCGGCCGGCAGGCCTTCAAGGCGATCTGGCGGCACCATTGGGGCGCCAACGGCCACCCCGGCGCGCTCGAGGTCGCCGCCATCGGCGTCGAGAACCCCGACGTCGCGGCGGCGGCGGCCCACCTGCTCAAGCACGACTCGAACTACGGCAAGTTCGCGCCGGCGGTGTCGGTCGTCGACCAGAGCCTGCGGGTGGGCGAGGCCGAGATCCCCCTCGTCTCGGCCAGCGAGCTGGGGGGGCTTCCCTGGGCCAGGCTCGGCATCGACATCGTTATCGAAGCCACCGGCCGCTATGCGACGGGCCGCGCGGCGATGGGCCACCTCGAGGCCGGGGCGAACAAGGTGATCATCTCGGCGCCCAGCGAGGACGCCGACTTCACCTTGATCTACGGCGTCAACCAGGGCGCCTACGACCCCGCCCGGCACCACCTGGTCTCGGCCGGCAGCGATACCACCAACGCCCTGGCGCCGCTGCTCCAGGCCCTGCGCGATGCTTTCGAGATCAAGCACGCCTTCATGACCGCGGTCCACGCCTACACCAACGAGCAGAAGCTGATCGACATGACCGACACCGACCTGCGCCGCGCGCGCTCGGCACCGACCAGCATCGTCCCCACGACGACGCGCGCCGACAAGGCGATCGGCCAGGTCTTCCCGGACATGGCCGGCCGGCTGCGCGGCTACGCCGTGCGCGTGCCGGTCGCCACGGTGTCGATCCTCCAGCTCACCAGCCATCTCGCCGCGCCGGCCACCCCCGACGAGATCAACGCCGCCTTCCACCGCGCCGCCGCCGGACCGCTGGGCGACGTGCTGGCGGTGTCGGACGCGCCGCTGGTGTCGTCGGACTTCCGCGGCGACGCCCATTCGGCCATCGTCGACGCGCCCTCGACCCTGACCATCGGCCCCTTGGCCAAGGTCAGCGCCTGGTACGACAACGAATGGGGCTATTCCTGCCGCGTGGCGGACGTCGCGGCCCACATCGCGGTGCAGGGGACGAACCATCGCTGACGCCCGGGGATCACCGACCACCTTCGGGAAGTCCATCGATCGGAGCCCTGCCATGCCCCACATCCACACCCTCGACGAGCTCGACCCGGGCGGCAAGCGCATCCTGGTGCGGGTGGATTTCAACGTACCGCTGGCCGGCGGGCGGGTGGCGGACGATACCCGCTTGCGCGCGAGCCTGCCGACGATCCGCGAGCTCTTGGACCGTGGCGCGGCGCTGATCCTGTGCAGCCACCTCGGGCGGCCCAAGGCGATCGACGACGCCTTCCGGATGCGCCCGGTCGGCGACGCGCTGGCCGGGCTGCTCGGGCGGCCGGTGACGACGCTGGACGAGCCGATCGGCCCCACGGTCAGCGCGGCGGTGGCGGCAGTTCGGCCGGGCGACGTGATCCTGCTGGAGAACCTGCGCTTCGATCCGGGCGAGAAGGCGGACGATCCCGCGTTCGCGCGGGCGCTGGCGGACCTGGCGGACGCCTTCGTCAACGACGCCTTCGGCACGGCCCACCGCGCCTCGGCCTCGGTCGTCGGCGTCACGGCCTATCTCCCAAGCTACGCCGGGCGGCTGATGCAGCGCGAGCTGGACGTGTTGGGGCGGGCGCTGGCCGATCCCGAGCGGCCCTTCGCGGTGATCCTCGGCGGGGCGAAGATCGGCGACAAGATCGGCGTGATCGACGCGCTCCTGCCGCGCGCGGACCTCCTGCCGATCGGCGGCGGCATGGCCAACACCTTCCTGGCCGCCGCGGGCATCGACATGGGCGACTCATTGGTGGAGCACGAACGCCTGGACGATGCCCGCCGCATCCGCGCCGAAGCCGCCGGCAAGCTGATCCTGCCGGTCGACCTGGTGATCGCCGACGCCTTCGACGCGGGCGCGCGGAGCCAGGTCGTCCCCGCCCAGGACGGCGTGCCGCCCGGCTGGCGAGCGCTGGACGTCGGCCCCTTGACGCTCTCCGTCCTGGCCGACCAGCTCCGCGGCGCCCGCACTGTGCTGTGGAACGGCCCGATGGGCGTCTTCGAGCTGGCGCCGTTCGCCCAGGGGACCTTCGGCGTCGCCGCCATCCTCGGCGACCTCGACGACGCGACGACCATCGTCGGCGGCGGCGACTCGGCGGCGGCGGTCCACCTGGCCGGCTTGGCCGACCGGATGACCTGGATCTCGACCGGCGGCGGGGCGACGCTGGAGTTCCTGGAAGGCAAGCTGCTGCCGGCGGTGGCGGCGTTGGGGGGGCTATGAAAGCCGACATCCTCGCCCTGAACACTATTCCAGAAAGGCATGCGCTACCTCGTATCCACCTTCCAGCGACCATATGTGTGGAACCAAGAGGACCAGTGGGAGCCGCTCTGGATCGGCGTGCTCCTCAACTACTGGTTGGCTATGCGCACTGCCGAGGAAATCCAGTCCATGCGGTTCTTTCCCCAGTTCCGGCGCTACGCCGAGGCGCAAGCGGGTGGTATTTTGCCGACGGTGGAGGATATCCGCTCCATCGGCAAAGTGTACCGAGACCAAATCAGCCTTAATGACCGTTCCGTCGAAGGCCGGTTCATGTACCGTTGGGGCATCATGGATGCCGGTGTCACCACGCCCGTTATCCTGTGGTTTTGCTCCAACCGCGGCCCTATGCCCGCCGCGGTGTTCGAGCGCAGCCTGAGTGCCATCGAAAGCTATCGGGTCCGCCGGATGCTCTGATGTAGCTCTGCAGCAGCCAAGCGAAGATCATGGTTGGTCACAGCTAAAGCGCGGTGCTATGCTTGGCGGCAGGCAGAAGCAATGACCACGCATTCCATCACGCTCGATCTTCCTGAGCCGTTGTACCAGAGCATCCGACGCCTGAGCCAGCGCTCGCGGCGTTCAGTTGAGGCCGAGTTGCTGACGCTGCTCGAAGCCCACGCACCCGCGCCGGGTTACGGTGCCTATCCTGCCTTCGACGAGGTGGTGGACTTTCTGGGCCGAGGCGCATCGGCGGCGGACGTGGCTGTGTTCAAGCTTTCGCCCGCAGCGCGCGCGCGAGCCAGTGAGCTGCTGGCTCGGAACCGGGACGAAGGGCTGACGCCGGACGAGGAGCGCGAGCTCGACGCCTATGTCGCACTTGAAGATTTCATGGCGCTGCTCAAGATCCGGGCGCTTGAGCAACTGCAAGACTCGCGGTGAAGCGAAGGCTGCCCGCACAGCTTCGGCGGGCGGTTATTGAGCGTGCCCATGGCTGCTGCGAATACTGCCTGCTCAACGAGGATGACGCCGCGCTATTCGATCACGAGGTCGACCACGTTATCGCCGAACAGCATCAGGGCCCGAGCGAGTTTGAGAATCTCGCCTATGCCTGTTTCGATAGACAATCGACGAAAGGGCAGCAACATCGCATCAATCGACCCACAGACGGCCGAGATTGTGCCACTCTACCATCCGCGTCGGCACCTCTGGTCCGACCACTTTGAGCTGAACGGCGCCCTCATCCTGCCCAAGACAGCCATTGGACGTGCCACGGTGGCTCTCTTGCGGCTGAATGACGATGTTCGCCTGCGACGCCGAGCCGGACTGATTCGCTTGGGCCGGTATCCGTGATCGCGGCGCTGATCTTATGTAGTCACCTCGCGCTGACCGGATGAGCTGGATCTCGACCGGCGGCGGGGCGACGCTGGAGTTCCTGGAAGGCAAGCTGCTGCCGGCGGTAGCAGCCCTGGGAGGCTGGTCCTACAACAGCTCGCGCATTCCGTGTCCTCCGTGCACTCCGTGTTCATCCGTGATTCTGACGTCGATTTTGACCTCAGCCCCCACGCGCCCTAGACTCTTCACTCGGCCAGCGCCCGCCCCCGACGCCGCTCCGTGGATTCCGCCACGCTCTGTCCCAAGGAGATCCTCCCATGTCCGATGCCCGCAACGTCCTCGGCGGCCCGCTGGAAGCCTGTAGCATGGCGCCGCTGACCGGCTTCTACCGCGACGGCTGCTGCAACACCGGGCCGGAGGATCTCGGCGAGCACACGGTGTGCTGCCAGGTCAACTACGTCTTTCTCGAGTTCAGCCGCGCCCAGGGCAATGACCTCTCCACGCCGCGGCCGGAGCTGGGCTTCCCCGGCCTGGTGCCGGGCGATCGCTGGTGCGTGTGCGCCGCGCGCTGGCGCGAGGCCTTCGAGGCCGGCTTCGCCGCGCCGGTGGTGCTGGCCGCGACGCACGAGGCGGCGCTGGACGTGATCTCGCTCGACGACCTCAAGCGCTACGCGCTGGACGCCGAGGAGCTCGCCGGCTGATCCTGGGACGTCGTCCGGGAGTCCGACGTCCCCCGCACCTGCTGATCGCCGAGATCTCGCTCGCGTATTGCCTCTCGCCGCCCGCTCAAACCGCCCCGCTGCGCCATCCCCCGCGCAGCACCGCCGCGAT
>CAZCJG010000210.1:0-8585 GCA_964498575.1 uncultured Anaerolineales bacterium | reverse complement strand
GCCAGCGCCAGCGTGTGGCGCGGCTGGTGATCGGTCCAGGTCTGGTGGATGTAGGTGATCGGCGCGTCGTCGCCGATCACGGTGGTCCCGCCGGCGATCGCGACCAGCGGCGGCGCGCGGTAGTCGCCGTGTGGCCCGCGGACCTGCGGTAGGCGCGGGTCGCCCAGCGGGCCGAGCGCCAGCGCGGCGGCCAGGCGCGCGCGCAGGTCCGCGGCCGGGTCGCGGCTGCGGTCGACCAGGGCGTGCCGGAGCGCGTCGAGCAGGCCGGCGGGCAGCCGGCCGCGCAGCTCCGCCGACGCCGCCGCGCGCGCGGCCAGCACCAGGTTGACCTCAGCCAGCGCGGCGAGGAAGCCTCCCGCATCCTCGGCCATCGGCGCCGCCAGGCCGAAGGTCTCCTCCCAGCCCGTGGTCGGCAGCGGCGGCAGCGGCTCGGCGGGCGGCAGGGCCGCCAGCAGCTCCGGCAGGCGCGGCGCCAGCGCCTCGGCCTGCCACGCGGCGCGCGCGCGATCGAACTCCGGCCGCTCGGCTGCGCGGCGCGCGGAGAAGTACTCCTGCAAGAGCTGGTGGAAGTACATCACCTCGTCGGAAGCCGGATCTTCGTCCAGCACGCCGAGATCCAACCCGGCATGGACGATCGCCTCGCCCTTCGGATGATCCAGGAGCGCCCGGGCCCGCCCATGGTCCAGCCGGACCTGCGCGCGATCCGAAAAGACCTGCGCCCGATCCGAGCCGCCCCGGGCCGGACCGCGCGCCGCCTGGCCGGATTGCATCGCGTAGGCCAGCTCCGACAGCTTGGGCACCAGGAGGCCGCGTTCGGGTAGCTCGAAGGGCGTCCGCCAGCCGGTGGCCTGGACGATCTGGCGCAGGTCGCGCGCGGTCAGCAGGCTGTCGGGCTCGAGCAGCGGGTTGCCGAGCTCGACCTCGCGGCGCAGCGCGCGGCGGACGAAGCCGGTCAGGAGCTCGGCCACGCCATCCGGCAGCCCGCCGCTGCGCTCGGCCTGCTCGGTCGCCAGCGTGGCCAGGTAGGGGACGCGCATCAAGTCCAGCGTCGGCCGCCCGGCGAGCTGCCGCCACAGCTCGGCGGCATAGGCCGGGGCATGGGTTTCGAGGAAGGCGCGCACCTGGTCGTCGTCCATCGGCTCGATCCGTGCTTGCGGCACCCGCAGCTCGGCGGTCGACAAGGGCGCGCTGTAGTCCAGGCTGCGGCAACTGAAGACCACGCGGTTGCCCGGCCGCTCCCGCGCCAGTTCGACGACGAAGCGCTGCCAGCAGCGCACGCAAGCATGGAAGGCGGCGTCCGAGCCGGTGGCGATCTCGTTCAAGCCGTCGAGGAGGAGCAGGAGGTGGCCATCGGCGAAGAGCGCGTCCAGCGGCGGCAGGGAGGGATAGCGGCCGTGCCAGCGCGCGGCGAGCCAGGCGGCCGGATCGGTCGGATCGCCGGCCGGGCCGATCGGGTACTGTCCGAGCGGCACGAACCAGGTCAGCGCCGGCCCAGCGTCGCGCACGGCGTCGATCGCGCGGTCGATCTCCAGCCGTCGCAACAGGGTGCTCTTGCCGCTGCCGGGCGGGCCGAGGACGACGAGGGCGGGGTCGGGCAGCGCGTCGATCAGGGTGCCGAGGTCGTCGAAACGCTCGCCGGCCGGCTCCCAGCGGCCGTGCGCCGCCTCCTCGCCCTGGTCGACCAGCAAGGTCAGCCCGACGAAGCGGTCGTCGAGCCGGTAGCGCGGCTGGCTCCACTCGGCGATGCGCATCAGGCGATACGCGTCCAGGTCCGCCGGCCGATGCACGAGCACGTCGCGCAGATCCTGGGCATTCAAGGTCACCGACTCCGCCGCGTCGCGGACCACCGCCGCCAGGTCCGCCATCACCTGCGCCACGCCGCGGCCGGCGCCCGCCGCGGTGGGGCCTTCCAGCACGATGATGCGGTCGCGGGTCGCCAGCGGGCCGCCGGTCAAGAGCGGCAGGGTGACGTCGTGCATCCCGCCGGCCAGCGCCTGGAAGATCGCCTCGGGCTCGCGCAGGTCCTTCAGCCGATGCCGGCCCAGCGCGCGCAGGCGGATGCCGCGCGGCGGGGCGCCGCCGAGCGCCGCCTCGGCCGCCGTGGTGAGGAGCACCTGGCCGCCATGCCCGGCGGCCAGCAAGCGCGCCACGCGGTTGAGGCGCGGCGTGCGATAGTCCGCCCCCACCGGCGCGGCCGGGATCGCGTCCAGCGCCATCCGCACCCGCACCGGCCCGAGCCGCCCGCCCAGCGCCGCCCAATCCTCGCCCCCCAGCGCCCGCTGGGCCACCACGGCCGCCGCGAGCGCATGGGCGGGCTCGGCGAACGCGATTTGGAACGCGTCGCCGATCGTCTTGTAGATCACCCCGCCCTCGGCTTCGACCGCCGCGTGGATCACCGCGTCATGGCGTGCCAGCGCGCCCGACATCGCCTCGGGGGCATGCTCCCAGCGGCGGGTGGATCCCTCGATGTCGGTGAACAGGAAGCTGACGATCCCGGAGGGCAGGCGGCTCACGGTAAACCAGCGGGGGAGGGGATAGGAATTGGGGATAGGAATTTCAATCCCACACCCGCCAGCATACACCCCTGGGCGCCCCGCGTCAAGCGCTCTCCGCGCCCGACCGATCGCCACCGCACCCGGCCGGCTTTTGACACCCGCCCGAGCCCTTCCGGTGCCAGCAGCCGCACGTAGGTGCCGTCGGGTCGGAACCCAACGTCGGTCACCAGGGCGTGGATGTGCGGCTGCCAGTTCAATAGCGAGCCGTGGGTCTGGGATCGAGCGTTACTCCTTCGCACTCGCCCCGTGCGAGGGAGCCCGACTGACGATCCACCAGAACGCCGCGGCGGCCACCGCGATCCCGGCCAGCGATACTGCCACCACCTGTCCGGTTGCATAGCCAACGGGAAATGCCGACGCGGCGACGGCGACCGCGGCGACCGAACCGCGCCGCACCGGAATCATCCAGCCCCGCAGGACGATGTTCGGCGGTTCCGCCTGTTCGGCGCGCCTCAGCGCCACCAGGAACCAGATCAGCAATGCGGGCAGTGCGAGATTGGAAACGCTCTGCAGCGCGTTGCCGGGCGCCAGGTTGCCCGTCGCCGCGATATCCATGAGATGCACCAAGGCCGCACCAACGCTGAACACGGTGGCAGCCGCCACCGTCGCCTCCCGAAATCCGTCGCGCCGCTCCGCCGCGACCGCCCCCAGCAGTCCGAAAGCGAGGTAGGCGAAGCCGACCTCGAGCTGGAAAGGACTGCCCGGCTCCCATCCGATGGACCGGGCCACTGGGTCCGAGATGAACGCATGCGCGATGAACCCCGATATCCCACTGCCGCCGACCCCGACGACGAACAGCGGAATGAGAAACGCCTCGGCCCGCCGCACCGGCCCGATCGCCGTCCGGTCGAAGATGACGATCGCCGCCCCCAGCAACACCGGCAGCACCGTGAACAGCGCCAGCCGCATCAGGAATTCTTCCACTTGCGTGCGCGCTCCCCTCGCCTTATCGCGGCATCAAATCCCCAGCTTCGACTTCAGAATCTCGTTCAGCACCTGTGGGTTGGCCTTGCCGCCGGAGGCCTTCATCGCCTGGCCGACGAACCAGCCGAGCATGGTCGGCGATGAAGGCGTCGTCGAATTCCAGCGGCAAGGGGGATAGGAAGGGGATAGGAATTTCAATCCCACATTTCCCAGCATACACCCCCGGGCGCCCCGCGTCAAGCGCTCTCCGCGCCGACATACGCCATCGCCACTGCGCCCGACCGCCCGGCCTGCCTGCTCCCGCCCGGCTTTCTTACCCGCCCGAGCCCTTCCGGCCCCCGACAGCCTTCTTGGCCGCTGCTCCGACCGTCAGCGCCACCCTCGGCACTCAGACGCCATCGCCACCGCGCCCGACCGCCGGACGCTTGCCCTTCTTTTCCGCCTGGCCTTCCCGCCTGCTGCCGCCCTCACGCGGCCTCGGCCGTCACACCTGCTCGGCGCCAGCCCCACCCCCGGCGGCCCCGTGACCGGCCCGCGCATCGCGACCCTTCTGGCGCAGGTGCCGCAGGATCTTGTCGATCACCGCCGGCTCCTGGATCAGCGCGATCACTTTCTTCCGCCAGAGCCCACCCGTACGATACTATTAGGTTCCATGCGAGATTCGTGGCTGCCTATCGCGGGGTGTGGACGCATGTGCGGTCGGATGCGGGGCGCCGGGTAACGTTTGCAGAGCGATCACGTTATTCCGCTGCAACACGATTGCAGGTCGCGGCGGAGAGGACCGCCGCAGGCCGACAGACGGAGCCAACAATGAGCCAACGATAGGAGACGCCAACACCGTGAGATGGATCGCCTACATCACCTGTAGCTTGGCTTGCCTAGCCGTGGTCGTGGCCGCGAGCGCGCCGGCGCCTGCCGTCCGTGCCGCCGGCGACCCGCTCTACCTGCCGCTGGCGCTGCGCGGCGCCCGGCCGGTGACGCCGCTGCCCGACCGCGGCGCGGTGTTCGGCATGCAGATCTCCGAGGTGCGCTTCCGCGATCCGCAGATCCTCGCCGGCGTGCACGAGGCCGGCGCCGGCCTGTGGCGCAGCTTCCTGTTCTGGGACGAGGTCGAGCCGGTGCGCACCGACCCGCCGACCTACGACTGGCGGCTCTACGATCCCTTGTTCCAGGCCGCGGACGCGCTGGGGCTGGTCGTCGTCGCCGAGATCCAGGGCAACCCGGCCTGGGCGGCGGACTATCCCGGGGGGCCGCCGCATGACCTGGACACGCTGGCCGCCTTCCTCGCCGCCGCGGTCGAGCGCTACGACGGCGACGGCGACCGCGACGCGCCCGGCAGCCCGCGGGTGCGCTACTGGGAGCTGTACAACGAGCCCGACAACACCGACGCGAGCCTGGCCTCCGAGGGCCGCGGCTGGGGCTACTGGGGCCAGGCGCCGCTGGAGTACGCGCGCATGCTCAAGCGCGTCCACCCGGTGGTCCGCCTCGCCAGCCCCCAGGCGCGGCTGGTCTTCGGCGGCATCGCCTACGACCATTTCATCGACGACGGCGGCCCGTTCAACCCGGACTTCGTCGACGACGTGCTGGGCGCCGGCGCCGGCCCCTACTTCGACGTGATGAACTTCCACTACTACCCGACCTTCGCCGACCGCTGGTCCGCCTGGGGCGTCGGGCTGCTGGGCAAGACCACGGCGATCCGGCGCAAGCTCGCCGCGCACGGGCTGGACAAGCCGATCATCGTCACCGAGGCCGGCATGTGGAGCGCCGCCGGGCCGCCGCACGAGCCGGCGACGCCGACCGACCAGGCGCGCTACGTCGCCCAGCTCTACGCCCAGGCCCTGGCCGCCCGGGTCGAGGCGGTGGTATGGTTCCAGTACGACGACGTGGCCGGCTTCGACGATCCCGCCCGCGGCCTGGTCGACCGCGATCTCGCGCCCAAGCCCGCGCGCAGCGCCTACCGCGTCGCCTCGTCCAGCCTGGCCGGCGCGCTCCCCGACGCCCGCGCCCGCGACACCACCGCCGCCGGCCAGGTCTACTGGTTCCAGCGGGGCGACGAGCGCGTGGCGGTAGCCTGGACCGACGACGGCGGCCAGGCGCGCCTGGCGGTGCGCGCGCCGAGCGTGGAATGGATCCAGACCCTCGGCAACCGCCTGATCGTCCGCGACAGCGCCGACGGCCGCATCGACGGCCTGACCCACGTGCCCTACGGCCCGGACCCGGTGTTCGTGCGCGTGCTGGCCAGCCCGGGGCGTTAGGCGATGACCGGACGGCGCGCGTTTGTCTCCCGCGAGCGGCCGGCGCCCGCGTTCGACCTCCTCATCGCCGCCCTGCTGCTCGCTGCCGCCGCGCCGATCCTGGCGCTCGCGGCGCTCGCGATCCGGCTGGACTCGCCGGGGCCCGTGCTGTTCCGCCAGACCCGCATCGGCCAGGGCGGCCGGCCCTTCGAGATGCTCAAGCTGCGCACGATGTTCGCCCACTCGAGCCCGGCACTGCACCGCGACCACGTGCATGCGCTCCTCCGGCGCGCGGACGGGGCACGCGGCACCGCTCCCTGGGCGCGGCTCGCCGGCGATCCACGGGTCACCCGCGCCGGCCGCGTCCTGCGCGCCGCCGGCCTGGATGAGCTGCCGCAGCTCGTCAACGTCCTGCGCGGCGACATGCGCCTGGTCGGCCCGCGCCCCGCCCTGCCCTACGAGGTCGAGCTGTGGTCCGACTGGCATTTCCGCCGCCTGGAGGTCCCGCCCGGCATCACCGGCCTGTGGCAGGTCTCGCGACGCGATCGCTGCACCTTCGACGAGATGGTCCACCTCGACCTCACCTACATCGCCACCCGCTCGCTCGCCCGCGACCTCGCCATCCTCGCCCGCACGCCCTCCGCCCTCCTCACGTCGAGAAAATAGCGAACATGATCCGGGTAGGGTTGATCGGCTGTGGCTATTGGGGCGCCAAGCTGGCCCGCAACTTCCACGCCCTGCCCGAGGCGCGCCTGGTCGCGGTGGCGGACCTCGACCCGGACCGGCGGGCGCACGCCGCGCGGCACTACCCGGACGCAGGCGTTGTCGCGGACCATCACCGCCTGCTCGATCCCGGGGTCGACGCCGTGGTCATCGCCACCCCGCCGTCGACCCATGCCCAGCTTGCGATCGAGGCGCTATCGGCCGGCAAGCACGTGCTGGTGGAGAAGCCGCTGGCGACCTCGACCGCGGACGCCGACGCGATCATCGCGGCGGCCGAGCGCGCGGGCCGCTGCCTGATGGTCGGCCACACCTTCGTCTACAACCCGGCGGTCGAGCTGCTCTGCGACCTGGTCCGCTCCGGCGAGCTGGGCCGGCTGTACTACATCCACGCCACCCGCGTCAACCTCGGCATCTGCCAGCCCGACATCAACGTGCTGTGGGACCTGGCGCCGCACGACCTGTCGATCCTGCGGGTGATCCTGGGCCGCCCGCCGCTGGGCGTGCGCGCGCATGGCCATGCCTACCTGCGCCCCGGCATCGAGGACGTCGCCTGGCTGACGCTGGACTTCGCGGACGCCAGCCTGGCGCAAATCCACGCGAGCTGGCTGGATCCCTGCAAGATCCGCCGCGTGACGGTGGTGGGCGACCGCAAGATGGTGGTCTACGACGACCTGGCGCCGCTGGACAAGATCACGGTCTACGACCGCGGCATCGACCTGCCGCCCTACACCGACACCTTCGGCGAGTTCCAGCTTTCGTATCGCTACGGCGACGTCCACTCGCCGCGGCTGGACTGGGTCGAGCCGCTCAAGCGCCAGTGCGCCCACTTCGTCGCCTGCGTCCGCGACGGGACGCCGCCGCGCACCTCCGGCGTGGACGGCCGCGACGTCGTGGCGATCCTCGAGGCGGCCGATCGCTCGCTCGGGACGGGTGGGGTGCGGGTGGGCGTTGCGTAGGGGCGGGCCCCTACGCCCTTCCGAGAGGCAGGTGCTAGAACTCGTCCAGGATGTCGTCAGAGTCGGACTTGAAGATCTGCTGCGGGAGCGGCATGAATTCGGGAAACTTCTGCAGCAGCCGCGGCGGCGTCGGGTAGGTTACCCAATCGAAGCCGCCGAGGTAGATCGTGAAGCCACTCTGGGTCACGTCGCCTTCGATCGGCTCCTCGATATCGGGGAGCTTGAGCTTGACGATCTTCCGCTTGATCTCGACAATCTCGGCCTTGGGCAGGCTCTGCCCAACTTGTTGGATGTAATCGATGCGATCTTGGGTGAGGGTATCCGGGGGAATCGTGGGCCACTTGTAAAACAAGCTCGTGCCTCCTGAACGCCGCAAGCGGGGGTTTGGTCCGAAAAGCAAGCGATAATCATACGCCGGAAGCAATGGGGGTACAAACCGTGACAGGCCCGGGGACAAGCGCGGGGCCGGACTTGCGCCCGCCTACCGCAGGCCGGTCCGGCGCGGTCGTCGCGCTGCTCCTGGTCTACTGCGCCTGCCGCGGGCTGCTGCTGGCCGGGATGCTCCCGCCCTGGCAAGGCCCCGACGAGCCGGGCCACGCGGAGTACGCGCTGCTCACCGCGCGGGCGCGGGGCGTCCCGGCGCGGCCGGACCCGGCGCTCGAGGCCGTGATCATCGCCTCGATGGCCGAGCACCGCTTCTACAGCCACGCCGACGCGCCGCCGCCGACCGCGCCGCCGGCGACCTTCGCCGAGGTCGCGCGCTTCCGCGACGCGCCGACCCAGATCGGGAGCGAGACGCCGCTCGGCTACCTGCCCTTCGCCTTGGTCGCGCTCGTCTCGGATCGGCTGTCGCCCGCGCCCCTCGCGGCTCCCGGCGAGATCGCGCGCAGGCTCCACGCGATGCGGCTGATGTCGGTGGGCCTGGTGCTGGTCACGCTGGTGCTCGCGCTCCTGGCCGCGCGGGAGGTATTGGGCTGGCGCCTGGTGCCGGCGGTCGCCATCGTCGTCGCCGCCGCGCCGATGCTCGGCTTCGCCGGGGCGGTGGTCAACAACGACCTGTGCGCCGTCGCGCTGGCGACGCTATGGTTCGCCATCCTCGCCCGCGGCACGCGCGCCGGCCTGTCGCCCCGCTGGATCGCCGCCCTCGCCCTGATCGCCGCCCTCGCCGCGCTCTCCAAACGCACCGCGCTCAT
>CAZCJG010000209.1:0-8622 GCA_964498575.1 uncultured Anaerolineales bacterium | reverse complement strand
GCAGCCGAAGTAGCCGGTGCCGATCTGCCAGATCAGCTCGCCGCCCTGGCGATGATAGGGCGAGACGCCGCCCTCGCCGGTGTTCTGCAGGCAGCTTGCCAAGGTGGCGCCGCGGTTGAGCGCCTCGACCGCCCGCGCCGAGAGCGCGCCGAAGCTCATGCCGGAGATATTGACCACCGAGCTCGGCCGGAAGGCCAGCCGCCGCCCGCGCGCGGCGCCCAGGACCTTGGCACCCGGGATCGGGTAGTCGTGATCCGGCCCCTCGAAGCCCGGCGGCGCGGGCAGGGCCAGGGTGCGGTGCTTGATGATCAAGTAGCTCGGCGACGTTTCCAGGTCGTTGTCGGTCCCGAAGCCGAAGTAGTTGTTGCGCCGCTTGGACGAGGTATAGATCCAGCTCCGCTGGTCGCGGTTGAACGGCTTCTCCTCGTCGTTGCCGGTGACGATGTACTGGCGCAGCTCGGGGCCGATCGACTCGAGCAGGTAGCGCAGGTGGCCGATGATCGGGAAGTTGTGCAGGATGGCGTGTTGGCGCTGCGCGATGTCGTAGAGCACGACCAGCGCGAGCAGGGCGGCGAAGGCGGCGAGCACGGTCCAGAGGGTCATCGGTGGCTACCGGATTCCGGCGAGCGTGAGCCTGCGTCCGGATCGGGGCTGGATTATACTCTCGGAGGGGGTTCGGGAAGGTCTTCCTCATCGCCCGGGGAGCTGATCGGCGCGTTTAACCTGCACCGAACCACGGTCGACGAGCCCGCCATCAGCGGCAGCCAGCGCAGACGGCGGTACCGGCCGAGGCGCGCAGGACGCCGTCCCGCCGCCCGGTCTCGACGGCGCGGAAGTAGAGCGGCAGGAGCAGCGTCTTGGCGACCGGCCCCAGGCCATCGACGACCACGCGCGCGTCCATTAGGACACGTTGCCGCCGGTGCCGATCGACACCTCGATCACCCGCCCATGCGGCGCCAGCCACGCCACCGCATCCTCGCGCACGGCTCTTTCGCCCCCGAGGAAGGCGAAGCCGTTGGGGCAGGCGAGGAGGTCGATGGTGGTTCGGTGCATGGTTGGAGTCTCCTGCGGTGTGATGTTGGCAATCTAGTCGCATTGATGGCTGTGTGCAAGCTGGCACAGGGCGAACGCAGCCAAAGTGCGGCGGGTGATGTGGACCGCTGATGGACTATAATCCCGCCCCATGCCCAAGCCTGACGAACTATCCACGCCCGCGCCACCGGACGATATCGCGGCGTCGGCCGTCGGCGCCGATCCCGCCGCCGCCGCGCCGCCCGACCAGCGCCGCGACATCGTCCGGCGCTGGATCCAGATTGCCGCCTCGCTGCTGTTTACCGCGCTGCTGCTCTTCGGCTTCGCGGGCACGTGGCGCTGGCCGGAAGCTTGGCTGTTTATCGGGCTCTATGGCGGCTGCACCGCGGCGGCGGCGCTGCTGTTCGCCCCGCGCCACCCGGAGGTGGTCGCCGCGCGATCCCACATGCGGCGCTCCGAGGCGCCGCGCTGGGACCAGGTGATCGCGACGGCCTGGGCGATCCTGTCGGTGGCGGTGCCGGCGGTGGCCGGCTTGGAATACCGCCTGCACGGCCCCGCCGCCTGGCCGATCGCCGTGGTGGTGATCGGCTCGGCCGGCCTCGTGCTGTCTTACGCGCTCGTGGTGTGGGCGATGTCCGCCAACCCCTTCTTCGAGACGATGGTGCGCATCCAGCGCGAGCGCGGTCACGTTACGGTCAGCAGCGGCCCTTACGCCTACATCCGTCATCCCGGCTATGTCGGCTCCGTCTCGCTGGTGTTGATGATGCCCTTGATCTTTCGCTCGCCGTGGGCTTTCGCCCCCGCCCTCATCGGCACCGCCGCGATCCTGGCGCGCACGGCGCTCGAGGACCGCTTCCTCCAAGCGCAGCTCGCCGGCTACGCCGACTACGCGCGCCGCGTGCGCTACCGGCTGGTGCCGGGGATCTGGTAGCTAGCCGCTCCGTTCGCCAGCCGCGGCGGTTTGCACAAGGAGCGTGACGAGGCCGAGCGCGGTCATCGGCGGAAGCCCAACTTTGAAGAGGCTCAACGTCGATGTCTCCTTTCCTGGCAAGTCGAACGACTTTGTACAGGCGCCGCAACGCTTGGCGCCGCCCCGGGCCTTGCCTACACTGTGGCGAAAGGAAGCGCCACGGTGTCGCTCCCCAAGGGCAGGGCGATGCTGCCGGGGTGGACCACGTAACCCCTACCCGCGCGGTCCCCGAAGTCGCGCTTGAACGCGGCGATCTCGGCGGCCATGCGCGGGCTCGGGGTGGCCGAGAGCTTGATCTCGATGGGGATCAGCTCCGTCGAACGCTCGACCACGAGGTCGACCTCGGAGCCGGCGGCGGTGCGCCAGAAGTGGATCGGCGGCTCCTCGCCGCGATGGAGGAAGGTCTTGAACAGCTCGGCGACGACCAGGTTCTCGAAGATCGCGCCGCCCATCGGTCCGGCGGCGGCATGCAAGGGGTCGCGCAGGCCGACCAGGTACGACAGCAGGCCGGTGTCGGTGAAGTAGATCTTGGGTGACTTGACCAGGCGCTTGCCCAGGTTGACGAAGTACGGCCGCAGGACAATCACCTGGAAGGAGGCCTCCAAGATCGACAACCAGTCGCGCGCGGTGTTGACGGCGATGGCCACGTCGCGCGCCAGGTCGCTCAGGTTGAGCAGCCCGGCGCTCCGCACGGCCAGCGCGCGCAGGAAGGTCTGAAACAGGCCGAGGTCGCCGATGTTGCGCAGGTTGCGCACATCGCGCTCCAAGTAGGTCTGCACGTAGCTCGCTTGCCAGAGCCGGTAGTCCCGCTCCGGCTGGGCGACGACCTCGGGATAGCTGCCGCGAAGGATCCCCTCCCAGAGATCGCCGATGGCCGGCGGTCCGGCCTCAGCCGCGCGGCGCGCGCCGGATTCCCAGGGCAGTGGTCGGTCCGGCTCCCGCGCAATCTCGCGCTGGGAAAGCGGCATCAGCCTGAGCACGGCCGCCCTGCCGGCCAGGCTCTCGGTGATCTGTTGCATCAGAAGCAGGTTCTGCGACCCGGTGAGGATGAACTGCCCGGCTTGTTGCCGGCGGGCATCGACCTGCTCTTTGATGTAGGGCAGCAGCTCGGGCGCGTGCTGGATCTCGTCGAAGATCACCGGCGGCGGGTAGAGGTCGAGGAAGCCGCGCGGATCGGCGATCGCGGCGGCGCGGACATCGGGCGCCTCCAACGAGATCATGCGGTACCTCTCCCCGAACAAGCGCCCCAGCAGCGTCGTCTTGCCAGACTGGCGCGGGCCGACCAGAACGGTGGCGGGGAACTCGCGTGCCGCCTTGCCGAGCACGGGCTCGAGGCTGCGCGGGATGTAGGTCTGGCTCAAGGTTGGCCCATTCAGCATATTTGCAATTGTATCGCAAATTTGCAGCGAACTCCAGCCGAGGGAAAATGTGTCACGATGAACCAAGTGTCAGGCGTAGTATGGACCAAAGGACTGAATTGCGGAATCTGCCGGTCGTCGCCCAAGGATCTCGACTGGCGCGTGGAGTGCCCGTGACGCCACGAATGGATCGCGTAGCACCTATGGAGGCATACAATGAGCCCAAACACCCCCCGCTCCGGCATCTCCCGCGCCGCCGCGGCCGCGGCCCTGACCGGCGCGCTGGCGACCGCCGTGGGCCTGACGGCGGGCATGCTGGCCGGCGGCCCGCGGACGGAGCGGCTGTCGGCCGCCGCCATCCCCCAGCGGGTGGTCGAACCGAGCGCGCCGGGCATCGCCGCCCAGGCGCCGCTGACCACCACGACGCCGAGCGCAACTCCGAAGGAAAGCGCGACCCCGTCCGCGACCGACGGCAGGCCGGACGCCACGCCCGGCCTGCCGAACCTCGTCCCGGTATCCGGCGCGTGGCGCGAAACCGGCGAGGGCGGCCTGCGCGGCTGCGTCAGCCCGTCGGGGCCTCCGGGCGGTCTCTTCCTGTGCGTGATCAACGACGGCGAGACGCCGGCGGGGCCCTTCGACCTGGCCGCCGACACCGCGCCCGGCGCGCCGATCGCCCGCGCCAGCGGCTTGCTCGCCGGTGAGCAGCTTTGCCTGGTCCTCCCTATCTCGCCCGGCTCCGGCGTGATCGTCGATCCCGGCGGGGCCTTCGATCCGACCGGCGCCGTCGCGGAGTCCAACGAGGACGACAACTGGTATCCGCCGGTACTGGTGCCTCCCGGCGGCATCCCCGGCCCGACCTGCGCGCCGACGCCGACACCCGGGCCGGGCACCCCGACCGCCGAGCCGGGACCGGCGGCGGAGCTGGCCGGCTTCGGCTGGTATTGGCTGGAGTACCGCTGGGGCTGCATGACGGCGGGAGACCCGGCGCGGTGGGGATCCAACCTGGCGATCCACAACGACGGCGACGCCGATGCGCCGGCCTTTCGGGTCGCCGAGATGAACAGCGGCGCGACGGTGTGGGACATCCCCGACCTCCAGGCCGGCGCGATGCGCCAGCGGGATGCCCTCAGGGGTTACCAACCGCTGTCCATCGACCCCGACAACACCGTCCGTGAACAGGACGAGACCAACAACGCGATCTACATGCCGGTCCCGACCCAGGGGCCGACCTGCACCCCCGGCCCGACCCCGACGGCCTTCCCGCGCCCGGACGTCGTCGTCGAGCGGGCCGAGGTTCGGGCGATGGGCTTCGACCAGAGCTGCGCGATCCCGCCGATCCGCGTCCAGGTCCACGTCCGCGTCGCCAACCGCGGCAACGGCTTCGCCGAGGGCATCACGGTCGAGGCCGACGGCTACCGCCCCGGCTGGTCGATCCGCCGCCTGCGGCCGGGCGAGACCGCCGATCTGATGCCGGTCGACCCGCCGGTGAGCTGGGTGCGCGCCCGCCCGCTGCCCTACGACGACCCGTCCAACAACAGCCGCCACGTGCCCCAGGTCACCCTCACCCCGCCTCCCACCTGCTCATCCTGGACGCCGACGCCGACCAGCCCCGCCGCCACGGAGACGCCCACGCCTACGGGCATCGCCACCACTCGGACGCCTACGCCCAGCCCGACGCCGGGCGCCCGCGGTCGGGCGCTGCTGCCGTGGGCGGACAAGGGGGGCCCACGGCCATGAGCCATCGGCATCGAGCCGGGTGAAGCGAGCTTGAGAGGGCCGGGGTCACATTCGCATCCAACCGTGCGTAATCCTCCATAGCTCTACGCCCCGGCCCTCCCGCAAGCGCATCGACGGCTCGCTTCTCCGAGATCCGGAGGCATCCACAACGGCAGCTTGCCTGAACTCAGGAGGACTCCCATGCACCGCTCCCCACGGTCCGTCGTCGCCATCGCCTCCGACCCGCGCCGGGGCACGCTCGTCCCGCGCGCGCTGGCCGCTCGCGGCGGTCGAGTGCTGATCGTCGTCGTGCTCGCCGCCGCCGCCCTCGCCGGCGGCATCGCCACCAGCCGCGCCCAGCCCGCGGCGATCGCCTGGGTCGGGCCCACCCCCGACCGCACCGAGGTCTGGTCCGGCCAGCGCATCATCGTCGGCTTCAACCAGTTGATGGACCGCGCCAGCGTCGAGGCCGGCCTGACGCTCGATCCGCCGGTCGCCGGCCGCTTCATCTGGGAGGCGTACGACAACCGCGAGAAGGTCGAGCTGCTGCCGGACGAGCCGCTGCCGCCGGGCCGGGCCATCTCCGCCACGCTCGCCGAGACGATCCGTACCCGCACCGGCGAGCGCCCGCTCGCCGATCCCTACCGCTGGTCCTTCACCACCAGCGCGAGCCCCCAGCCTCCGGACTTCAGCACGGGCCTGCCCGTTCAGCTCATCACCCCCGCGGGCGGCCGGGGCATACCCTTCCAGCCGCACGCTTCCCGCGGCACCTTCAGCTTCACTCTCTATACGCTGGACCCCGCCGGCTTCATCCAGCGCTTGACCGCGCTGCGGCCGAACCAGCGCAACGCCATCGACGTCGGCGGGCTGGCGGTGGCCGCGCAGTGGAGCCGGTCGATCGACGCGGAGGCCGGGGCCATCGAGGTCCCGCCGCCCGCCGGCCTGCGGCCCGGCCTGTACGTGCTGGACGCCCGCCACCCGCATGTCGGCGGGGCGCAGACGCTGCTCGTGTTCAGCGACTACGCGCTGGTCGCCAAGGCCGGCCGCCGGGGTCTGTCGGTCTGGGCGTCGCGGTTGCCGTCCGGTAGTCCCGGAGCCGACCCGAGCGTCACGCTCTACGGCGCGGACGGCCGGGCGATCGCCAGCGCGACAGGCAACGGCAGCGGCATCACCCGCTTCGGCGCGGCCGGCGGCGCGAAATACGCCCTCGCGACGATCGGCGGGCAGATGACGGCAGTCGGGCTGGATGCCCATTGGTTCAAGGACGGTTACTGGTCGTGGGACTGGCAGTCTCGGCAGGCGGCGATGCAGGCGCCCGCTTTCGCCGCCCACATCCACACCGACCGGCCGATCTACCGGCCCGGCCACACCGTGCACTTCAAGGCCACCCTGCGCCGGCTCGAAGGCGACGCGCCGGCGGTCCTCGCGGCCTCCACGCCGATCAGCGCGACCATCCGCGACGCCTCCAACAACGTGATCCAGCAGACCAGCCTGCGCACCGACGCCTTCGGCAGCGTGAGCGGCGACCTGCGCCTGGGCGACGAGGTGGCGCTCGGCGACTGGAAGGTCGAGCTGGTGGTCGGGGGACAGACGCTGGCCGGCGGCTTCAAGGTCGAGGAGTACGTCAAGCCGGACTACGCGGTGGCGGTCACGCCGGACAAACCCTACTACATCACGGGCGAGACGGCCATCGTGAAGATCCAGGCGGACTACTACTTCGGCCAGCCGGTCAGCGGGGCGGACATCACCGTGCGCGGCTATCGCAACGACCAATCCCGCAACTACCCCTCGGTCGAGCGCAAGGGCAAGCTGGACGACAAGGGCGGCTGGTCGATCGTCGTGCCGGTCCAGGCCACCGGCGAGGCCGCCGCGAGCTACACCTTCGAGGCCGAGGTCACCGACGCCAGCCGCCGGCCGGTCTACGCGGTGGCCGGCGTGCCGGTCCATCCCGCGGCCTTCAGCCTGGGCCTCGTCAACCGCCGCTACGGCATCGAGGTCGGCCAGCCGGTCGAGCTGGAGCTCAGCACGCTCGGCCACGACGGCCGGCCCGCGGCGAATCGCAAGGTGGACATCGAGGTGCAGGTATGGGACTGGCACGCCGCCGGCGGCTACCGCACGGTCCGCCGCGAGAGCGCGACGACGGGGACGGACGGGCGCGTGACGGCGCGGATCCGGGACCTCGGCTACGGCTGGTACCAGATCTATGCCAGCGCCAGGGACGACGCCGGGCGACAGGTGAGCGCGGGATCCTACGCCTGGCTCTACGACGGGCGCTACCCCTGGTACTGGAACGGCGGGCTGGAGGTCCAGGCCGACCAGGACAGCTACGCCGCCGGCGACACCGCGCGGCTGCTCGTGCGCTCGCCGATCACCGGCACCGCCCTGGTCACGCTGGAGCGGGACGAAGTGTACGACGAGTTGGTCGTGCCGGTTAGCGGGGGGACGCCGGTGGAGCTGCCGATCAAGGCCGCTTACGCCCCGAACGTCCGCGCCAGGGTGCTGATCTGGCAGCCGGTGGACGCCCGCAGCAGCTATTACGTCAACGGCATGGAGGGCCAACTGCTGTCGGCGGAGGTCAACCTGATCGTCCCGGCGGTCGACAAGCGCCTCTCGGTGGAGGTCGTCCCCGACAAGCTGATCCGCGCGCCGGGCGAGGACGCCACCTTCACGCTGCGGGTGCGCGACCACGCCGGGAGGCCCGTCAACGCCCAAATCGCGCTCGCCGTGGTCGACAAGGCGGTGCTGGCGCTGGCCGGCGACACCTCGGGCGACATCTTCGACGCCTTCTGGCGGCCGCGCGAGTCCTGGCTCGGCACCTTCGACTCGGCCCAGCCCTCGAACTGGTCCGCCTACCAGGAGTACGACCGATCCGAACGGCGCTGGTGGCCGTGGCCACCGCCCTCCGGCACGTCTGAACCTACCGGCACCGCGGCCGCCGCCCCCACCGGCACGCCCGCGCCGGGCGCCCCCGTCGCCCCCGAACCCCCGGCGGACCTGGCCGCCGCCGTCGTCCCGCGCCGCGAGTTCCGCGACACGGCCTACTGGAACCCGGCCATCGAGACCGGCCCCGACGGCGAGGCGACGATCACCTTCCCGCTGCCGGACAACCTGACCACGTGGCGGGCGCTGGCGCGGGCGATCACGGTCGATACGCTGGCGGGGCAGGGCGCGGGCGAGATGGTCGTCAGCAAGGCGGTCATCGCCGATCCCGCTCTGCCGCGCTTCGCCGTCCAGGGCGACCAGTTCGTGCTGGACGTGCTGGGCCGCAACTACACCGGCGGGCCGCAAAGCGCCACCTGCGCCCTGGAGACGCCCGGCCTGGTGCAGCTCGACAAGGGTGAGCGGAGCCTGGACCTGCCCTTCAACGAGACGCGCGTGGCGCGCTGGTCGGTGGTCGCCTCGCAGGTCGGCGTCAACACGGTCTCGGCGCGGCTGATCACCCCGGCGGGCGGGGACGCGATCGAGCTGCCGCTGGAAGTCCAGCCCTTCGGGGTGCCGGAGCGCTTCGCCTTCTCCGGCTCGACCTCCGATCTGGCGATCATCCCG